>JAGOHA010000197.1 GCA_017996395.1 Acidobacteriota bacterium | reverse complement strand
ATCGCCGAGTCCGATCTGATCATTCCCCACCCCGGCATGGCCCGGCGGCGGTTCGTGCTGGTGCCGCTGGCGGAAATCGCTCCCAACGTGCGGCATCCCGTGCTCGGTCGGACCGTCACGCAGCTGCTGGCCGCATGCGACGACCGGCATGCCGTGGAATGGTATTGCAAATGGCCCGGCCTTCCTCTATAATCCGGCCTGTGGCTAAACCCTAATATTTCCGAGTGTTATGAATTTCAAGTACCTCGTCATCGAAGGGCCCATCGGCGTGGGGAAAACCACCCTGGCCAAGCGATTGGCGGAAGAATTTCAGGGCCGGGCGGTGCTGGACCAGCCGTGGGAAAATCCCCACATCACCGCCTTCTATGATGGACAGCCGGGCGCCGCGTTCAAGGCCCAGCTCTTTTTTCTGGCCCAGCGCTGGACGCTGATGCGGGAGCTGACGCGGCAGTCTCCCAGTCCCGCCCCGGTCATCTCGGATTTCTTGCTGGAGAAGGACAAGCTGTTCGCCTGCCTGAACCTCAATGACGAGGAATTGGTCATCTACAACAAGTTGTACGAGGCGATGTCGGACTACCTCATCCAGCCCGACCTGGTCATCTATCTCAAGGCGGATGTCGTCACCCTGCTGGAGCGGATCGAGCGACGCAATGTTCCGATGGAGGGACGGATCCCGCCGTCCTACCTGAAGGATCTCATCCAGGCCTACGAGCACTTCTTTTTCCAATACCAGCAGCGGACGCGCGTTCCGGTCCTGGTGCTGGAAACCGAGCAGATCGATTTCACCGTGACCGGCGCCAAAACCGACGATTTCATCAAGTTTTTGCGGTTCAAAAACGTGACGGGTTTGCAGTACTATGCGCCGCCCGCGCGGGGATGACCCATGAAAATCCTGGAATCACCCAATCAGATCCGGGAGATGGCCGCTCGTTTCCAGTCCGGCGAAACCAAACTGGGTTTCGTCTCCGCCATGGGCCTGTTGCACGAGGGGCACCTGGCCCTGATCCGGAAGGCGCGCGAGATGGCCGATTCCGTGCTGGTGATGGTCTACGCTAACCCCGCCCTCGTCCAGGACGATGAGACGCTGCTCCGCCTCAAGGAACAACGCCCGGCGGATATCGAGCTGCTCGCGTCGGAAGGCGTGGATTATGCCTGTTTCCCCGGCCGCGAGGAGCTGCGCCCGATGGATCACCGCACCCATGTGCGCCTCGACAAACTGGATCAGCGCTTCCGGGGCATCGAGACCGACCAGTACCTGACCGGTCTGGCAACCGTCTATCTCCAGGCCATGAATCTGTTCCGACCCAATTTCGTGTTCGTGGCGCAAAAAAACTACCTCGACTTCCTCATCCTGAAACGGCTGATCAGAGACCTCGACCTGCGGACCGAGCCCGTGCTGAGTCCCACCGTGCGCGACGAGAACGGCCTGCCGTACTCGTCGTTCCACGGGCTGTTCGGCGACGCCGAAAAAGGCGTCGCACTGAAAGTCTGCCAGGCTTTGGGCGCCGCTCGGGAGGAGCTCATGGCCGGCGAGAAGTCGGTCGCCAGGATCATCCAACGGATGCATGAGCTGATGGGCCGCGAGCCCCTGCTGCACGTCCGGTTTGTCGGCATCCTGGACCCGGGCAACCTGGAACCGCTGGAACGGGTGACCCGGGACGCCCTGGTCTATGTGGTGGCCCACGTGGGCCGGTTCCGCTTCACGGACAATTTCATCTTCCATGTTCAGCAGGATTGAGATGGGGGCCCGGGCGCATCCGACCGTGGCTTGCCGGAGACTCCTCCTGTTCCTGGCACTGCTGCTGGCGGGCTTGGCGCCGACCGCTGCTGGGGCTCCCGCCGCCGACCACCTGTCGGGGGCCCAGGTCGCCAAACAGATCAAGAAAGTGCTCGACCGGCCCGGCCATCCGCCCGGATTCTGGGGCGTGTCCGTCATGGATGTCCAGAAAGGCACCTCGCTCTACGCGTGGAACGAGCGCCGCCTGTTCGTGCCGGCGTCCATCCAGAAGCTCCTCACCGGCTACGCGGCGTGGCGGACATTCGGCCCTGACCACCGCTTCCGGACCGAGATTGCCACCACCGGCCGGCTGGACAAGGACGGCACCCTGCGCGGCCCGCTGATCATTCGCGGTGGCGGCGACCCATCGTGGTCATTCCGTTTCTTCGAAGACGATCCGGCGCGTCCGGTGCAGTCGTTCGTTCTGGAACTGCTTCGGCGGACGGGGATCCGGAAGGTCGAGGGCGACGTCATCGGCGACGCCACCGCCCAGCTCGACGAACCGTACGGTCCCGACTGGAGCTGGGAGGAGTTCCAGTGGGCGTACGGCGCCAAGGTCAGCGCACTGGCCCTGAATGATGGCATCATGGAGCTGCGGATCACGCCCGGCGAGCCCGGCCAGCCACCCCAGATCGAGGCGGTGCCCGCCTTTCTGCAGTCCCAGGTGCGAAATCTCGCCGTGACCGCCCGGAGCGCCGGTGCGGACGATCTCATCGTCTACAAGCCGTTCGACACCGACGAATTCATCGTGAGCGGCCGGTTTCCAAGCGGAGCGTCCAGACGGGTGCTCCGCGTGGCCGTCAGCGATCCCGCACTGACCGCCGCCCGCTGGATCCGGGATGAACTGCTGCGGCTGGGTGTGCCGGTGAGTGGCGGGGCCGGGGCGCGGTACCGCCGGGCCTACCTCCCCGATGCCCCGCCGCCGGAGCCGGGGACGCGGCTGGCCGTGATCGAGGGTCAGCCCCTGGAGCAGATCCTGGTGCCGGTGATGGAACGCAGCATCAACAATTATGCGGAAGTCCTGCTGCGCAACCTGGCTCGCGGCCAGGTGCCGCCCGAAAGCACCGATCGCGAGGCCGGCATCCAGGCGGTTTACGGCTTGTGGCCGCAGCTCATGGAGCCGCGGCAAAACATCGCCATGGCGGACGGCTCCGGCCTGAGCCGGCGCAACCTGGTGACACCGCGGTTGATGACCGACTGGCTGTGCCTGATCGCTACGGCGCCCGATTTTGAGCGCTTCGCCGCGCTGCTTCCCGAAGCCGGCCGGGAGGGGACGCTCAAATACCGGCTGAACGGCCGCACCGCCGGCAATGTGCTGGCGAAGACGGGGCGGCTGTCCACGGTGGTCTCCATGGCCGGTTATGTCCGCACCGCGTCCCGCCGGCTGGTGGCTTTTTGCGTCATCGTCAACAACGTCCCGCCGGGAAACGACGCGCCCAAGACCGTCATCGACGAAATCGTCAAGATTCTGTACCGGTATTGACCGGTCGACGCGCCACTCGCACAGGCGCAAAAAAAGACCGGATCCCCGATGGGATCCGGATCTTGGTGGGTCGTGCCGTCACGTCCTCACAATAGGTGATATGCCTGGCGGGCGGTCACTTGTTCCAGAATGCGCTGCAACTCGCGGCGGCCGTAAAAGAGCCGGCTCTTGACGGTGCCGATGGGCGTTCGCAGCAGCCGGGCGATGTCCTCCAGGGTGTGCTGCTGGATGTCGTGCAGGTAGATGACCTGGCGGTGGATGGCCCGAAGTTGGCCCATGGCCTGGTTCAGAATCTGGCGGAGTTCCCGACGCCGGGTGGTCGTGAAGGGATCGGTGCCGGCGTCAGGCAGCTGGGCCACGAGGGGAGTTTCCCCGGCATCCAGAGCCACTTCTCCCTTCAGGCGGACCTTGTGTTTGCGGATGTACCCCAGCGAGACATTGACGACGATGCGGGTCATCCAGGTCTCCATCCGGCTCTCCCCGCGGAATTCTTTCAGGTGCAGGAAAATGTTCTTGAACGCTTCCTGGACGGCGTCTTCAGCCAGATGGCGGTCGCGCAGGATCCGCAGCGCCGCGTGGAAGAGCCGGGAGTAGTGCTGCCGGTAAAAATCTTCCGGATCGAAGATGAGGATCTGGCCGCTGG
>JAGOHA010000064.1 GCA_017996395.1 Acidobacteriota bacterium | reverse complement strand
TCTCCACGTCCGCCGGATCGATGCGACCGGCGGCCCAGCGGCGGGCGAACGCTCCGAGGTCCCGCCAGAGCCGCCCGTCCGCGCTCACCAGGGTCGGCACGTCGGCCGGCGGGGCTACCGGCGGCAGCCCGCCGGCCAGCACGAGGTGGACGCCGACGCCAAGCTCCGGCGCGGTGCGGGCCATTGCCGCCGCTTCGGCGAACGCCTCCCCTGCCGCCATCAACGTGGCGCTGGACAGCCCGCCGGCATGATACGCCGCCAGGACACCCCGATTGACGCCCGCGTTGGCGCCGAAATCGTCGGCGTTCACGATGAGCTGTTTCACCTCTCACCCTCGCAGCGGCGATGTGCGGCGACTCCCGATCGAAGACGGCGTGGTTGCGATTCACCGGCTGCGTCCCACCTACCCGCCCGACGGCGGGAATGGCCGGCGCCGCCTCGCTCGAGTGCCCGTCGTCCCGTCGGCTCCGACAAGGAAATGTGAATTATAGTACAAATTCGATGCTCAATCTGCATCAAAGCCGCTCCAGTCGGGGTCCCCAGCGGAGCGGTCCACCCCGCAAGGGTTTGGCCGGATTGTGAAGCGCATGTTAACGCTAAAGTACACGTAGTCCTAAAGATACAATATATTGTGTTAGAGATTTTTATATCTACAAAATATAGTACTTTTCGTTTGACATGCCCGGACACATGGGCCATAATTTGAACAATTGCGCTAAACCTACGGGCTACGCACGATTCTGGAGGAGATTCAGGGATGGAACTCGATAAACAATTGGCTGTGGAACCTTCGTCTTCAAACACCCGGCGGCAGTCTAAACCAAAGAAAGGATTGACGTTCCATCGGTTTTTTACCCAGGAAAACCGCCACCCCTTCGATGAGTTGGAATGGGAAACCCGCGATGCCCGCATCACCAACAGCAAGGGCGAGGTGATCTTCGAGCAGCCGGGCGTAGAAGTGCCCAGCGACTGGTCCATGACCGCGACCAATATCGTCGCTTCGAAGTATTTTCACGGCCAGTTGGGCACGCCCAGCCGCGAGTACAGCGTCAAGCAGCTCATCAGCCGAGTGGTGGAAACCATCACCGGCTGGGGCACCGAGCTGGGCTACTTCCAGGAAGCGAGCGATGCCCGGGTGTTCGCCGACGAGCTGACCTGCCTGCTCGTCAACCAGAAGGTCGCCTTCAATTCGCCCGTCTGGTTCAACGTGGGCTGCGAGCCGAAGCCCCAGTGCTCGGCCTGCTTCATCAACTCGGTCGAGGACACCATGGACTCGATTCTGGAGCTGGCCAAGACCGAGGGCCGGCTCTTCAAGTTCGGCTCGGGCACCGGCACCAACCTCTCGTCGCTCCGCTCCTCGCGGGAAAAGCTCGCCAGCGGCGGCTCCGCGTCGGGGCCGGTCTCGTTCATGAAGGGCTACGACGCCTTCGCCGGCGTGATCAAGTCCGGCGGCAAAACCCGCCGCGCGGCCAAGATGGTCATCCTGAACATCGACCACCCGGACATCGTCGACTTCATCCAGTGCAAGGTGAAGGAGGAGCGCAAGGCCCAGGCCCTGGTGCACGCCGGCTACGAGGCGTCCCTCGACGGCGAGGCGTACAGCTCCATCTTCTTCCAGAACGCCAACAACTCCGTCCGCGTGACCGACGATTTCATGCGCGCCGTGGAGAACAACGAACCCTGGCGGACCAAGGCCATCACCAACGGCGAGATGGTTCACGAATTCCAGGCCCGCGACCTGATGCGCCTCATCGCCGATTCGGCCCACGCCTGCGGCGATCCGGGCATCCAGTTCGACACCACCATCAACCGCTGGAACCCGTGCAAGAGCAGCGGCCGCATCAACGCCTCGAACCCGTGCAGTGAATACATGTTCCTCGACGACTCCGCCTGCAACCTGGCCAGCCTGAACCTGCTCCGCTTCGCCACCGAGGACGGACAGTACGACGCCGTCAGCTTCCGCAAGGCCATCGAGGTGGTGTTCACCGCCCAGGAGATCATCGTCGACGCGGCCAGCTACCCGACGCCGAGGATCGACCGGAACTCCCACGAGTTCCGCCCCATCGGCCTCGGCTTCGCCAATCTCGGCGCGCTGCTCATGTTCATGGGCCTCCCCTACGACAGCTACCAGGGCCGGGACTACGCAGCCACCATCACCGCGATCATGACCGGCCAGGCCTACCTCACCTCGGCGAAGATCGCCGAGCAGCTCGGCCCCTTCGCCCATTATCCGAAGAACAAGACCTCGTTCCTCGAGGTCATGCATTACCACCGCGACGCCCTCAAGTACATCGATCCGCAGAACGTCTCGCCCGACCTGTACAAGCAGGCGCGCGAGGTCTGGAACCAGGTGATCCAGGAAGGCGAGCAGCACGGCTTCCGCAACGCGCAGGCCACGGTGCTCGCCCCCACCGGCACCATCGGCTTCATGATGGACTGCGACACCACCGGCATCGAGCCCGACCTGGCGCTCGTCAAGTACAAGCAGCTCGTCGGCGGCGGCGGCATCAAGATCGTCAACAGCACCGTCTCGGCCGCCCTGACGCGCCTCGGCTACCCCGACGAGAAGGTCCGCAAGATCCTCAACTACATCGAGGGACACGGCACCATCGAGGGGTGCCCGCTCCTGAAGGAAGAGCACCTGGCCATCTTCGACTGCGCGCTGAAACCGGCGCAGGGCAGCCGCACCATCCACCACATGGGCCACGTGCGGATGATGGCCGCCGTCCAGCCGTTCCTGTCGGGCGCCATCTCCAAGACGGTCAACATGCCCAACGAGTCCACGCCGGAGGACATCTCCCAGACCTACATGGAAGCCTGGAAGATGGGGCTCAAATCCATCGCCATCTACCGCGACGGCTCGAAGCAGATCCAGCCGCTGTCCACCACCGCCGAAACCAAGCCGGCGGCCGAGGAGAAAGTGGTCTACCGGCCGGTCCGGAAAAAGCTCCCCGACGAGCGCCGGGCCATCACCCACAAGTTCGCCATCGGCGGCCACGAGGGCTACATCACGGTGGGCATGTACGAGGACGGCTCGCCGGGCGAGATCTTCGTGGTCATGGCCAAGGAGGGGAGCGTGATCTCCGGCGTCATGGACGGCTTCGCCACCGCCGTGTCCATGGCCCTGCAGTACGGCGTGCCGCTCAAGGTCCTCGTCGAGAAGTTCACCCACACGCGGTTCGAACCGTCCGGTTTCACCGGCAACCCGCACATCCCGTACGCCAAATCGCTGTTCGACTACATCTTCAAATGGCTGGCGCTGAAGTTCCTCCCGGAGGAGGAGCACCAGAAGCTGGGCATCATCCCCGTCGAGGAGCCCGCCGCCGCGCCGGCCGCCGAGTCGAAGAAGGCGGCCCGGACCGAGCCCGCCACCCAGAAGCCGCTGCTGCTGGAGCTGCAGCCCGACGCGCCCCCCTGCTTCCAGTGCGGTTCCATCATGGTCCGCAACGGCGCCTGCTACAAGTGCCCCAACTGCGGCGAGACCAGCGGCTGCTCCTAGACGCGGCCGCTGACCCGAACCGATGACGCCATCGAAGGCTCCCCGCACGGGGAGCCTTCGGTTCTTTCGGCCCGACTCGAATGCCGGGGGGGTTATTTCCCGGCAGGCGGCGGCGCTGCCGGCGTGATTTCCAGGGGCAGCTCGGCGCGGTCGCTCCATTCCTCGAACGAGCCGTCGTACAATCGGGCCGCGTACCCGAGATGGCGCGCCGCCAGGTACAGCAGGCTCGCGGACATGCCCACGTTGCAGGTCGCAATCACCTGATCGCCCGGCGCGACGCCAGCCGCCTGGAAGAGTTGTTCGAGGGCCGGCCGCGGTTTGAACCGGCCGTTTTTGTCCAGCAACTCGGTGGTCAGCAGGTTGCCCGCGCCCGGGATGTGGCCGGGCCGGGGCGCGCCGCCGCTTTCACCCCGAAATGCCGGGGTCGGGCGGGCGTCCACCACGGCCACGCCGGGCTGCGTCCGCGCGGTGTTCAGCCAGTCGGCGTCGGCCAGCAGCTCCGGCCGGACTCGCAGGTCGGGGAGTGCGGCGGTGACCGCCGGCGCAACCAGCGACAAGGTCTGACCCGTCTCCAGCCAGGCCGGCAAGCCGCCGTCCAGCGCTGCCACCCGGCCGGCCAGGCCCAGGTATTCGAGCGTGACGAAAATCCGCGCCACGGCCGTTTCACGGCCTCGTTCACCGTACAGCACGATCCGGGAACCGGGGCCCACGCCGTATCCCGCCAGGATGGCCCGCGCGGTCTCCAGCTCCGGCATCACCGCGGTGGCCTCCGGCGTGGACGGGATCAGCCATGACGACCACAGAAAACGGGCGCCGGGGATGTGCCCCCGCCGGTATTCGCGGTGGGTGGCGCACACCTGGATCACCACCAGGTCGGGGTCCTGCAGCCGGGCGCCCAGCCAGTCGGCGGTCACCAGGACGGGCAGCATGTCGGCGCCGCCCTCCGGTGCGTCGGTTGGCGGCGCCGCGGCGGCCGCCCACGTCAATCCCATCAGCAGTACAGCAACGGGCCACAATGATTTCATATGCCCTCCCGTTCTGAATGTGCGTTGCATCTTACCCCATCTAAGATGCCGCATGACGGCGAACGGACGACCCGTCCGACCGGGAGCGGGCACGGCGTCCCGAAACGCCGCAACTCGATGGCGCGTCGCGAGCCGTGCAACCCTTCAGAATATGCGGCAGTGCTGCAAGAGGTGATTGGGAACGGGTGTGTCCGTTCAGCTGGCGGAGGCTTCGTCCATGAAGCGGTCGAAGTTCTCATCGAGGACTTCGCCGCATTTCTGGCTGATGAAGTCGGAACTGGTGAACACCCGCACCATGGTGATCATGGCGGCGCGCTGGGCGGCGGAGATGCCCAAACCCGATTTGGGGAAGTCCACCAGGGTGCTGAAAGCCTTGACGAGCTCGCCGTAGCTGTACAGGTAATCCATGGTGAACTGGTTGAGCACGGCGGTCAGGATGCGGATGAACGAAGGGTAGCGGTCGAACTCGACGATGGCGTTGAGGATCTCTTCCTTCGTGGGCAGATTGCGCGTCTTTTCCAGAAACTGGGTCTCGATGAGCTGCTGGATGCCCGGCTCGTGGCGCCGGCGGAAGAAGGTCAGGTAGACGATCACGATGAACAGCGCGCAGACGACGATGCCGATGACGATCAGTTCGTTCATGTGTTGCGACAGGTAGCCGGAAAATGATTGCGTCAGCCAGTAGTTCATGATCCCAGTTCTGATCGTGGCGGTGTGGGTCGGGGTTTCGCAAAAACCCAATTAATATACATGCTCCGCCGGGCGTTGTCAAAAAAAATGCTCGGCGGGGGAGCGGGTCCGATTCAGTCGCCGCCGCGGCCGGACGGGGGCGGATCCGCCCAGCGGATGATCCCGTAGTCGCCCATGGTGCCGCGGCGCGCGTCCGCGTCCAGCTTGGCGCCGGGGTCCGCCGCCAAGTGGCGGTCGCGGTGGCGCGGCCAGCAGCCGGCATGGATCTTGTCCCCGCACGCTGGGCACAGGAGGAGCCGGACGCCCGCCGGAAATTTCTCCCCGCCGCATTCGCCGCAGCGGAAGCCGGCGATCCCCATCAGGCGTCCTCCTCGTCGCGCAGAGCCAGCCGGAGCGCTTCGAGCTCGCGGGCCAGCCGCCGCAGCCGGCCGTGCAGGCCGACGATGTAACCGAAGAGCAGCAGCAGGATGAAGCTGTAGGCCGCAAAGAGGTAGCCGTTCATCTGTCATTCCCTCTCGAGCAGAATCCGGCGCAGGCGCTGGGCCTCCAGCCGCGCCCACTCGATCCCGAGGCGCATCCGGAACAGCAGCGCGAACAGCAGGGTGAACGCCACGCACGAGGCGATCAGGGTATGGACCATCTCCGGCTCCAGGTTCATCCCCTGGCCGGAGACCACCACCGGGTGCATGCTGCGCCACCAGCGGATGGAGAAGAAGACGATGGGGATGTCCGCGAAGGCGACGACGGCGTAGACGGCGCTGAACTGGCGCATCCGGGGGCTCTCGGGCAGGCTGCCGCGCAGCACGAGATACACCAGGTACATGAGCCAGAGGATCAGCGACGAGGTCAGGCGCGGGTCCCACGTCCACCAGGTGTTCCAGACGGGCCGGGCCCACAGCGGCCCGGTCACCAGCACGATGGTGGTGAACAGGACGCCGATCTCGGCCGCGGCGGCCGCCCAGCGGTCAAAGCGCAGCCGGCCGCGCCACAGGTACAGGATGCTGCCCGCGAACACCACCGCGAACGCCACCATGGCCAGCCAGGCCGAGGCCACGTGGAAATAGAAGATGCGCTGCACCTCTCCCATCTCGCGCTCCCGCGGCGCGTAGAGGAACACCATGTAGAGCGCCCCCACCAGGGCGGCCGCCGTCAGGGCGGCCAGCGCCGCAAATCCGGCGCGGCCGCCGGCGGGAGAGGCGGCCCAGGTGTCAGCGTGTCGGGTGTCCGTTGTCATGCTGCCGGTTCGGAGGTCAAGATGCCGGCCCGCGCCGGCGGTTCGTCAGGCGGCTTCCTCGACGACGTAACGGAAGACCGCGTAACATACTACCACGAAGATCAAGTCGAAGCCGGCCAGCAGTCGCACCCAGGGGATCCAGCCGGACGCCGCCGGCGCCTGGAGCAGCAGCGCGGTGGCCTTGACGCCGGCGATGACCACCGGCACGATCACCGGGAACAGCAGGATGGGCAGCAGCACCTCGCGCAGGCGCAGGCCCATGGTCATGGCCGAAAACAGCGTGCCCACGGCGATGAAGCCCACGTTCACCAGCAGCACCACCAGCAGGAACGGCAGGAAGCCGCCGGCGAACCGGATGTTGAAAAAGACGACGAAGATGGGCAGGATCAGCGCCTCCATCGCGGTCTGGAACGCCAGGTTGGCGAGGAATTTCCCCAGGAAGATCACGCCGCGCGGCACCGGGGCCAGCAGCAGGCCGAGCATGCACCCCTCCTCGCGCTCCGTGGCGAAGGCGTTGGCCAGGCTGAGGATCCCGGCGAACAGGAACGCCACCCACAGGATGGCCGGGGCGCTCTCGCGCGCCGCCCGGGAGCCGGGATCGAAGGCGAAGTTGAACACCACGATGACGATGAAGGCGAACAGGAGGGTCGTCAGGAAATTCTGGCGGGTGCGCAGCTCCAGGCGGAGATCTTTCCAGGCCACCCAGGCGGCGAGGCGCAGGATGCTCACGACGCCCCCCCGTGCCGGCTCACGGCGTCGAGATAGAGCGCCGCCAGACGGTCCGGCCCCGTTTCGGCCGCGGCCACATCGGCGCGGATCCGGCCGTTGACCAGCACGAGGATCCGGTCGCCCAGCTCGGCGGCGTGCTCCAGTTGGTGGCTGATCATCAGGATCGTCCGGCCCTCCCCTTTGAGCTTGCGGAGCAGGTCCCGGAGGATCACCGCGGCGTGCTGGTCCAGGCCGGTGAAGGGCTCGTCCAGCAGCACCAGTTCCGGCTGGTGCAGCAGGGCGCGGGCGATGGCCAGCCGCTGCTTCATGCCGCGGGAGTAGGTCCGGACCGGCCGGTCCGCGGCCGCCGCCAGGCCCATCCCGGCCAGGATCTCATCCAGGGCGGCCGGATCGCCGGGCCGGTCGTAGAGCCGCGCGAAGAAGCGGAGGTTCTCCCGCCCGGTCAGCTCGGGGTAGAGAAAGAGCTGGTGGGAGATGTAGCCCAGCGCCCGTCGGAACTCGAGGTCGCGCCCGCTCACGTCCTCGCCCCGGAACCGGATCGTCCCGGAGCTGGGCCGCATGACGCGGGAGATGCAGTTGAACAGGGTGGTCTTGCCGGCGCCGTTGGGCCCCACCACGGCGAGGAACGTCCCCGGGGCGACATCCAGGCTGATGCCGCGCAGCACCGGCACGTCGCCGAAGTGCTTGCGCACCTCCCGCAGGGACAGGACTGGCACGCCGTTGTCGGGCATTCCGAAACGCTCGCTCGGGCTATCGGATCTCGCGCCGCCGGCTCTCCAGCTGCGCCTTGAGTTCGGCGTACGGCTCGTCCGGCAGCTTGCCGGCGCGCCGGTCGTACTCCAGGTCGGCCAGCGCCGCGTCCAACTCCTCGCGGTCGGCTGCCGGCGGGATGTCATCCGCGGCGGCCGTTGCCGCCGGCGCCCTGCCGAGCAACGGCCACAGCACGTAGAGCACCGCGGCCACGACGATGGCCAGCACCAGCAGCGACGCGATCATGACGCCTCCTCGGCCGGCAGCTCCCGGAGCAGGGCGCGACGGGACCGCGGCAGGAGCGCCAGCAGCCCGCCCAGGGTGATCACGATGCCACCCACCCAGATCCAGAGCACCAGCGGGTTGATGAGCACCTTGAAGTTGGCCCGGCCGGACAGGCTGAGCGGCGAGAAGATCACGTACAGGTCGCGGACCGGCGTGCAATGAATGGCCACCTCGGTCATCGGCTGCTCGAACAGGCGGTGAAAGTGCTTTTCGGGCCGGAGCGTCGCCGCGGCCCGGTCGCCCTCCAGCGCGCGAAGCTCGGCGCGGAGGATTTCCTTTTCCGGATCGGCAGCCCGGTCGAAGCGTTCGTAACGGACGGTGTACGGTCCGGCCGCAAACGACTGCCCCGGCTCCACCGTGGCGTCAAACGACTGGCTGAAGTAGGCCGAGCCCACGACACCCATGCAGAACACCACCACGCCCAGATGGACCAGGTAGGCCCCGTAGCGGCGGGTGTTCTTCCGGAGCAGGTTCGCCAGCGCCGTGCCGAACCCCTCGCCGGTGGTCCGCCGGCGGATCCACGCCGAGCGCGCCACGTCGCTGACGATGGCCGCCGCGGCGCCCAGCCCGAGGCCGGCCAGGACCGCCGCGGGGAGGTGCCCCCGCAGCCAGACCGCCGTCGCCGCAAAGCCCGCCAGGCTCACCGCCAGGAACACCAGCACGGGTTTCAGGAACGCCGCCGCCGTGGCCCGGTACCAGGTCACCACCGGGCAGACGCCCAGCAGAACGAGGCAGGCGATGGCGAACGGCACGACGGCCGCGTTGAAGAACGGCGCCTGGATGGCGATTTTCCGGCCGCCCGCCAGTTCGGACAGCGTGGGCAGGATGGTCCCCGCCAGCACCACGACCAGGAAACCCATCAACAGCAGGTTGGTGAGCACGACCAGTCCGTCCTTGGACCGGAAACTGCCCGTGGGCCGGTCGGGTGCCAGCAGCTGCCGGCGCCAGACGATGACGCCGCCGGTCAGGGCCAGCATCGCGGCGATGAAGATCAGGAAGTAATACCCGATGGTGGAGCGTTCGAAGGCGTGCACCGACTCGATGAAGCCGCTCCGGGTGATGAACGTGCCGAAGATGCACAGCAGGAACGTGAGCGCCACCAGGAACGCGTTCCATTTTTTCAACACCCCGTGGCGCTCCTGCAGGATGGACGTGTGCAGGAAGGCCGTCGCCGCGAGCCACGGGATGAACGAGGCGTTTTCCACCGGATCCCAGGCCCAGTAGCCGCCCCAGCCCAGCTCCACGTAAGCCCACTGCGCGCCGAGGATGATCCCGACCGTGAGGAACAGCCAGGCGAACACCGTCCAGCGGCGAATGATCTTCAGCCCGTCGGGCGGCATGGCGCCGGCGGCCAACGCGGCCATGACGAAGGCGAACGGCACCGTAAAGCCCACGTAGCCGACGAACAGCGTCGGCGGATGGAAGATCATGCCCACGTTCTGGAGCAGCGGGTTCAGGCCCCGCCCCTCGGCGATCGCCACATCCAGTCGCTGGAACGGGTTCGTGAACAGGAGCAGGAGCAGGTTGAAGAACAGACCCGAGGCGGCCGTGATGAGGATGAAGGGCGGGACCACCGCGGCGTGGCGCCGGCGGAACCCGGCCAGCGCCCCCGCGGCGAACAGCAGCAGCAGGAGCAGCCAGAGGAGGAGCGAGCCCGCCTGGCCGGCCCAGAAGGCGGTGATCCGGTAGACCAGGGGCAGCGTCGTGGAGGTGTAGCTCGCCACGTATTCCAGCCGGAAGTCATTCCGGACCAGCGCCCAGAGGAGAAGCCCGGCGGCGCCGGTGGCCAGGGCGGCCGCGGCGTACATGGCCCGGCAGGCGGTGTCGGCCCACGCCGGCCGGCCGGTGCGGAGCCGCACCACCGCAGCGGCGACGGCGTAAAGCAGCAGGACGAATGTGGCGACGATCAGAAAATTGCCCACCAGCACCATATGCTCTGCCTTTCGATGACGGGTGTCAGGACTGTTCCGGCGCCTTCTCGTACTTCGAGGGGCACTTCAGCAGGATGGTGGTGGCGTCGAACTCGCGACGTCCGGGCTTGAGGTCGCCTTCCACGACAACGGCCATCCCCTCCTTGAAATTGTCAGGGATCACCCCCTGGTAGTGGACCGTCAGAGCGGGCCGATCGGCCTGATCGGCGATGCGGAAGTCCATGGCCAGCTCGTCCGCGGCCCGCCGGACCGAGCCGGGCACGACGGTGCCGGTGACCCGCACGCCCCGTCCGCCGTCATGCGCCTGGCCGGCCAGCACTTCGTCCACGGTGTGGTAGTAGACGGTGGTTTCCTGCAGGCCCGAGTAGATCAGGTAGCCCACCACTCCGACGAACAGCACGGCGATCAGGATCAGTTTCAGCTTGGCCATCGGCGCTCCGCAAACTAGATTGGGGACCGGGCGATGAGCTCCCAGTCGATCCGCCCGGCCTCGAAGACGGGGCCGTCGGCGCATACCCGCAGCATGGCGGCGCCGCGGTCATCGCGCACCGGAATCGTGCAGCCCAGGCACACGCCCATGCCGCAACCCATCCGATTCTCCATGGACACCCACACCGGCCGGCCGGCCGCGGCACCGATGGAGTGAACGGCGGCCATCATCGCGTTGGGGCCGCAGCAATAGATGCGGTCCGCGGCATTCTGTTTCAGGTAGCGCGCGACGGGCTCCGTGACCAGGCCCCGTTCCCCGAGGCTGCCATCCTCGGTCACCAGCCGGACGTCCGGGCCCGCCGTGGACGCCAGGAGATCGCGCAGCGGCAGGTCGGCTGCGGTGCGCCCGCCATAGAACAATACCAGCCGGGCGTTTACCTGAAAGCGGCGCAGGCAGAAATAGAGTGGCGCAATGCCCACCCCGCCGCCCACCAGGACCGTCGTCCCGCCGGCCGGCGGCTCGGGGAACGTACCGCCCAACGGACCGTGGGCGAACAGCCCGTCGCCCGGCCGCAATCCGGCCAGCAGCCGTGTGCCCCGCCCCACCTGTTTGATCAGAAAGAGGATCTCTCCGTCTGCGCCGGCGCCGGGCGCGTCGAGGACGCTCAGGGGGCGGTTCAGCAACGGATCGGCGGACAGGGTGTGCCGGGGCAGGCCGAGCATGAATATCTGCCCCGGCTTGACCGCGGCGGCGGCCTCCGGCGCGGTGATGCCGAGGAGGAAATAGCCGCCGGCGAGCGTCTCGCACCGGGAGACCTGGACGTCCTGCGCGCGGGCCGTGGTGGATTCTTGCATTCGCCCCATCTTGGTGGTATATCTGACACCACGATGCAAAATTCAGCCGCTGATTATATCGCATTTTCGCGAAGGGCGGTAGCGGCATTCCGTATGGCGAGGAGGCGACCATGCAAGACGATTCGGCCCAGTTCGAGAAGCTCCGTTTCGAGCTTAAAGGCCGCCTGGCCCACATCACCCTGAACAATCCGCCGGACAACCTCCTGTCGCTGCAACTGCTGGGCGAATGGAGCGAGTTGATGGAGTCGGTCGCCGGCCAGGCGGAAACGGCCGCCCTGCTTGTGTCCGCCTCGGGTCCCAGCTTCATCGGCGGCCTGGACTTCTCGGAGCACACCCGGGAGATGGTGTTCTCCGCCCTGGAACGCTTCCGCAACATCTGCGAGTTCCTCCTCAACGTGGATTACCTCACCCTCGCCCTCGTCGACGGCAAGGTCCGCAACTGGGGCTGCGACCTGCTCCCCTTCTTCGACCTGGTGCTGGCCAGCTCGGCGGCCACCTTCCAGTACGACAACCTGGCCATCGGCACTTTCCCCGCGGTGGGCGCGATCATGCTGGGGCAGTCGGCCGGTTTCGCCGCGTCGCTCCAGACCTTCCTGACGGGTCACGAGATGACAGCCGCCCAGGCCCTCGAACTGGGGCTGGTGTCCCGGGTGCACCCGCGCGAAGAGCTCGTGGTCGAGCTCAAGAAGACCCTGGCGCACCTGTCCACCATCAGCACGCCGGTGACCGGGCTGATGCTGCGCAACCTCCGCCGGGCCAAGCACGAGACCTTCCAGCGCTCCATCGACGAATCGTACACCGACTACCTGAACATTCTGACCGACCTGGAGGATTTCAGCGAAGGGGTCGCCGCCTGGGTGGACCGGCGGCCGCCGGCCTGGAAAAACCGTTGAAGTCTTTGTTTTCCGCGCGTTTCGGGCTGTAATGGTCCTTGACATGAATTGTCGGGCCGTGATACTTTTAGCTATGCCGTCAACGGCCGGGCAACTTATTCTAAAAACTGGATAAACCAAATGGCACTGATTGGGAATCTCAAGGAAGTCAATCTGGTCAATCTGATTCAGTTGAACTGCCTGGAGAAGAAGACCGCCAAGCTGACCTTCAACTACCGGGGGAAAATCGGTGTGATCTACTTTGAGAACGGCGACATCCCCCACGCCCAGTTCGACAACCTGGTGGGCCCGGAAGCCGTGTACAAGGCGATCCATCTCACGGAAGGCGAATTCAAGATCGAGGACGGCATCCGCACCAACATCAAGACCAACGAGATCAAGTGGTCCGAGCTGATCCTCGAAGGCATGCGGATCTTCGATGAAAGCCAGGCCGGCCAGGATCAGGTCCACATCAAGCTCATCAAGAACCTGATGCAGATCGACGGCGTGCTCGCCGCGGTCACCCTGCTCAAGGACGGGACCCCCCTGTCCAACAGCAGCTTTGAGGAAGTGGAACTCTACACCCAGGTTCTGTCGTTTTGCGCGGCCAAGCTGCAGAACGTCGGCAAGAACTCCGGGATCAGCTACTTCGACAGCATCACCGTCAACTTCAGCGACAAAACCTTGATGTTGGTGGACCGGGATCCCCACCTCATCGGCATTTTTTTCAATCCGCAGGCCAACCTGAAACTGGCTGAGCCCCAGGTGATGAAGGAACTCCAAACCTATATCAACGAGCGGCAATAATGATCATTCCGAAGGGGAAGCCGGTTCATAAGGAACTCAGCTCCTATTTCGTGGACCTTGGTAAACTGCTCGAGGAACTCAAGGGCAACTCCTTCTCCGGTTTCATCGAACTGGTTGGGGTCAAGCACGAGGGCGAGATCCTGCTCGAAGGCGGCGCCGTGGCCAACGTCCGGATCCGCGGGGATGCCAACCTGTTGGGTCGCCAGCACCTGGGCGCCATCCTCCAGATCGGCCGCAAGGAAAACCTCCTCATCTCGACCTACCAGCTCCCCCCGGAAGCCGTTTTTTTCATCTCGCGCTACCTGGGCAGCGAGAAGATCCACGAGAACATCTCCAGCGAGTTCACCGACCCCAAGAAGCTGCTGAGCCGCCTGGAAAGCGATCCCAACGACCACTTCGTGGAAGTGATCTTCCAGAAGAACATCGGCTACGGCCTCCTGTTCGTCCAGGACGGCCAGCCGGTGGACGCGCTGATTTCCCTGCTGGGCAAGGACCTGATCGCCGGCGCGACCGCCATCAATGAGATCATCGAGGGATCCCGCGACCTGGGCGCGGTGTTCAACGTCTACCGCGCCACCGGGCAGGAAGTCGAGCCCACGCCGGCGGAGGTGGAGATCACCCAGGACGAGGTCCGCGTGGTCATGGAGACGCTGCTGAACGAATTCCGGAAGGATTTCCCGGCGGACAACAAACGCGGACTCGATTTCAACCACCTCTTCCGGGAGTCCTGCCTGGAGCTGGCGGACAAGTTCCCCTTCCTGGATCCGTTCGCGGCGGAGTACACTTACCAGGACGGCCGGCTGGAGCTGCACGCGGAGGAAAAACCCAGAGTCATCGCGGAAGCCACGTTCCGGCTCATCCGGCACGTTCTGGAGAAAATGATCGCAGCCCGGGTCGCCTTCCCCCTCGAGCCGTTCCGCGAACGGACCCGGGCCCTGCTGGCGGCGGATCACGCCTACGCCGCGTCCAGCCTGGATTTGGACAAGTATTACGAAATTCTCAAATAATGGACAGCCATGGAAGATCTACTCGGCAAATTCGTGGATGAAGTCAGCACCGTCATGGGCGTTCGCTCCGCCTACCTGGTGAACAACCGCGGCGAGCTCCTCTTTCCCCAGACCGAACGGCTGGGCCGCGCCAACCTCACCGCCACCGGGGCCCTGGAGATGGTTCAGTGTCTGGGTGTCCTCGAGCTGCCCGGCGACGAGATCACCGAAGCCGAAGTGAGTTTTGTCGAAGGCAAGCTGATCGTGTACAACAACGTGCGTCTGCTGGTCCCCACCAAGCTGGGCGTGCAGGAGACCATTGTGGTCCTGCTGGGCGACAAGAACCTCAACAAGGCCCATCTGCGGATGACCATGAATGTCGCGCTGTCGAAGGTGGTCTCCGACAAGCGCTACAAGAAGCTGGCCCAGCCGGTGCGGATACGCAAGACCTCGGTGCTCTCGCGCGAGAAGCTGAACGAGAAGGAGTTTGCCCAGGCGGAGCGGATCCGCCAGATCGTCGGTTAATTCTTCCGGAAGGGTTGTGAACTATGAGCGAAACCCTAAAAGGGAACCTGAGCCAGCTGAAATTGGTGGAGATCATGAAGATCCTCTGCAACAGCCAGCGGACCGGCAAGCTGTCACTGCAGCGCGGCGAGGATACCGGCGACGTGTATTTCCTCTCCGGCGAAGTCATCCATGCCAAGTACAACACGGTCATGGGCGAGAATGCGGTGTACGCGCTGCTGTCATGGACCGACGGCATCTTCACCTTCCTGCCCAACATCTCCGTTAAGAACAAGACCATCCTGACCGGCGCCCAGGACATCATCCGCCGCGGCGAACAGATCGACGCCGACTGGCAGGAAATCCGCAAGGTGATCCCCCACACCAACCTGGTCTTCAAGATGAGTTACGGGACCCCCAGCGAGATCTCGCTCAACGCCACCGAGTGGAACATCCTCCGCCACATCAACGGTATTGACAGCGTGAGCGAGATCGCCGGCAAGGTGGAGCTCCCCATCCTCGACGTGAGCAAGGCGTTCTGCAAGCTCTTCAACGCCGGACTGATCGAGATGATGGGCGAGGCGGTGACCCGGGAGGAGCGCAAGGTGGGGATCGACCCCGGCATCTTTCAGCTCATCGAGCGGGAGATGGCCAAGGTCATCGGCCCCCTGGCTCCCATCGTGATGGACGATCACATCGGCAACCTCGGCGAATCGCGCGAAGCGTTCCCCAAAGACAAGCTGCCCGAGCTCATCGAGCTGCTCAGCGGTGAAATCAACGACCCGAAGAAGATGATCGACTTCCAGCGCAACATGCTGGAAATGATCAAGAATGTCTGACCGATTC
The DNA here is from genome assembly GCA_017996395.1 of Acidobacteriota bacterium. GTDB lineage: Bacteria > Acidobacteriota > JAAYUB01 > JAAYUB01 > JAAYUB01 > JAAYUB01. The sequence goes on along the minus strand of JAGOHA010000064.1, from coordinate 3,246 downwards.
CCCTGGCGAGGTGAACTTTGAAACTCACAATCCGGACTAAACTGCTGGGTTTATCCCTCTTTGCCATCGTGATCCCGCTGATCATCTCCGCCGCGGTCATCGTGGTGATCGTCACCCAGAAGACACTGGACGAATCCCTGGGCAAGATCCGCGCCAACTCGGACATCGCCACCACCCAGTACGCGCAGCGGATGAACGAGATCAAGGAAAACACCAAACTGCTGGCCATCAACGCGCTGCAGTACGATTTCATCACCGCGATCAACCCGGCGGCGGCCCCGCTGGCCGCGGCCGGCCAGTCCGACCTCGAACGCCGCAAGGCGATCAACGTGCTGGAGATCGTCAAACAGCAGCTCCGCATCGATTACCTGACCCTGACCGACGGCCGGGGGCGCGTGCTGTACCGCGTCAACAACCCGAGCCAGCGCAACGATGACCTCGCCGCCATGGACCCGATGCTGCGCGAGGCGCTGAGCAACCGCAAGGTGGTGTACGGCTCGGTCAAGCTGCCCATCGACTACATGTCGCAGGAAAAGCTGGAGGATGCCCTGGCGGTCGGCACCCAGAAGAAGCAGATCGAAGCTGCGCTGGGGATGGAAGTGGTGGTGCCGCTCATCATGGGTGAGGAGGTCCGCGGGGCGCTGGTGGCCGGCGACGTCCTCAACAACGACAACCAGCTTGTCGACCAGCTCAAGCAGATGGTCTACAAGGAAAACATCGAGGCGGGATCGGCCACCCTGTACCTCGGGGAGACGGCGGTCGCCTCATCGCGCAGCGGCGCGACCGGACGCGGCGTGGGCGAGACGATCACCCAGGAGATCTTCAACTACGTTCTCAACCAGGGCAAGGAGTTCATCGGGACCGAAACCATCGGTGAGATCAGCTACGTCAGCGCCTACGTCCCCATCAAGGACATCTCGAACCAGATCATCGGCATCTACTCGGTGAGCGTCCGGGAAACCTGGTTCCGCCAGTTCCAGAACTACATCCGGAACTTCATCATCATCGTCATCGGCGCGGCCATCCTGTTCTCGGTGCTGCTCACGTACATCGTCGCCACCCGCATGACCAAGCCCATCGAGATGATCACCGAGGCCGCCAACAAGATTTCGCTGGGCGACCTGGACGTTCCGATCCAGGTCAAGACCGGCGGCGACGAGATCGGCCGTCTGGCCGACTCGCTGGACCGCATGCGCATCAGCTTGAAGTCCGCCATCGAGCGTCTGCGCAAACGCTGACGCCCGCGCGCGGAATGCCGGCAAACCACACACCGGACCTCCGCGTCCGGTGTTTTTTTTAACGTGCCGAGGAGGAAGAGTATGAGCCAGACGCTGTTCATTCTGGAAAACAACCAGCAGGTGGGACCGCTGTCGGCGCAGGACATCGGGGCCATGGTCCAGGCCGGCCGGGTCAACGGCGAGACCTTCTGCTGGGGCGACGGGATGCCCAACTGGCAGCCGTTGCGCACGGTGCTGCCCCAGCTGTTCCCGGCCGCGCCCGCGCCGGCCGCGCCGGTGCAGGCCGCGCCGGCCGCCGCCTTCCAGGGGGCGACCCAGTTTGAGGTGCTGAAGACCGAGTACTACAAGATGCCCAAGATCACCATCCAGCAGGCGGAAGTGGTGCTGGAGGCGGGCGCGCTCCACTACATGGTCGGCAACATCGAGATCGAGGTCCAGACGCCCTCGGCCGGCGGCTTCATCAAGTCGAAGCTCACCGGCGAGCGCTCCGTCAAGCCGGTGTACCGGGGCAGCGGAACCATTTTCCTCGAGCCCACCTTCGGCGAGGTGAACGTCCTGGAGCTGCGCGGCGAAACCTGGATCCTGGACCGCGGCGCCTTCCTGGCCTGCGACCGCTCCATCACGGTGGACATGTACACCAACAAGGCGATTTCCGGCCTGTTCGGCGGCGAGGGCTTCTTCCAGACCAGCGTAGCCGGCCACGGCAAGGTGATGTACAACGCGCCGGGGCCGGTGGAGACGCTGCAGCTCAACAACGAGGTGCTCACCGTGGACGGCAGCTTCGCCGTGGCCCGCACCGGCAACCTGGACTTTCGTGTCGAGAAGGCCACGAAAAAGCTGTTCAGCTCCTGGGCTTCGGGCGAGGGGTTCGTGAACGTGTTCCGCGGCACGGGCACGGTGCTCATCGCGCCGGTGCCCAACCGCTTCGTCACCCTGATCAACGAGTTCGGCGGCCTGCACACCGCCATCAGCCGCATCTCGAAATGACCGGCCGGCGGCCGCTGCGGGGCCCCGCGGCGGCCGTCAGTCGATTGCCGCCCCCACCACCAGGTACAGATCGTCCGCCTCGCGCCAGATGACCGGGCCGAGGCGGGCGTCCGCCAGCATGCGGCTCACGACGTCCCGCGGCGGGATCATGTCGTGGGCTACCGCCGACCCAACGCCGGCGTGGAAGGCGTTGAGCTTCTCCCGGCCGGTGAGATGACAGATGACCAGCCGGCCCGCCGGCCGCAGCAGCCGGGCCAGGACGGCCAGGGCTTCGGCCTTGCGGCTCAGGTGGGGAAAAAAATTGTAGAGCAGCACCGCGTCGAAGGCGCCCGGACCGAAGCACGGCCGGTGGGCGTCGGCGAGCACCCAGCCGGCGCCGGCCGCCGCCGCCCGGCGGCGGGCCTGGCGAAGCATGGGCAGCGAGAAGTCCATGCCCACCACGCGGCCGCCCGGTCCCACGAGGTCCAGGATCACCGGCGTGATCCGCCCGGTGCCGCAGCCGGGCTCCAGGATCCGCTGCCCGGGGCGCAGGCCGGCTTCCGCCAGCACCGTCCGCAGGCGGGGCAACTCGCGGGGATCCTGGTAGTCGGCGTCCCAGCCGTCGGCATGACGGTCGAAGAAGGCCCGTTTGTCGGCATGCGCTTCAGTCATAGCGGGTCGCCTCCCGGCGCCGGAAAATCAGGACGACAAAAAACGCGGCACAGAGCACGACGATCACCATGGCGCCCGTGCCCACGTTCCACCAGGCCGACAGCAGCACACCCGCGAGGCAGCCGCCCGCGCCCAGCGCGGCGCTGGCGACGAACAGCGCCGGCAGGCTGCGGGCAAACAGCCGCGCGGTGGCCGCCGGCGCGATGAGCACCGCGAAGATCAGGAGGCCGCCCAGCGCTTCCAGATAGACCGCCACCGACAGGCCCACCACCGTCAGCACCAGGCCCATCAGAAATGCGTCCCGGAGCCCCGCCGCCGCGGCCAGCTTCCGGCTCACCAGCAGCGCCCGCAGGCCGGGATAGAACCCGAC
>JAGOHA010000063.1 GCA_017996395.1 Acidobacteriota bacterium | reverse complement strand
GCCACGTCGTCGAGACTGGTGGGCAGGACCGCCCACACCGGCACCCCCCGGTCGAGGAGGGCGCCGGCGTGCTCGGCCCGATTCTCCTCCATGTCCATGAACACCAGGTCCGGTTGGAGGGCCAGCACCTGCTCCACATCCGGGTCCTTCGGGCCGCCGACGGCCGGGACCGATTCGACCAGCTCCGGCGGTTGCGTGCAGAACACCGTGCGGCCCGCCAGCCGGTCGGCGAGCCCCAGGCCGGCCAGAGTGTGGCTCAGGCTGGGCACCAGTGAGACCACCCGGCGGGGCGGGCGGTCGAACCGCCACTCCCGCCCGGCGGCGTCCGTGATGCGGACGGGCGCGCTCATGCGCCGTCTCCCGCCGCGGGCCGCGGGGCGCCGGTGAACAGGTTGTACTTCAGGATGCACCAGAGGGCCCGGACTCCGTCCTTCCAGCCGATCTTCTTCCCTTCCTCGTAGGTCCGGCCGTAGTAGGAGATGCCCACCTCGTAGATGCGGCAGCGCAGGCGGGCCAGCTTGGCGGTGATCTCGATCTCGAAGCCGAAGCGGTCCTCCCGCAGCTCGAAGCGGTGGAGCAGCTCCCGGCGGAACACCTTGTAGCAGGTCTCCACGTCGGTCAGGTTGAGGTTGGTCAGCATGTTGGACCAGAGGGTGATGAACCGGTTCCCCAGCATGTGCCAGAAATAGACCACCCGGTGGGCGGATCCGCCCATGAAGCGCGAGCCGTAGACGACGTCGGCCTTGCCGTCGAGGATGGGCTTGAGCAGGATGGCATATTCCTCTGGATCGTACTCCAGGTCGGCGTCCTGGACCAGCACCCAGTCGCCGGTGGCACGGCCGAAGCCGGTGCGCAGGGCCGCGCCCTTGCCGCGGTTCCGCTCGTGACGGAGGACCACGACGCCCGACAGCTCCCGGGCCAGCTCGGCGGCGAGATCGCCCGAGCCGTCCTGCGAGCAGTCATCCACCAGAATGATCTCCTTTTCGATCCCGGGCAGAGTCACCGCGTGAACCCGGCGCAGGATCTCGGCCAGGGTGTGCCGCTCATTGTAGAAAGGGATGACCACCGAGAGCTTCATGCGCCGTCCAACTGGGAAATTGAAGGCGTATTGTACCATCTTTCGTCAAACCAGGCCGCTTTTTGTCGGCCGGCCGCGTGGCGGCGCTGACGGCAAGACGCCCGCCCAGCCGCCGAAAAGTCGGATGACAAGCCCCGGGTTTTCATGTAGAGTGTCCCTTTGTGCAGGTGACACCATGGCCGCGCGCAGTCAGTTACTGAAAACACGCAACATCGGCATCATCGCCCACATCGACGCCGGCAAGACGACGGTGACGGAGCGGATTCTCTACTACAGCGGCAAAATCCACCGCATCGGCGAAGTCCACGACGGGACCGCCACCATGGACTGGATGGTCCAGGAGCAGCAGCGCGGCATCACCATCACGTCGGCGGTCACCAGTTTCCCGTGGGGCGACCACCAGATCCAGCTCATCGACACCCCGGGCCACGTGGATTTCACCATCGAGGTGGAGCGCAGCCTGCGGGTGCTGGACGGCGCGGTGGTGGTCTTCTGCGCGGTGGGTGGCGTGGAGCCGCAGTCCGAGACGGTCTGGCACCAGGCGGACAAGTACCACGTGCCGCGGCTGGCCTTCATTAACAAGCTGGACCGCGCCGGCGCCGATTTCTTCGCCGTGGTGGACCAAATGCGCCACAAGCTGGCCGCCGTGCCGCTGCCGCTCCAGCTGCCCATCTTCCACGGCGACCGGCTCGATGGCGTGGTGGACCTGGTCGAGGGCCACGCCCTGATCTGGAAAGACGAAGATCTCGGAGCCGAGGTGTTCCCGGAGCCGGTGCCCGACGCTATGGCGGCAGAGGTCCGGCACCACCGCGAGCGTCTGGTGGAAATCCTGGCGGACCACGACGACGCCATCGCCGAGCGCTTCCTCGAGGGCGCCGCGGTGGGCGCCGGCGAGTTGCGGGCGGCCATCCGGCGCGCCACCCTGAACCTGCAGCTGGTGCCGGTGTTCTGCGGCGCCGCGCTGCGCAACAAGGGGATTCAGCCGCTGCTCGACGGCGTGTGCGCCTACCTCCCGTCGCCGCTGGACATGCCGCCCATCCGGGGCCATGTGCCGGAGACCGGCGAGCCGGCCGAGCGGCATCCCGACCCGGCGGAACCCCTTTGCGCGTATGTGTTCAAAGTGATGATGGAAGAGGGTCGGCGCATGTGCTTCCTGCGCGTCTACTCCGGCCGGCTGCAGGTGGGACAGGCCGCCTACAACGCCACCCAGCAGCAGGCGGAGCGCGTGGCGCGGATCTTCCAGCTGCACTCCAACAAGCGGGCGCGGCTCGACGAGGCCGAGGCGGGCCACATCGTGGCCGTGATGGGGTTCAAACTCGCCGGCACCGGCGACACCCTCTGCGATGAGGCGCACCCCATCCTGCTGGAGCGCATCGACGCGTACGAACCCGTGATTTCCATGGCGGTGGAGCCCCGGCGCAACGCCGACCTCGAGAAGCTCCAGGTGATGCTCCGGAAATTCGCCGACGAGGATCCCACCTTCCATGCCCACGATGATCCGGATACGGGCCAGACCATCATCTCCGGCATGGGCGAGCTGCACCTCGAGATCGTGACGGACCGCCTCCGCACCGAATACGGCCTGGAGGTGAACGTCGGCAAGCCCCAGGTGGTGTACCGCGAGACCGTCTCGGCAGCGGCCGAAGGCGCCGCGGTCTTCGAACACGAGGTCGCCGGCCGCGACCACTACGCCGCCGTCACCCTGCGGGTGGAACCGCTGGCGCGGGGCCGCGGCAACCAGTTCTCCAGCCAGGTCCCTCGCGACAGCATCCCCGGTTTTGTGTACGAGGCGATTGAGACGGGCGTCCGGGAAGCCGCGTTCGGCGGGGTGCTGATGGGCTACCCCGTGGCGGATGTGGCCACCACGCTGCTGGCGCTGGAGCAGCGCGAGGGCCAGACGTCGGACATCGCCTTCAAGGCCTGCACCATGAAAGCGTTCGCCCTGGGGGTCCAGGCGGCCGGCCCGGTGCTCATGGAGCCCATCATGAATGCCGAGGTGCTGGTGCCGGAGGAGTTTCTGGGCGGCGTGGTGGGCGACCTGAGCGCCCGGCGGGGGAAGGTGCAAAAAATCGCCTCGCGCAAGAACCTTGCCGTCGTCGACGCCCAGGTGCCGCTGTCCGGCATGTTCGGGTACTCCCGCGCGGTCCGCACCCTGAGCCAGGGGCGGGCCACCTTCAGCATGCAGTTCTCCCACTTCGAGGTGATGGCCGGCCCCGTGGCCTGAGTCCGACCGTTCCGCTCCACTCCCGAGGTCATGGATGTCTCACGAAGCAATCATGTGGCTGGTGTTCGGTGTGGCCGTGGCCGGCATGCTGGTGCTGGACCTGGGCGTGTTCCACCGGCGGGCCCACAAGGTGTCCATCCGCGAGGCGCTCGTCTGGAGCGCGGTCTGGATCGCCCTGGCGCTGCTGTTCGCCCTGGGGGTGTGGTTCGAGATGGGCAAGGAGCCGGCGCTGGAGTTCCTGACGGGTTACATCATCGAGAAGTCGCTCAGCGTCGACAACCTGTTCGTCTTCCTGGTGATCTTCTCCTATTTCGGCGTGGTGCCGCGGTACCAGCACAAGGTGCTGTTCTGGGGCATCCTGTCGGCGCTGGTGTTCCGCGCGGTGTTCATCGCCGCCGGCGTCACCCTCATCCGCCAGTTCCACTGGGTGATCTATGTGTTCGGCGTGTTCCTGGTCTACAGCGGGGTGAAACTCTTCTTCCAGAAAGGCCACGAGATTCACCCGGAGCAGAATCCCGTCCTCCGGCTGCTGCGCCGCTTCCGGCGCCTGTTCCCCATCACCAAGCGCTACCTGGGGGGACGCTTCCTGTTCCGGCGCCGCGGCGCCTGGGTGGGGACGCCGCTCCTGGTGGTGCTGATCATGATCGAGACGAGCGACATCGTCTTCGCCGTGGATTCGATCCCCGCCATCCTGGCCATCACCACCGATCCGTTCGTGGTGTACACCTCCAACGTGTTCGCCATCCTGGGCCTGCGCGCCCTCTACTTCGCTCTGGCCGGCGTCATGGAGGTCTTCCACTACCTGCATTACGGGCTGGCGTTCATCCTGGCGTTCGTCGGGGTGAAGATGATGCTGGCTGACATCTATAAGATCCCGGTTCCCGTCGCCCTCGGCGTGGTGGCCGCTACACTGGCGGTCTCCGTGGTCGTTTCCCTGCTCCGGCCGCCCCCCGCTTCCAAAGACCCCGAGCCGCCGGCTGCCTTGACCGGCGATCGGGCGACCTCCGCGACGGAGTAGCGGCGCTCCGCTTTCTGCCGCGCTTCGTCTGATTTCGCCGGACGTTTCAGCCTCATGCCACGCTCCTGCAGTGACGGGACCATGCCGTTCCCTGTTGATGTGGATGGGACCCTTGAAACCTGTTCGGGATTGTGGACCGGATAGACTGGGAAACGCCGGATGATGACATGCAACGGCCCGAGCGGGGCGCGGATAACTCACCGCGCCGCCCGGGAACAGCTGGAACAGGGACAGGCAGCCACCGAACTGTTTGGCAGATCCGGACGGTTGTGATATTGGTACCATCAGAGACCATTCATGCGCGATTCACAGAGCATCCGACAACTAGTGCCGGCGACGCGAAATGTCCGGATCCTTTTCTATGCGGTGATATTGGGCATTGTGGTCGGCCACGTCGCCACGCTGTACCATTGGGCGGTGGGCGGCTGCGCCGAGCTGTTCGCGCGGGGATTCGCCGTCCTGCCCGCCTACCTGTTCGCCTTCATGCCGGTGGCCGGTTCGGCCCTCATGGTTTTGTTCCTGGTGGCAGGCCGGGCCCGGGTGAAGGAGTATGTGCCGGCCATCATCGAGTCGTCCATCCGGAACACGGCGCTGCGCGTGAAAGACGGGGTGGTCTGCTTCGTCACCTCGCTCATCACCCTGGGATCCGGCGGCTCCGCCGGACCGGAGGGGCCGATGGCATATGTCGGCGCCACCCTGGGCGAACAGCAGGGCCGGCTGCTGCGGCTGGACCGCCGCCACGTCAAGGTGCTCCTGGCCGCCGGCACCGCCGCCGGGATCGCCGCCATCTTCAAGGCGCCGCTGGCGGGCGTGCTGTTCGCCCTGGAGCTCATCCTGCTCAACGACCTGACCATGTCGGCGGTGACGCCCGTGATCCTGTCCGCGGTATCGGCCGCCGCCGTCAATTACTACTGGACCGGTGTCCGGCCCACGTTCGTGGTGCCGCCGTTCGCCATCCACAATTACCTGGAGCTGCTCGTCTACGGTCTCCTTGGCGTCGCCGGCGGCCTGACCGCGGTTGGATTCAGCCGGTGCATGGCGGTGGCGGGCCGGTGGTTCAATCGGTTCCCCTGGCCCCGGCTCCGGCCCGTCCTGGGCTCGCTCGCCGTGGGCGGGATCATCTGTGCCCTGCCCGCGGTGAGCGGATACGGCCACAACTACATCACCCAGGTACTGCGGGGAGACATGCCCCTCCTGCTCGTGGCCGCGCTGGTGGTGGGGAAGATCGTCGCCACCGCCTGCACCCTCCAGTCGGGCAATTCGGGAGGCATCTTCGCGCCGTCGCTGCTCATCGGCGCCGCGCTGGGCGCGACGGTGGGAGGGCTCCTGCATCTGATCGCGCCCGGAGCCGCGCCGGTGAGCGCCTTCGCCACGGTGGGCATGGCCGCCGTGATGGCCGGCACCATCCATGCGCCGCTGACCGCGCTGATGCTGATCTTCGAGCTCACGCGGGACTACCTGGTGATCCTGCCCGTGATGACGGCGACGGTGGTGAGCACCGCGGTGGCCTACGGGCTGGGCGGAGAGTCCCTCTACCTGGTTCCTTTCGCGAAGAGCCGGCTGGACTTCCGGCAGTTCCGGGATCTTGGCGCGCTGGCCGACGTGCAGGCCCGCGAGCTGATGCGGACCCATGTGCCGACAATCCGGCCCGGCAAGGCGCCGGCCGAACTCCAGGACCGGCTCAAGCGGTTCCGCTATGCGCAGATTCCCTGCGTCGATGCCGACGGGCGGCTGCTGGGTTACGTCACCCGGGACGCGCTGCATCTGCTGGAGGGAGTTCCGCTGGAACGCCTGCTGCTGCCGTTTGCGGTGACGGTCCGGCCTGAGGAGAATCTCTACGAGACGGTGCGCAAGCTGCGGATCATCGACGGCGTGCTGCCCGTGGTGGACGAGGACAACCGCCTCCTGGGCATCGTCTCGCAGCGGATCTTTCTCGAGCGGTTTCACCCGCTGCTCAAAATCCGCTCGGCCATCCGAAGCGGTCTCTGACCGCAGCCGCCGCTCCAGCCGCGATGATAAAACTGGGCGGCGCCCGCGAACTGTGTTATAGTGTCCCTGTAAACGAAACTGGAACTGCGACCGCGCGAGCGATTTTTCACCGCTGCCTCCAACGACAACGCACAGGATCGAGCGATGCAACGACTGGCCGCCGTGCTCAGAGAGGATGTCTGTCGCCAGATCGGAGAGATCGGCGAGGCCGATGTCCTGGTGGGCATTCCCAGCTTCAACAACGCCCGCACCATCGGTCACGTGGTCCGGGCGGCGCAGGCCGGTCTCGGTAAGTACTTTTCGTCCTGCCGGGCCGTGCTGGTAAACTCGGACGGCGGTTCCACCGATGAGACCCTGGATGTGGTCCGCCAGGCGTCGGTGGATTTCGGCGCGGTGCTCGTCCAGAACCAGGTGCAGCCCCTGCATAAAATCCTGACGCCGTACGTCGGACTGCCGGGCAAGGGGAGCGCGTTCCGAACCATTTTCGAGATCGCCCGGGCGCTGAAGGTGAAGGCCTGCGCCGTCGTGGACTCGGACCTGCGCAGCATCACGCCCGAGTGGTTCGAGTTGCTGTTGCGGCCGGTGCTCCAAAGCGGCTTTGACTACGTGGCGCCATACTACCACCGACACAAGTTCGACGGCACCATCACCAACACCATCGTCTATCCAATGACCCGTGCCCTGTTCGGCAAGCAGATTCGCCAGCCCATCGGGGGCGATTTCGGCTTCTCGGGTCGCCTGTCCGAATTCTATGCCAACCAGGACGTTTGGGAAAGCGACGTGGCCCGGTACGGGATCGACATCTGGATGACCGGCACGGCCGTGGCCAACGGATTCCGAGTCTGCCAGGCGTTCCTGGGCGCCAAGATCCATGATCCGAAAGACCCGGGTTCGGACCTCAGCGCCATGCTGCACCAGGTGGTGGGGGCGCTCTTCAGCCTGATGGAAACATACCGGTCGTCCTGGGAGTCGGTTGTCGGGTCCATGCCGGTGCCCACGTTCGGGTTCGTCTACGCGGTGGGCCTGGAGCCTGTGTCGGTCAATCTGGCCGGCATGCTGGATAAGATGCGCATGGGTGTCCGGGAGCTCCGGGACGTCTACTGCCAGATCGTCTCGCCGGAGAGCATGGCCGATCTCGTTGCGGCCGCCGATCTGAACGACGAGCGGTTTGCCCTGCCCGACGAGACCTGGGTGCGGCTCATCTATGACTTTGCCATAGCCTGTCACCGGCGGACCATGAACCGGGAACACCTGATCAAGTCGCTGACCCCGCTCTACCTGGGCAAAGTGGCTTCTTTCGTGATCGAGTGCCGGGACAGCGACGCCGTCGCGGTCGAGCAGCGTCTGGAAGCGCTCTGCCAGGCGTTCGAGCGGAACAAGCCCTACCTGGTCTCCCGCTGGGAAATACCGCGCTGATTCCACCGAGGAGGGTGCAGCCATGAAAGAAATCTGGGAGCGGATCATCGTGGAGCCGTTTGAGCGCTTTGTGGGCATGATCGCCTCGTTCCTGCCCAACCTCCTGGTATCGCTGATTCTGATCGTCGCGGGCATTGTCTGTGGCTGGCTGACCAGGCGGGTGATCACCGGTCTGCTCCGGGTGGTGAAAGCGGACCGCTTTTTCAAGAAGTCGGGCATGATGCAGGCGCTGGAGCGGAGCGGGCTCAAGGACAGCCCGTCCCGGCTCATCGGCCAGTTGGCGGGCTGGCTGGTGGTGCTCGTATTCACCGTGATCGCCCTGACCGCCCTGAAAGTGCCGGCGGTCGAGAATCTGCTCAGCCAGATGCTGCTGTACCTGCCGAACCTGTTCGTGGCCGCCGTGATCCTGATGATCGGCTTCATTCTCGGCAACTTCCTGCAGCGGACCGTGCTGATCGCGGGTGTCAACGCCGGGGTGCGGCTGGCCCGGACGGCCAGCCGGTGCGTTCAATACGGCGTGTACTTTTTCGCGACGGCGATGGCGCTGGAACAACTGGGCATCGGGCGCGAGACGGTGCTCATCGCGTTCGCGATCGTGTTCGGGGGTGTGGTGCTGGCGCTGGCGCTGGCCTTCGGCCTGGGTGGGCGGGCCATCGCCCGGGAGTACCTGGAGCGGTTGATCAAGGGCGGAGATGACGAGCCGGATGATTTTCATCATCTGTAGGCGCGTCCCGTGCGCCGGGTCGCGGTTCGAGCGCCGGCGGGCCGGCGCGGGACCGATGGGGTGGCCGCATGCATGACGCCGCAACGCAGTGGGTGGTGTTCACCGATCTGGACGGAACGCTGCTGGACGAGCAGACCTACTCCTGGTCCGCCGCAAGGAGCGGGCTCGAACTCCTGGCCGGCCGAGGCATCCCCGTGGTGCTGGTGACCAGCAAGACCCTGGCCGAGGTGGAACCCCTGCGGCGGGGCATGCAGTTGGACGACCCGTTCATCGTGGAGAACGGGGCCGCCGTGTTCGTGCCGCCGGACAGCAGTTGGCCCGAAGCGGCCGATCTGCCGGAGGTGGCCGGGTACCGCTGCCGGCTGTTCGGCCGGACGTACGCGGAAGCGCGCCGCTTCTTGACCAGCCAGGGAGCCCGGTTGGGTGTGCGAGGATTCGGCGACATGACCATCGACGAGATCTCGGCCCGAACGGCTCTGCCGGCCGCCGCGGCGGGCAAGGCGGCGGAACGGCTCTTCACCGAGCCGTGCGAGGTGGAGCCGGACCGGCTCGCCGAGTTGGACGCGCTCGCCCGCCGGGACGGATTCAAGATTCTGGAAGGCGGCCGATTCTGTCATGTCGTGGCCGCGAATCAGGACAAGGGGGTGGCCGTGCGGTGGTTGTTTGCGGCCTACCAGCGGCGATGGCCCGGCCGGCGGATCGGGACGGTGGGCATCGGAGACAGCCCCAACGACCTGGATTTCCTGTCGGTCGTGGATGCGCCGGTGCTCGTCCGGCGCCCCGATGGCACACACCTCAGGTCCGCCGGACTGCCTCGGGTTCTGCTGGCGGCCGGGGTCGGACCGGCGGGTTGGAACCTGGCGATCCACCAATTGTTTGGAGACGGCCGCTGATGCCGCGGGGATGCCGTTTTCCCTGCAAGGCGCCGCGGCCGGGCGGAGCGCGACAGATAGGAGCATGCCATGAGCGATTTCTTTCAGAACGGTGTTATCACCACCCTGCCCATCCTGGGAGACCATCCGGTTGAGGAAATGGAAGCGGAGCTCCGGAGCTATGCCGCGATCAGCAAGATCGCGCTCCTGCTGCCGGCGCTGGTCACCGAGTTCGAAGGGCCGGCGATGAAGAAAATCCTGAAGCAGCTGCAGGGCGTCGACTACCTGCACCAGGTCGTCGTGTCGCTGGACCGGGCCGAACGGGCGCAGTTCGTCGAGATACGCGATTACCTGCGGCGGCGGCTGCCGGCGGTGCAGGTGGTCTGGCACGACGGCCCCCGGCTGCAGGCGATCTATCAGCGGTTGCGCGGCGAGGATTTTCCGGTGGACATGCCCGGCAAGGGGCAGTCCGTGTGGATGACCATGGGGTATATCCTGGCCCAGGGGGATGTGGACGGAATCGCCTTGCACGACTGCGACATCACCAACTACGAGCGGAGCCTGCTCGCGCGCCTCGTCTATCCGCTGATGAGCCGGCGCGCGGATTTCGAATTCTGCAAGGGGTACTATGCCCGGGTGAACGGGCGCCTCTACGGCCGCGCCACCCGGTTGTTCTTCACGCCGATCATCCGGTCGCTGAAGCGCACGGTGGGTCGCCTGCTCTATCTGGAATACCTCGACAGCTTCCGCTATCCCCTGGCGGGCGAGTTCGCGATCCACTCCCATCTGGCCGAATCCGTCCGGATCGCCCCGGACTGGGGCCTGGAGATCTCCACCCTCGGGGAGGTCTACCAGAACACCTCGCTCAAGCGCATCTGCCAGGTGGAGCTGATGGACAGCTACTGCCACAAACACCAGACCATCGATATCCGCAAACCCAGCACGGGCCTGGTCCGGATGGTCATGGACATCTCCCTGTCCCTGTTCCGGATCCTGACCCAGGACGGTGTCGTCTTGTCGGATGCCCACTTCCGTTCCCTCCAGACCAGCTATCTGCGGGAAGCCCGCGAAGCGGTGGACAAGTACAGCGCCCTGGCCGCCATCAACCGGCTGGAGTATGACCGGCATGCCGAGATCTCGGCGGTGGAGGCCTTCCAGAAAGGTTTCCGGCTGGCCGTCGAGCAGTTCCGGGAGGATCCGGTGGGCACGCCGATGATTCCGGCGTGGACCCGCATCCGCTCGGCGATTCCGGATTTATCGGCCGAGCTGCTCGACGCGGTCCGGGCCGACAACGCCTGATCCGACCGGCAAAAAGTGCTTGCTTTCGGCATGAGGCTGTTGTATAAACCTTCGCTTGCGCGCTTTGGGCGCGGCCGTGTAATCAGTCGGTCAGACGGAGCGAACATGAAAGAGAACATCCATCCCAAGTACGAGAAGGCCGTGGTGACCTGCGCCTGCGGCAACACCTTCGAGACCCGGTCCACCAAACCGGAAATCCGGCTGGAGATCTGCTCGAAGTGCCACCCGTTTTTCACCGGCCGCCAGAAGCTGGTGGACACCGCCGGCCGCGTGGAACGCTTCACCCGCCGCTACACCAAAAAGGGAAGCACGGAAAGCAGCGAACAGTAGCCGAATTCTTCAGATACCCAGAGGGTTGCCCGGGCCGTGGTCGAGGGCAACCCTTTTTGTTTGCCGCGGAGAGCTGGACCATGTCTGAATGCCGACGCAAGCTGGAGACGGATATCCTGGTGGGCGGCCAGGCGGTGCTGGAGGGGGTCATGATGCGGACGCCCAACACCATCGCCGTCGCGGTCCGCCGCCCCGACGGGGAGATCGTGGTCAAGCGCGAGCCGGCGCCCAAATGGACCGACCGGGCGCGGTTCCTGAAATGGCCCCTGATCCGCGGTACGGCCATCTTGCTGCAGTCGCTGGTCATCGGGATCAAGGCGCTCAACTTCTCGGCCGAGGTGGCCATGGCCGAGCCGGTCGAGGACGGCGGGGAACGGGGAAAGGGGAAGGACGGCTCCGGCGGCGGCAGCCACTGGATGCTCGTCGGGACGCTGGTGTTTTCGCTGGCGGCCGGCATCGCCCTGTTTGTGCTGGTGCCCTACTGGCTGAGTGCCCTGGTCACCGCGTGGGTCTACCCGGCGGAGTCCACCGACGCGGCGGTGCACGCGCACTGGCTGTTCTTCAACCTCGTGGACGGCGTCATCCGGGTCATTTTCTTCCTGGGCTACATTCTGCTCATCTCCCGGATGAAGGACATCCACCGCGTCTTCCAGTACCACGGCGCCGAGCACAAGGTGGTGCACCTTTGGGAAGCCAAGCAGCCGCTCACCGTCGAGCACGCCCGCACCCATTCCACGCTTCATCCCCGCTGCGGCACCAGCTTCCTCCTGTTTGTGATGGTGATCAGCATCCTGGTGTTCACGGTGTTCAAGTTTGACTGGTGGGTGTTCAAGGTGCTGTCGCGGGTGTTCCTGCTGCCGCTCATCGCCGGGATCTCTTACGAGCTCATCCGGCTGTCGGCCCGCTTCCCGCGCAATCCGGTCCTCAAGGCGATCATGACGCCGGGTCTGGCGCTCCAGCGGATCACCACCCAGCCTCCCGACGATGCCATGCTGGAGGTGTCGCTGCGGGCGCTGCAGGAGGGCCTGGAGCTGGAAGCACAGCTCAAGGGGGCGGCGGCGGCGGAATCGGCCGCGGTCGCCTGACGCGGGAGGCATGACGTGTTCCGGAAACTGGAAGAAATCGAACATCAGTACATGGAGCTGCAACGGCTGCTGGAGGATCCGGAGGTCACGGCCAACCATCTGGAATATCAGAAGCACGCCAAAGCCCAGCGGGCCATCGCCGAGATCGTCAAGGCGTACCGGGCTTGGAAGGAAATGACCCGGAGCCGGACCGAGGCGGAGCAGATGGCCGCGACCGAAACGGACAGCGAGCTGCGGGAACTGGCGGTCGCGGAGGCGGCCGAACTGGCCGAGCGGCTCGCCCAAGCCGAGGAAGAGCTCAAGGTGTTGCTCCTGCCCAAGGATCCCAACGACGAGAAGAACGTCATTCTCGAAATCCGCGCGGGCACCGGCGGCGAGGAGGCCGCCCTGTTCGCCGCCGATCTGTTCCGGATGTACAGCCGCTACGCCGAGCGCCACCGGTGGCGGATGGCCTTGGTCAGCGAAAACGCCACCGGCATCGGCGGCTACAAGGAAGTCATTTTAAACATCGAGGGGGAGCGGGTGTACAGCCGGCTCAAGTACGAAAGCGGCGTCCACCGCGTCCAACGGGTGCCGGCCACCGAGGCCAGCGGCCGGGTCCACACCTCGGCGGTGACGGTGGCTGTTCTGCCCGAGGCGGACGAGGTGGAAATCCAGATCGACCCGAAGGACATCCGCGTGGACACGTTCTGCTCCTCCGGCCCCGGCGGCCAGTCGGTCAACACCACCTACTCCGCCGTCCGCCTCACCCACATCCCCACCGGGCTGGTGGTGAGCTGCCAGGATGAGAAGAGCCAGATCAAGAACAAGGCCCGGGCCATGAAGGTGCTCCTGGCGAGGCTGTATGAGGCGGAACGTGAGAAGCGGGACCGGGAAATATCCGCCACCCGCCGCTCCCAGGTGGGCTCCGGCGATCGGAGCGAGAAGATCCGCACCTACAATTTCCCCCAGAACCGGCTCACCGACCACCGCATCGGCCTGACGCTGCACCAACTGGATCTGATCATCGACGGGGATCTGGACGGGGTGCTCGATGCGCTCGTCGCCCACTTCGAAGCCGAGAAGCTGAAGCAGTCGGCAACGGTGTCGTAAAGACGCCCGCCTCCCCGGCGCCGTCCGCGTGCCTGACATGCAGAACGCCGAAACCCAAAATTCCACCATCGCCGCGATTCGACGAGACGCGACCCGCCGCCTGCGGGCCGCCGGCCGGCCCGAGGCCGCGCGGGACGCCGACACGCTGCTGGCCTGGGTGCTGGGGCGCGAGCGGGCGGCTCTCCTCGCCCATCCGGAGGCGATCGTGCCGGCTGAGGCGGCTGCGGCGATGGCTGTGGCGGTGGAGCGGCGCGCGGCCGCGGAACCGGTCCAGTACATCACCGGCGAACGGGACTTCTGGCGTGACACGTTTCGGGTGACCCCGGCGGTTCTGATCCCCCGGCCGGAAACCGAGTTGCTCGTGGAGAAAGGCGCCGATGCGCTGCAGGCGATCCATGCGCCGCACGTGCTGGATCTGGCCACGGGGAGCGGCTGCGTCGGCCTGAGCCTGTTGCGGGAGCTGCCCCGGGCCCGGCTGGTCGCGACGGACCGGTCACCGGCGGCCCTGGAGGTCGCCCGCGGCAACGCGGACCGCCTCGGTGTGGCTGCGCGCGCCGCGTTCGTGTGCGGCGACGGATTGACGTTTCTGCGGACCGGACCGGCGGGCGTGTTCCACCTGATCGTGGCCAATCCGCCGTATGTATCCCGGAGCGATATGGCACTCCTGCCGGCGGAGGTGCGAAACTGGGAGCCCCTGCTGGCTCTGGACGGTGGCGCGGACGGCCTCGACTCTTACCGGTTGTGGGTGCCGCCTGCCCTGGCGCTGCTCCACCCGGGTGGTCGCCTGCTGATGGAATTCGGCTACGGCCAGTGGCCGGCACTGTCAGGGCTGCTGGCGGCCATGGGGTGCGACGCCGCCATGTTTCCCGACCTGGCGGGGATCCCGAGGGTGTTTCAGGTTGTGCGCGGCTGAACCGGCGGTCCGGGCGGCCGGCGCCGGAGCCGTTTACCCGGCTTCGTTGAAGCCGGGGAAGAGACGCCGTATGTCGGGCTGCATCAGGGTGATCATCGCCCAGATGCCGAACGGAATGCCCAGGACCAGGCACGGCGAACCCAGACAGGGGATGAGCGAGAGCATCGCGGCGCCCATGGCCCAGGCGTACGACCGCGCCCGCTGCATCTGCAGCGCCCCGAAGCAGATAACGGCGTCAAACACCAGACTGATGACGGGGAGGACCAGGCCGAGCGACAGGGTGTCCCACGGGGTGAAGGAAGAATTGGGCACATACTCCAGCCCGGGGATGAATCGCCCGAATGTCGGGCGAATCAACAGGTTCGAAATGATCATGAAAATGTCGAAGCCGGCATCGAGCCCGGCCGCGACGATCATACCCACCGCCGGGCCGACGAGACGTTGACGCATCGGGCACCTCCAAGACCGGACAATGCGGACGACCCACCGGAGTTCCGTCGGCCGGCGGGTTAATCATCCTGTTTGATCCAACACCGGCCGATTTCACCCAACGGTTCGCGGTCAGGTTTTCGGCCGCACACCGGTCAGCCGAGTGGAGCATCCATCCGCCGGGCGAACACGCGGGTGTCATCGCCGGCCGCTTCCGGCTGCTCCGCGGCGGGTGCCGGCGGGATCAGGTCGTCGGGGATGAAACCGCCGGCGCTGGCCACGTGGCGCAGGGAGTGGTCGGCCGCGCGGACCAGATTGGCCGTCTCCGGGCGGGGAGCGGTGAACGTGTCGCGGATGGCGACGACATCCCCGTCGAGCCGTACGTCCCTTCGGAATCGGATGCCGGCGGCAATCCGCCTGAAGATGAGCGCCTGTTTCAGCCATGGGATCAGCCGCTGTCCCAGGACGAACGCGGCCAGTCGGAGCACGGTGTGGTGGAGCGGGGATGAGACACGCCAGCGGTGGATGGTCATGACACCCTCGACGGACACGGCCGCCGCGCCGTCGCCGCCGTCCGTCAGTTGAATCCGGTAGCCGGGATCCTGGCAGTGGGTGACCGCCACGCGGCCGCCGGGGCGCGGCAGGCGCCAGCCGTAGTCGGCGTCCCGAATCCCGTCGGGACCATACCGGCAGACGACGCCGCCCTTGCGGGCGGCGACGTAGACCGACGCGCGGCCGGGCACGTGGCGAACCAGCACGCCCGCTTCGGGCAGCGCGTAGTCGCCGCCGGTCTGGCAGGGGAGGGGTGCCGTGGCGGGGGGAACGGCGCCCAGATGGGCCAGGCTGCGCGCGCAGGAGGCGTAGACGTAATGGCAGAGGTAGCGGTCGTCGGTTCGGGCAAGAGGGTGCGCCGCCTTGTCCGCCCGGTGGAACAGGGCGTGGACGACGGCGGCCGCCAGCGAATTGTGCCCCGCAGCGCGCACGAGCCCGTACGGCAGGATGTAATCGGTGTTCCGGGAATTGACCGCCGCCGGCGTCTCGCCGGATACCGCAACCAGCGCGGCGATGTAGGCCGCGCCGCGGTCCAGAGCGTCGCGAAAACGGGGCTCGCCGGTCGCTTCGAAGAGGTCCCAGAGGCAGTCCAGCGTCACCGAGAGGTACCCCGCATCGGCGCCGCCGTACTCCGGAAACCAGCCTTCGGCGGACTGCCGGGCCAGGAACCGGTCCAGCCGCGCCGTCAACCGGTCTGCGTCCAGGCGGATGCTCGGCAGGCCGCGGGCCAGCGCCAGCGCGGCCAGGGCGGCGGCCTCCTGGTTGAGCGCTTCCGTTTCGGCATGACGGATCAGCCACTGGGCCGCCTTCTGGATGGCTGCGGCGACACGGGGCTCCGGTTCGGTTAGCCCGCGCGAGCGCAGCACGAGCAGCGCCGCCCGGAGGCTGAAGGCGGTGGGCGGGAAACCATGCTCGCCGGGATAGTACTCGTTGAACGAGCCGTCGCCGAGCTGCTGGCCGGCCCAGAACCGCAGGGCACCGTCCACCCAGCGGATGGCCTGGGGATGGCCCCGCAGCGGATTGTCGGGCGCCTCCGGCCGGCGAAGACATTCGATCACCACCATCCCCTGCTGCAGGATGGCCGAGGCAAAATCCCGAATCTTGTAGTGCCAGTAATCCCGGTCGAAGCAGCCGAACGTGGGGGAATCGGCGTCCCGATCCAGTTGTCCCAGCAGGCGGGGCAGGACGTGGATGACCCGCGTCTGGATCGATTGGAACGGGAAGCTTGAGCGCATGATGTCCGCCATCATCGGACCGAACGGGAGGCGGATGGCGGCCGTTCCGCGGTCGGGGCGGATGGTGGTTGCTGGTTCGGCGTCTCCGCGCCGGCGCAGAAACGGAAGGCCACGGAAGCCACCAGGACCACGAGCAGCATCTCATGGGGCGATCGGTACCGGTAGACGTTGCATTGGCTGAGGAAATGGACGATAGGAAAGAAGGCGGAAAAGATCACGATCGCCTGCTCGAGGGGGTTCCAGTTGCGCCACCCGGTCCGGTACAGGCCCGCGGCCGCCAGCGCCAGGTATGCCAGGTACCATGGAATGAGCAGCAGTCGGGTGGGACGCAGATAGTCCGGGTTAAACACCCAGTAGGCGAAGGTCCGCCGGGCGGTCAACCAAACGTACATGAGCGGTTGGTCCCGGACGAAATCGAAGAAACGCTTCCAGCAGAGCCGCGAATATTCCATTTCGCCCAGGCTGAAGACCAGTGATCGTTCGGCTTGGTTCTCATACGGGAAATTGGCGTACAGCGACCGGTGCGGATCGGCGGGTACCGTCGGGTTGTTGCCCAGCCAGAACTGCATGGACAATCCGGTGCCGAACAGCACCGGGCGCTGGAAGTTGATCGACGCGAAAACGATCCAGGGACCCCAGCTGAGGAGGGCGGCCAGCACCACCGCGGCCAGGTATTGCCACAGCACGGAAGGTCTTCCGGCGGATGCCGTTGGCGCCGTGGCCGGCGCATCGCGGCGCAGCCGGACCATCATCCAGATATGATAGGCGATGAAGAAAAACAGCGTCTTGGGCATGGTCAGGACGGCCAGCGCCGATCCGGCAGCGTGGACCGCGAGATGCGCGATGCGGCGGCCGCGCAGGTACTCCAGGCTCGCAAACAGCGACAGGCTGAGGAAGAGAAGAAACAGAATCTCACCGCGCATGTCCTGGGTGCCAAACCAGGACAGCGGATAGGTGATCAGGAGCACCAGTCCGAGGCCGCCCGCGCGGGGACCGAGCGTCGTCGCGAGTGTCCGGTGGAGCAAAAACACTGCCAGAGTCATGAAGGCGCACTGAAGCGCCAGCAAGAGGAACATGGCGACCGGGCTGTACGGGCCGAACAGAGCGAACACCGCCGCCCAGACCAGGACGATGGGCGGTGTCACGTAGGCGGTGGGGGGGATGGGCGGGTGGTTCACCACGACCGCCGGCTGGGTGGTCGCGGAGCGGCTGTTCGTCGATGACGCCGGGATCGCCGGGGGCACATCTCCTGGTAGAACGACAAAAGGAGATCCGTAGCCGTAACCCAGCGCAATGTTCCGCGCGATCCGGCCCACCTCGAAGCCCAGTTGCCAGGTGTTCGGGTTCTGCCACGGCTGGCGGATGGCGATCACCGCCAGTTGGGCGAGGAAGAACAGCAGTAGCAGCAGCGCCACAAGCCGCGGTCGTTCGGACAGCCGGGCGATGGGTTGGAGCAGCCGATCACAGGCGTTGTGCAGGGAGCGATTGGTCATCGGGGAGATATTCTAACATACTCCGCGAGGCTGGATGGGTGCCGGCGCGAGAGACCGCCGGCTAATATGTGGCGAACGGACTGACGGAACGCTGGGGGGGGCCATTATCATTGACTGACTGGCTGGTTCTTCATACACTGAATCGAACCTTTCACTCGTCGGTCGCCGGGCCGCCAACGGCCGATCGGCGGTTGCCGGAAATATTGCCTTCACGGAGACAGCCATGTTGGACATCACGAGCAAGCGGTTTGCGTTCGTCTCGGCCGTGCTGCCGGCTCAAACGTTTACGGTGGTGCGGTTCCGCGGTGAGGAGGGACTGTCGCGGTGCTACCGGTTCGAGCTGGAACTGGTGGCGGAGGAGGCGTCCATCGACCTGGCGGCGGTGTTGGCGGCGCCGGTGACGTTCACCACCCTGAGGGCGGATGGTGATATCCCGTTTCATGGCGTCCTGGCCGGATTCGAGCAGCTCCACCAGATGGAGAATTACGTCTTTTTTCGAGCGGTTCTGGTTCCGAAACTGTGGTGGCTGGGGCTGACGCACCATAACCAGGTGTTCCTGAACCAGACGGTGCCCCAGATCCTGGCCGCTTGCCTCAAGGACGGCGGGCTCTCCAGCCTGGACTTTGAGCTGCGGCTGCAACGCGACTATCCGGTCTGGGAGTACGTCTGCCAGTACCGGGAAAGCCACCTGGCGTTCGTGTCGCGCTGGCTGGAGCGGGAGGGGATCTACTACTATTTTGAACAGGGCGCCGGCGGGGAGAAGGTGATCCTGACAGATACGAAGGTGGCTCACAGCGCCATGCCCGACGGTGAAACGCTGCACTATTCCTCGCCGTCGGG
Source organism: Acidobacteriota bacterium (assembly GCA_017996395.1). Lineage (GTDB taxonomy): Bacteria > Acidobacteriota > JAAYUB01 > JAAYUB01 > JAAYUB01 > JAAYUB01. The sequence continues at coordinate 128 of JAGOHA010000063.1, read as the reverse complement.
ACTGCAGCATTTCCATCGTGAGGAAATTCTGTCTGAGCTGCGATGTATGCAGCAAATGCTCCCGAATCGCGTGGTGCTCAAAGACTACAACTACGAGACGCCGTCGCTGGAGCTGAGCGGCCAGGCGG
>JAGOHA010000062.1:9718-18729 GCA_017996395.1 Acidobacteriota bacterium | reverse complement strand
TTTTTCGCGCAGACGGCGGCATACGTGCTCCTCTCTGGTCTGGTGGGCTCGGAGGTGTGTATAAGAGACGGGGCCGGGCGCGTGTCGCGATGGGGCCGTGTGCCAATACTGTCGCCGGCGGGATCGCAATCGTTCTCGTGCTTAAAATCGGGGGGCTCGGGGTTCGGGGTTCGGGGTTCGGGGCTAGAGGCTCGTTCCCGGAAGTCGGGTATCGGACCTGGGTGCTGGGACCTGGGACCTGGGTGCTGGGACCTGGGTGCTGGGTCTCAGAATCAACTGTTGATCGTTGATCGTTGATCGTTGATAGTTGATTCGCCTGCCGTCTCCCCATTCACCCATTCACCCGTTCACCGACTCACCCATTCACCTATTCAACTATTCACCTATTCACCGATTCACCGATTCACCCATTCACCCATTCACCTATTCACCCATTCACCGACTCACCGATCTCGTCCGGCACACACAAACGGCCGGCAAGCGGTACTTCAGGGGTGCCCGCCGGTGGACATTGCCCGGTTCCCTTCCGCCCGAATTTTGGATTGACTTTCCCGGCCACTTGAATACAATATGGCCTTCCCGCGCCGCGGGAGATTGTCGCGATCTTTCGGCGCTATCGTCTAGGGGTTAGGACGCCGCCCTCTCACGGCGGTAACCGGGGTTCGAATCCCCGTAGCGCTACCAATACCCAAGCCGCCGGCATTTCTGCCGGCGGTTTTTTTTCTCTCGCCGAAACGCGAAGTCGCAAAGATTCTGTGAATGCCGGGGACGCGGGTGAATCACTCCGCGGCGGGATCGGCCAGGCGGCGGCAGGCGGCGGCCAGGTCGGTCTTGGCGCAGAGGAGCTCCCCGAACAGCGGCAGGCGCGGCCGGACCGCGGCCATCATCGCCCCCGCCAGCTCGCGGATGTCCCACTGGGCGTGCTCGTCCAGGCGGAGCCGCGCGAAGTGCGCCAGCTCGCGCACGCTGACCCGGAACAGCACCCGGCGCCGGTTCGCGTTGGTCAGGGCGTAGGCGGCCGCCGGCGGCGCCAGGGCGCCGATGCGGCCGGCCGTCACGGCGCTCGCGTCCGCCAGTTCCCGCAGCGCCGCCGCCTCGTCCACCGCCGCCACCGATGCCGGCACGGTGACGCCGAGCCGCGGGTCGTAGTCCTGCGGGATCAGCGTGCCCATCCGGTGGCGCTTGAGCTGGGCGAAGCACGAGGCGCTCACCACGCACTCGAACGTGGCCGCGGCCAGTTCGAACGCCCGCGGCAGCGACTGCCACGGCGGCAGGTGCTCCACGAGTCCCGCCAGCAGGGTGCGCTTCTCCGCCGCACCCGCCGTCTCGGCCCAGCGCCGGCTCGCCGCCGCCGACAGCCCGCCCGCCTCGTGCATCAGCGCCGCCCAGACCGGCGTCTCGTCCAGGCCCGGGTCGTCCACGACGCGGCAGGCGGCCGCCGCGCCGGCCGGCTCCGGCGCCTCCGCCTCCGCGGCGGCGGCGCGCAGGCGCTCCCGGGTCAGCGGCAGGTCCAGGCGGTGGTGCGCCGCCGGTTCGGTGTACTTGATGAGCGACGGGGCGATGCCGCCCACGGCGCGGCGGAGGCGGTCGCCGTACTCCCGCACCTCGCCCAGCGGGTGCGCGGCCGCCGCCTGGATGATCCGCTCCAGGTTGCGGGCGTTGGCGGTGAGGCCGAGCTGGGTTTCCGTGGCCAGGCTCAGGCCGTAGCGGGCGTCCTCCTTGGCCCAGCCGTCGAGGGTGCGCCGGCCGTCCTTCGCCCCGGCCAGCTCCGGGTGCAGCGTCGGGAAGTATTCCGCGAGCTTGCCGTAGCAGCGGTGGTAGAACGCCACCTGGCGGGCGACCAGCGCGTGGAACTCCGCCTCCAGCGGCGTGCCCAGCACCTCCACCGGCGTGACGTAGTCACCGGTGAGGGTGATGTAGCGCTGCGACTTCTCGGTGTAGGAGCAGAGGCGGAAGCGCTCCACGAACTCGGCGGCCAGGCGGCTGATGCCCAGGACGTCCAGGTTGAACACGGCGTGCTCGGCCACCGAGGCGTGCCCCAGGCCGAAGATGATGGTCTCGTTGGACCGGCGCGCCCGGTCCACCTCGGCCCGGGCCGCGGCGCGCAGTTCCGGCGCCGGGCGCGGGTCGCGGCTGATGCGGGCGTAGGCGGCCGACAGCGTCTCGGGCGTCAGGTTCCGGCGTTCGGCGAGCGCGGCCAGCTCCGCGGCCAGGGCGGCCCGGTCGGCGGCCGCCGCATCCGGCGCCAGAGCCTGCCGGGCCCGCTCCAGGAGCTCCGGGAACTCGCGGAGGAGTTCCGCGTCCACGTTCAGGCCCGCCAGAATCACGTCCACGCTGTCCCGCGCCTCCTTAGGTTCTCAGGCCCGCCGTCGGGCCGGCCGGCGGCGCCGGCCGGTCTCGCTCATTCGTCGCCGAGGCCGTCCACCTCGGCGCCGGGGTCGATCCGGCGGATGGCGTCCACCACCTCGCGGATGAGCACGTCCGGCGTCGAGGCGCCGGCGGAGATGCCCACCGTCTCGACACCCTCGAACCACTCGGCGCGCACGTCCGCCGCGGTCTGGACCTGGTAGGTCCGCGGGTTGATGCTCTGGCTCAGCTCGGTGAGCCGGCGGGTGTTCGCGCTGGTGTACGATCCGACGATGATCATGATGTCGTTGTGGCGCGGCATCTGGCAGATCTCGCTCTGGTGGTCGGTGGTGGGCTTGCAGATGGTGTTGATGAAGCGGATCTCCCGGCTGAAGCGGACGAGCTGCGGCAGGATCTGCTGCACGTTGCCCAGGCTCTGGGTGGACTGCACCACCACGCCCAGCTTGGAGTAGCGCCGGTCCCAGCCCTCGAGGTCGGCCGGCGCGGCCACCACGCGGGCGCCGGGCGCCTGCCCGGCGATGCCCCGCACCTCATCGTGGTTGTGGTCGCCGATGATCACGATCTGGTACCCCTCGGCGTGGAGGTTGCGCACGATCCGGTGGATCTCCAGCACCATGGGGCAGGTGGCGTCCACGATCTTGAGGCCGCGCGCCTCGGCCTCGGCGTACGTCTCCGGGGTGGAGCCGTGGGCGCGGAACAGCAGCACGCCGGCGGGGATGTCGTCGATGCGGTCCACCACCCGGATGCCGGCCCGCTGGATCTGGTCCACGACGGATTCGTTGTGGACGATCTCGCCCAGCATGTAGACGTCTTGCTCGGTGCGGGCGGCCTGCAGGGCGATGTCGATGGCGCGGCGCACCCCGAAGCAGAAGCCGGCGCTCTGGGCCACCTGGATCTTCATCGGCCGCTCCGCGGCGCCGGCGCCCCGGCGGCCGGCAGGCGGTACAGGATCAGCCCCGCCGCGCGCGCGGTGAACGCCTCGAAGAACCGGCGGGTCTCGGTGTAGTCGGCCGGCGGCAGTGTCCGCCGGGTCACCGCGACCTCCTCCTCCACGCGGATCACGCCCCGCGCCGCGTCCAGGCGGAAGGTCCGCCGGGCCGACCAGGCGGGCGTCGTGCGGGCGGTCTCGGCCGGCAGATGGAGCACCTCGCTCCCCGGGGGCAGCTGGATCTCCGTCACCGTGCGGCTGACGGCCGGCTCGCCCAGGTCGAGCGGTGTGCGGCGTTCCGGTTCACCGAGCCAGAAGCTGACCTCGGCGAACGGCAGCGGGAGCGACGGCGTGTCCAGCACGACGACTTCGCCCTGCCGCACGGTCAGGTCGCCGCGGGCCACCGCCTGCCGAAGCTCCACGCCGCGGTCGGACGCCTCGAGCCCCACGGCGTCGCCGCCGCGCGGCACGGCGCCGGCGGCCCAGCGGGCGGCCAGCTCGCGGAAGGCCGCCTCGCGCTCCGCCGGGGGCAGCCGCCCCAGGAGTTCGCGGGCCCGGGCGGCGAAGAGGCCGTCGAGCGCCGCCACGACCTCGATCGCCGCCCCGCCGTCGGCGTCCAGCCGGATGGTCATCCGGTTGTCGGCCGCGTTGGCCGGGCCGGCGGCCGCGCCGGTGTCGGCGAACGCCGCCCGGTCGCGGCCGACGAAGAGGCCGCGGTTGTCCGCCGCGGCGGCGCACCAGCCGAAGGTGTCGTTGCCGCCGGCGGGATCCAGGTAGACCGGGGCGCCGTCGGGCAGCTCCAGCCGCAGCACCAGCGCGTCGAACTGCTCCATCGCCGGCACGTCCTCGGCCAGCGGCAGCCGGTCGCGGTTGAGGAAGACCGGCACGGCCTCGAGCCCCGCCGCCGCCAGCATCGCCCCGAGCAGCGCCGCCTTGTCCTTGACGTCGCCCGCGCCGGCGGCCAGCGCCGCGTCCGGCTCCGCCGGCCGCAGCCCGGCCATGGGCACGGCCACCGGGACCAGGGCCAGCTCGCGGGTCACGAAGTGGAAGAGCCGCTGCGCCCGCTCCCGGGGCGTGGCGGCGCCGGCGAAAAGCGCCGCCGTGCGCGCCGCCGTCGCCGGGCCGGGCGTGGCGACGGCCCGCCAGTAGGCGTCGGCGAACGGGGCCGCCGCTTCGCGCCAGCCGGCGTACGACGAGTAGACCAGCCGGGCGGCGGAGCCCGCCAGCGGCGGGGCGAACGGCTCCGTCGCCGCGGCCGGCACGTCCCGCACGAAGAAGGAGTGCAGCACGCGGCCGCGCTCGCTGTGGCGGAGGCTCTGGATGAAGTCGCCGTTGAAGGCGCGATACGTCAGGGCGGCGCCTTCGGGCAGCCCGATGTGGAGGCGCTTGTCCCGCAGCGGATCGTCCGCCTGGAAGAACTCGACCCCGCTGAAGCCGCGGGACGCGGCGGCGGTGATCCGCTCCATCCGCACCTCGAGCAGCCGGCCGGGCGCCACGTCGGGCAGCGTCACCACCCGCTCCAGCACCTGGTTGTAGGCGGGATCGGCGATGCCGTCGGGCACGCGGTCGCCCGTCGCCGCGGCGTCGGCGGGCACGAACTCGCTGGCGTTTTCATACGTGACCGCCTTGAGGAGCCGGAGCTGCTGGTCGGCGGGGCGCCAGAACATCCGGTAGACGCGGTATTTTTCCGCCGCCGGGGCCTGCAGGACGTGGACGAAGGTGTGGAAGTCCTCGGTGAGCCGGCCGTCGGGGTGCCACGCCACGGTCTTGCGGGCGCGGAGCACCACCGCGTCGGCATCGGGGAAATCCCGGGCGGACGCCAGTTGGGGGAACGGCTCCGTCTCCTCCGCCGCAGCCGGCGCCGCGGCGGGCACCGCGGCCAGCGCGGCCGCGAGCACCCAGCCGGAGATCCACCGCCGCCGCCGGGTCTTCATGACCCACCTCCCGGTTGCCGCTCCAGAATGATCAGGCTGCGCTGGCTCCGCACCCAGCGGTCCAGCAACTCGCGGAGCTGTTCGTAGTCGGCCGGTGAGAGCACGGAGCGCTCCAGGCTGAACTCGCTGCTGAACAGCACGCGCTCCCCCTCCTGCCGGCAGCTCAGGCGCAGGCGCGCCGGACCCGCCGCGAACTCCACCGGATCGGGCAGCGCCAGCACCGTGCAGCCGGGCGGCGGCGTGATCCGCTCGGACTGGATGACCTGGACCGGCGCGAACAGGTCCATGGGATAGCGCCGCGGCCCCGGCGCCATCATCCGGGGGAGGCCCAGCGAATAGAGTTCGAAGCCGTTGGTCATGAGGCACGGGCGCAGCAGCAGGAAGCGCCCGGCGGCCAGCGCGTAGCCCGGCGCGTCCACGTCGAACGCCACCGCGAACGGCACGGCCAGGTCGGCCGCATCGCTGACCTGGAACTCCCGGACGCGGGCGCCGGCGTGCACCCGGCCGGCCAGCTCCTGCCACACCTGGATGAACTGCGGGCCGCTGAACCGGCGCCCCAGGCCGCGCAGGATGAAATCGTAGTACCCGGCGCCCTGGATGCCGATGCGGGTGTGCGCGCCGCCGTCGGCGTCCAGCCGGGTGTCGGCGTCGAGCCGGCCCAGGCTGCGCGCGGCCGGGCCGGGGGGCACGGTCTCGAGGCCGGTCCCGTCCGCCGTCAGGCGCAACACCGGCCGGCCGCCGGCGTACGTCTCGCCGAGGGTGCCGTGCGCGCCGAAGGCCGGATCCAGGTACGCCGTGCGTCCGTCGGACAGGCGCACGGCGCACAGCGACCGCTCGAAGTAGACGGACGGGATCTCGGGATCGGGCGCGCGCGACACGTTGATCAGCGCCTCGTCGGCTTCCAGGCCCAGCGCGCGCAGCATGGCCGCCAGCAGGACCGCCTTGTCGCGGCCCACGCCGTAGCCGGCGGCGAGCACCTCGGCGGCGGCATGGGGCTCCAGGAAGGCGCCCACATCCAGCGACGCCTCCAGATAGCCGACGTCGCCGGCGACGAACCGGGCCAGGGCCAGAATCCGGCTCTGCTCGCTCGTCAGGCCATCGGTCAGCTCACGAACCTTTTCGGCCAGCGCCTCGTCCGGCTCGAGTTTTTGCCGACTCTGCGCCCAGCCCTTTTGCGACAGCTCCGGCCAGCCGGTCAGGGTGCTCACCACCACCCGGCAGGCCACCTCGGGCAGGCCCGGCATACCAGTCTCGCGGAAGATCATGGGCAGCTCGCGGCCCGTCCAGGTGTAGACGATCCGGTCGCCCTCCCGCCCCTGGGTGAACGTCAGCGCACCGTCCCGGACCGCGTGGCGCAGCGGGCGCGACGCCGGGCCGCGGATCACCAGCCGCTTGTTCAGGATGGGGCTCTCGTGCTGGAAGAGGAAGAAGTCGGCATAGTGCCCGGGGATCTGGGCGGCCGATTCGATCCGCACCGTGGTCTCGAGCGTGTCCTGCACCTGCAGGTCCGGGTAGCGGACCACCAGCCGGCGGTACGGCTGGTCGAACGCATGGGCGGCCGTGCCCAGCGGCTCTTCGCGCGCGCGGTCGCGGTCGAGGGGGATGGTCTCGCCGGTGGACCGGGTGATCCGTCCGCCGATGAATTCCACCCGGGCCTGCGGCTGGTAGAACGCCAGCTGGTCGGCCGCGTACGTCTGGAGGCCGCGCTCGTCCAGAATCTGGACCCGGCGCCGGATCTCCTGGGTGAAGCGGCCGTCGGCGTCGAAGGTGACCGCGACCTCCTCGTCCAGGACGACGGCCGGCGCGCCGCGGGTCAACTCCACGTTGGCGGGCGCCGCAGGGACGTCCGCGCCCCGGGCGGCCGCCGGCCCGGCGGCCGCGGCCACCGCCGCCGCCAGCGCCAGCCGGCAGATTCCGATCGTCCAGCGTCGTGTGTGCATCCGCCCTCCCGATCGCGACCGATGCCCCCATTTATACACAGGGATCCGGAACCCCGTCAAGCTTTTCCCCCGCCCCGGCGCCCCGCGGCGAGCCCGGCCGCAAAAGCGTTGCATTCCGCCGATTTTTGATTATAATATCGCCCTTTGAGCGGGCCAGCGTAGCTCAGTGGTAGAGCAGGCGATTCGTAATCGTCAGGTCAAGGGTTCGACTCCCTTCGCTGGCTCCAGTTCCTCTCCAACGGACTCCGTAAACAAACCGGCCGGGCCTGCGCCCGGCCGGATCGTTTTCTGCTATCCCTGTGACCTTCACATCGTGGGGATGATGGCGATCATCTCGGGCGAGTTCTGGACCGACTTGGCCAGGAAGGGCCGGCCGTTGGTGCTGTGGGCCTTCATGTAACCCACGAAGTCGTCCAGGCCGCCCGCGGGGCCGAAGATGTCCGGATCCCCGAGGAAGAACACGCGGGCCCCGAGGGGCGGCACGACGATGTCGGCCAGGGACACGGCCACCGGCAGGCCCTGGGGGTCGAAGATCTCCAGGGCCACGGTCACCGGCTCGTCCCCCGGGTTGTACAGGACATAGGAGGTCTCGAACGGGGCGATGGTGATCGTGTAGGGGAAGACCAGATCGAGCACGGCGTCGCTGTCCAGGGGGGTCGCGTCGGCGGCCATGTTCCGATACTGAAAGTAAGGCGGGATCGTTTCAGTCGCGTCCGGATCCGGGGGGTTCCACAACTGGAACGAGAACGCGCTGCAGACGTTGTCGCGGTCCACGGTCATGACGACCGAGCCGGTGTGGAAGACGGTGTCGAACCGGTCGAGATCGAGGGCGTCCTCCTCGGACAGGTACACCTCGAACCGCGACTGGTTGTCGAAATCGTACTCCCGCGTGGTCACCAGGTTGCCGTCGAAGTCATAGAAATCCATCCGGACGTGGGTCTGCAGAATCTCCGGGTCTTCCTCTTCCTCGTCCTCCTCGGCCACCCGCTCGTTGGAGCTGATCAGGATGACGGACGTGTCGAAGCCGTTGCCCACCGCGTAGTACGGCACGTGGAACGTGTGCGAGGCGGACGGGAGCACCGGATTGAGCGGCGGGCACGCCATCACGAAGGAGTTGTCCGGATCGGTGTTCTCCATCGTCAGGTACGCGTACGTGATCAGGTTGTCCAGGTTGAACAGCCGCATGTAGCCGTTGAACGGGAACTCGAGGAGGACCTGGTCGAGGCCGCCCACGGAGGCGAGGTCGAAGGAGGTGTTGCTGTTCGCGTCGCCGGTGGGATTGAAGAGGATGCGCTGGATCTTCATCTGGTTGTAATACGGGTTGACGAAGTGAATGGTCGCCTCGACCCGCTCGTCGGCGAGTTCGGCCGTGGTGTTGCTGAAGCAGAACGGGAAGATGACGTCCTGAGCCATGGGCTGGTCGATCCGCAGGTAGTCGCCCCGGATGATCGTGGCGCCGTCGTCGTCGATGGTGCCGTTGTAGATGAGTCCGGTCAGCGGCAGCTCGGGGTGGACCGCCTTGATGAAGCCGTGCTGGTTGACCACCTTGTCATAGTCCGGGATCAGCTCCTTGACCATCTGGACGAGCTGCTCGCCCGGCTGCAGGGTCATGTCCACGGGATCGATGATGTGGGCCACGTCGCTGGTGTCCACCCAGTAGAAGGGGAGCCCGGCGGCGCGGTCATCGTCCGAGTAGGACGTGTTGTTGGTCTGGTACGACTGGAGGCCGAAGGTCACCGCCTCGTCCAGGAGGTTGATGAAGCTGACGGCGGAAAACCGCCCCTCCTCGAGGTTGACGCTGTACCCGCTGGAGAACACCGGCTTGCTCGGCTGGCCCACCAC
>JAGOHA010000062.1:4055-9618 GCA_017996395.1 Acidobacteriota bacterium | reverse complement strand
TCGCTCTGGGTGGCGGAGATATAGGCGCGGGGGGCGCCGGTTGCGAACACCACGTTGCTGCCGAAACCGAAGACGTAGTTGGGCGTCGCGATGGTCTGCACCACCTGCTGCGCAGCGACGTCGATCACCGAGATGGAACAGTTGGAGTTGAGGTTGAAAAACTTGCCCAGATTGACCACCCAGATCTGGGTCATGGCCGGATTGAAGAACATGAGCGCGGGCCGTTCCCCCACCGGGATGGCCTTGACGATCCGCTGGGCGGGATCTTCGGCCAGCGGGCGGAAGACGAGCACGTAGCCCTGGTGCGCCTGGTTGGCGGCAACCGTGTAGTTGACGAAGCCGAACTGCCCGTCCGGCGTCAGCAGGATCGAGGGGGCGATGATGTCGTACTCGTTGATCCGGAAACTCAGCCCGAGCGACCGGACATCCGCCGGTGCGGTGTCAGCGTTGGGATCGATGATGACCGCGTCAATCTGGGCGACCGCCATTCCGGCGAACAGCAGCATCACCAGTCCCGCCGCCCCTACGCCCTTGCGAACCAACTGAGTCATTTGTCCTCCCTCGGACTGCCCGAATCGAAAGGGTTTATTGTATCACCGAACGGGCCGGAAATCCATGTTGAAATCCTGTCGCCGGCCAAAACACAGCCCCGGCTCCGCTCACTCCCGCAGGCTCGCGGTGAGCGCCCGGGTGAAGGCCTCCCGCAGGCGGGGATTGTCGATGGCGGCCGCGCACCGGTCGATCCACGCCGGATCAGCCGCCCCGGCCGGCGTGGTCGGCCGCCGCCGCGACTGCGGCAGGCGGTCGGGAAACCGCTCCGGCGACACCCGCAACACCACCCGCTGCACCACCCCCGGGGGGATGAAATCCGCAATCCGGCGGACGATTTCCGCTTCCAGTGTCTCGAGTTGCGTCTTCCAGTACCGGTTCTTCACATGGACGACCAGAACACCGTCCGCCAGCTCGCCCGGGCGGCTGAGCGGAGCCAGGCGGTCCCCCACCAACCGCGGCCAGATGCCGCCGAGCAGGCCGGCATAAAATACCGGCAGCACGTCGCCGGACGCCGCCCATTTTGTGAGGATCTCCTGCAACATCCGCATGAAACACCTGCCTCCGGTCGGGCCCGATTATCTCACATTTGATCCCGCTCCCGGACAGATAGTTCACCCCGCCTCCCACCCGGCGGCCAGCCCCGCACCCCGGGGCGGACGCTTTGATTTTACCCGCCGACCGTCTATAATGGATCGATTGCGGCGGAAGGGCGGTTTATCTTGCGATTTTTCCTTGCCTCCACGTCTCCCCGGCGCCGGGACATCCTGCTCAGGCTCGGCCTGAACGTCACGGTCATCCCGTCGCGCCACGAGGAGGAGGCGGCCGCCCCCGGCCCCACGTCTCCCGAGGTGCTCGCCGCGCACCACGCCCGGGAGAAACTGCGGCTGGCCGAGCCGCCCGCCGGCGAGGGGATCGTCATCGCCGCCGACACCCTGGTGTATATCGACGGCGAGATCCTCGGCAAGCCCGCCGGCGAGGCGGACGCCCGCCGGATGATCCGGACGCTGGCGGGCCGCACCCACCGCGTGGTCACCGCGGTGTGCGTGCGCGACCTGGCGTCCGGCCGGACCGCGGAGGGGCATGCCGTGTCCGAGGTGACGTTCGAGCCCCTGGCGCCCGAGACCGTCGACGCATACATCGGCTGGAACGAGTGGACGGACAAGGCGGGCGCCTACGGCATCCAGGATCGCGCGTCCCTGTTCATCCGGAGCATCTCCGGTTGCTACTTCAACGTGGTGGGTTTCCCCATCAACCTTTTTTACGACCTGCTGCGGCAGGTGACAAACGGGAGCGGCACGGCGCTCCCCCAGGCGATGTTCACACACACAAGGCGGACAGAACCATGAAGCGATTGCTTATTGTCTTTGGCATCGTGGCGGGCGCCGCGCTGGCGGCCGGCGCCGGCGGAATCGGCGCACTTCGGGCCCAGGAGGCGCCGACGCCTGCGGCGGCCGCCCGGCCGTCGGTGCCGGCCGATACGGTCCAGGCCTACTTCTACTATATGCTGGCCCGCGACGACATGCTGGCTGAACGCTTCAACGAGGCGGAGCGGAACCTGAACGAGGCGCTGCGCTACGACCCCGCCAGCCAGTTCCTGCAGGTGGAACGGGCGCGCTTCATGTTGCAGATGCAGAAATACCGGGACGCCCGGGAGGAGCTCGAACGACTGATCCGGGAGAATCCCGGCAATATCCAGGCGCGCAAGCTGCTGGCCGGCATGTACCTGTCCATGCTGGGCGAAGGGCCGCCGGCGGATGAGAACGTCCAGACGCTCCTGCAGCAGACCATCGACATGTACCGGGCCGTCCTGGAGACGGCCCCCGACGACTCGGACAGCCTGTTCGCCCTGGGCCGGATCCTGTTCCGCCAGCGCCGCCTGCCCGAAGCGGAGGAGATGCTCCGGCGCTACACCGAGCTGAACCCCTCGGCGGCCGAGGGGGCCTATTTTCTGACCCTGGTGTACGCCGAGCAGGGCAAATACGAGGAGGCCCTCACCGCACTCCGCGTGGTGGAGCAGCAGCGACCTCCCTCCATCCAGATCCGCATGCTGCGGGCGGACATCCTGGAGAAGATGGGCCGGCTGGACGACGCCGCGCAGATCCACCAGCAGGCCGTCGATCAGGCGCCCGACGACGCCCGGGCCTACCTCAACTATGCCCGCCTGCTGCTCAAGAGCGGGAAACCGGCCGAGGCGCTGGCCGTGCTGGACAAGTCCCGCGAAAACGGCGTGGTCAGCAGCGACGTGCTCATGTATTCCGGCGAAATCCACCGGGAGCAACTGCGGTTCGACGAGGCGATCCGGTGCTTCAAGGACGCCATCGCCCTCGAGCCGGCCGTCCCCGACTACCGCTTTCAGCTCGGGCTGACCTATTCCCAGATGGGCGACGCCGTGGCGGCCATCCCTATGTTTCAGGCCCTCATCCGCGACACGCCGGTCGCCGGCACCGACACGCCGCCGGACGCCGCCCGCAACCGCCGCCTGTTCATGCTGAACCTGGGTTACCTTTACCTGGAGCAACGGCTTCCGGAGAAAGCCCTGGAGGTGTTCACCCAGATCCGCCGCGAGTATCCGGATGACCGCGATCCGCTGGCCCACACGCAGATCGCCGCGATCCTGCGCGCCCTGAAGCGCTCCGACGACTCGCTGGCCGCAGCGCAGACCGGCCTCGACGTCCTGCCCGACAACCCCCGCCTCATCGCCGAGAAGGCACAGACCCTGGCCGCCGCCGGGCGGATCGACGAAGGCGTGGCGCTGCTCCAGGACCGGCTGACCGCCGCGCGCGAGGATGACATTCCGCTGTACCTGGGCCTCGCCGCCATCCACGTCGAGGGGCAGCGATGGGATGACGCCCTCCACGCGCTGGAGACCGCGCTGTCGCGGCACGCGGACGACGCCCAGCTGCTGTTCCAGCACGCGGCGGTGCTGGAGCGCGCCGGCCGCTTCGGTCCAGCCGCCGACGCCTTCCGGCGCCTGCTCGCGGACGATCCCGACAACGCCACCGCCTTGAACTACCTGGGGTACATGCTCATCGACAACGATCTGGACGTGAAGGCCGGGATCGGGCACGTGCAACAGGCCCTGAAACGCGAACCGAAAAACCCCGCCTACCTGGACAGCCTGGGCTGGGGCCACTACAAGCAGAAGGAGTACCGCAAGGCGCTGGATCTGTTGCTGCAGGCCGCTCGGGCGCTGCCCACCGATCCCACGCTCCAGGAGCATCTCGGCGACGTCTACCGGGCGCTCGGCCGCACTCACGACGCCCGCGATTGCTACGAGAAAGCCCTGTCCTTCTCACCGGAGGCGGACGCGCTCCCCCGGCTCAAGGACAAGCTGAAGAAACTCAAACCCCGCCTGCAGAAGTGAGCCCGCGGTTCGGCGCCGCCCGCCGCGGGCCGCTGCCGGGGACCGGAGGGCCACGATGCAGCGCGTCCGGATTCCCTCACCGGCCGGATTTCTCGAAGGCCTGCTGGAGCTGCCGCCGGCCTATGCCGGCGGTGTCGGCGCGGTGCTGGCCCATCCCCATCCGCTGCACGGCGGCACCATGCGCAACAAGGTGGTGGTCCGGGTGGCCCACGGCCTGATCGAGGCCGGCGCGGCGGTGCTCCGCTTCAACTTCCGCGGCGTGGGTGCGAGCGAGGGCGTCCACGACCGCGGCGACGGCGAGCGCGACGACGTGCTGGCCGCGCTCCGGTTCCTCGACCACGCGGCCGCGCCGCGGGTGCGGATGCTGGCGGGTTTCTCATTCGGCGCCTGGGTGTCGGCCCGGGTGGCGGTGAGCCGGCCGGACATCCCGTGGGTGCTCTCCGTGGGCACCCCCCTGGCCGCCTATGATTACGGCTTCATCGCCGACTGCCCCCAGGCCATCCTGTTCATTCAGGGCAGCCTCGATTCCTTCGGCAGCGTCGCGGACGTCGCCCGGCTGTGCCCCCCCGACAACCCGGCCCGCTCGCTGGTGGCCATCGCCGGCGCCGATCACCTGTTCACCGGCCGCCTGCGCCCCCTTCAGGAAGCCGTCCGACGGCACTACCAGCCCCTCTTCGCCGCAACTGCGGGGACGCCGCCATGACCGGAGCCGACGCCCACTGGACGCGCGTCCGCACGGCCGCTGCCGCCGCGGGAGTCCCGCTGGTGGGCGCCGCCGCGCTCGACGCGCTGCACGAGCCGCACCGGCGCTGGCGGGAATGGGTGGCCGCCGGCCGTCATGCCGGCATGGACTGGCTGGCCGCTGACGGCGACATCCGGCGGGAGCCGGCCCGTTGGTTCGACGGGTGCCGCTCCATCGTGGTCGGCGGCTTCCCCTACGCCGGCGAACCGCCGCCGGGCCCGCTGCGGATCGCCCGCTTCGCCCGGGGCGAGGATTACCACCGCGTGGTCCGCCGCCGCCTGCAGACCCTCCTCCGCGAGCTGCAACGGGAGGATCCGGCCGTCCGCGGACGCGTCGCAGTGGACACCGCGCCTCTCATGGAAAAGCCGCTGGCCGTGCGGGCCGGTCTCGGCTTCATCGGCCGGAACACCTGCCTGATCCATCCCGGGCACGGCTCCTACCTCTGCCTGGGCGTCCTGCTCCTGAACATCCCCCTGCCCCCCAGCCCCCCGGCCAACGCCGGCTGCGGCGATTGCCGCCGGTGCCTGGAGGCCTGCCCCACCGGCGCCCTGTCCGAACCCGGCGTGCTGGATGCCCGGCGCTGTCTGTCGTACCTCACCATCGAGCACCGCGAGACGATCCCCGCCGACTTTCGCGGGCGGCTGACCGGCAACCTGTTCGGTTGCGACCGTTGCCAGGAGGCGTGCCCGTTCAACCGCGGGCCGGGCCTGCCCCCCGTGCCGGAGCTCGCCGACCCCGGGACCACGGCCGTTCCCGTGCCGGCCGAACTGGCCCGGATGAGCGGCCGGGAATTCCAGCGGCGGTTCGGCCGGACGGCGCTGGCCCGGGCCGGACGGCGCGGCCTGTTGCGCAACTGGGCGGCGCTGGTCCCCGAGCTGCCCGCACCTCCGGATCCGGAAACCCTC
>JAGOHA010000062.1:0-3955 GCA_017996395.1 Acidobacteriota bacterium | reverse complement strand
CCGCAGGTCAGGCTTTCAGGCTGATGCGCAGCTTCTCCAGCTCTTCCCGGAGGAAGTCCCGCCGGGCGATGAGTTCGCTGGACACCTTCTCCCGGAAGTAGTCCTCGGACCGCTTGATCTGGTTATCCAGGATCTCGTAAAAATTCCGCTGGTTGGCGGCGGTGTTCAGGATTTCCTTGTTGTACAGGATGATGTCGGACACGATGACCCGCGCCAGGCGCTGGGCCTTGCGCTGGGCGGGATCGAGCTCCTCGACCTTCTCTTCGACGGCGGGGGCGATGGTGCCTTCCTCGACCACCTCGTACACCGTGTCCCGCGACGTGAGCAACACGGGCGGTGCTTCCGCAGCGGCGCGTTCCACCCGGCCCAGTTCCTCTTCGATGGCCGATTTTTCCTCCCGTGTCGCAGTCAGCCGCTGCTTCGCCTCCATCAGTTTCGTTTTCTCGGCCGCGGCGGCCTTGTCGTGCTTCTCGCGGGCGGCCTGCGCCTCCGCCATTTCTTTCCGCGTCTGCTCCAGTTGCTGCCGCAGGGCATCCTTCTGATTCTGCGCCTCGCGGAGCTCGGCTTCCAGCTCCGTCACCCGGCGGGCCGCGGTTTTCTGCTCCTGGGCCGATTGCTCCGCCGCCTCCTCGGCCACCCGCAACTCCTCGACCGTCTGTTCCAGCTCCTGCAACAGGGTGTCCCGCTCCTGGCTGGATGCGGCGAGCTGCTGCTCGATGGCCGCGGCGGCCTTGGCCGGCGACCGCTCCGCCGCCACCGCCTTGAGCTGACGGTCCAGACCCTCGCGCTGGGCGGCCAACTCCGCCTGACGCGCCTTGAGTTGACCGATCTCCTCCTGGACGCTGGTGAGCCCCTCCTGAATCATCCGCAGGTTCTCGTCGCCTTCGGTGAGATGCGCCTGCTTGTCGGCCAGTTCCTGTCTGGCCATTTCGAGGAGCTGCTTTTCTTCGTCGAGCTTCCCCTCGAGATGGCCGCGCTCCTCCAGGAGCAGCCGGAGTTCCTCTTCGAGTTCCTCGAGCCGCTGGGTATCGGAGACCGAGCTGTCCTCGCGGGTTTTCCGTTCGGTTTCCAGCGCCCCCTGGGCCTTGCCCACCTCATCGATCTCCGCGCGCAAGGAATCCATGGCGTGGTGGACCGCTTCGATTTCACCCTCCAACCGGGTGATCTGGGCCTGCGAGTCCTTCTGGGATTTCTCGGACATGGCGATGTCGTCGGCCAGGCGGCTCTTCTGGCGCAGGGCGGTCTTGAGCTGCTGGTCCAGACCGCTGCGTTCCTGCTCGATGCTCTGGAGCGACGCCTGCAGGCTCTCGACGGTGGACTCCGTCTCCTCCTTCTCCTTGCGGACACTCGCGAGGGCCTCCCGCAGCGCGGCCCTCTCCTCCTCGGCATCCTGGATCTGGCTCTCCAGGCCCGATTTGGCCTCCATGGCGCCCTGGATCTTCTCTTCCATGAGCGAGATCTGGGCTTCGAGGTTCTGCCGCGATGCGTTGACGGAGTCGATCTCGCGCTCCAGCGTCTCCTTCTCGGTTTGCACCTTCCGGCGCAGTTCGGAGGATTTGTCTCGCGTCCGCTGGATCTCCTCGAACTGGTTCTCCAGGACCGCGAGGCGCGTTTCCTTCCCCTTCTTCACACCCTCCACCTGGACCAGGATCTGGCGGGTGCGGGCGATATAGCCGCGGATCTCGTCCGAGAGGTCCAGCGATTTTTCACGGATCAGGCCCAGTAGCGTCTCGAGGTCGGCGGGGTGCGAGGCGGACTCCACCAGGTTGATTTCCGACGCCAGCAATTCGTCGATCTCGTCGAGGGTCTTGCGCTTGTCCTTGCCGGCCAGCACGTCGAACGCCTGCCCCAGGATGCCTTGGGTCTGCCGCAGGTCGTCGAAGATCTGGCGGTCCTTTTCACCGAATTCGGCGGTCAGCTTCTGGATGCGCTCGAAGTCATCGAGAACCTGCTGCCGCACGTTCATCATCTCGCGCCACACCGCCTGCACCTGCTGCCGTTCGCCGGCCAGCGCCTGCGCTCGCTGCGACTGGGGCGGCGGTGGAGCCGCCGGCTCCGGGAGTGCCGGCGGTTCGCCGGCGGGCGGTTCAGCCAGGACGATCTCCTGCGGCTCCTCCGGAGGGACGACCGGGGCCGCCTCGGCCGCCTGGGTGATGGATAGCGGTTTTTCATCCGCCTTCTTCAGGAGCTTTTTGAAAAAACCCATGGCGCGTCCTTCCAGAAAGTGTTCAGATGCCGCTAGAATAACGACAATGGCCGGTAAAGACAACAGAAAACTTGGCGCCGCAAGCGTCCCAATAAAAGGACTTGATTTTTAATCAAAAGCCCTTATTATAGATTCAGAGTCTTCCCCCTATACTTTGCAACACGCTCCGGATAGTTCCCCCCTTACCTATCCGGAGTTTTTTTTAACATGTTCGTCATTTCAAGACCCGCCCGACAGTGAACGGGTCGCGGGGGAGGAATCCAGTCGCGCCCGACAGGGTCGGGAAAATCGTGTATCGGAATGCGACTGCACGGATCCGGCCACCGCCGCACCGACCGCAAGCCGGGCCCGACCGGAACAGGACGACTGGCGGCAGGCGCCGATGGCGATACCGGCCGCCGGATCAGGCCGATGGCGGCTTGGCCGGGGAGGAGGCTGAAGCCGGACGGGGCTCGCGCCGGGCCATGATCTTCTGGTAGAGCTCCACATACCGTCGGGCCGACTGCTGCCACGAGAAGTCCTGCCGCATGCCGTTACGCATCAGGCGCGTCCAGATGCGCCGGTCGGGGTAGAGGTAGGTGGCCAGGTCAATCTGCTCCAGCAGCGCCTGGCTGGAGTAGGCGGAGAAGACGAAGCCGGTCCCCCGCCCGGTGTCCGGTTGGAACGGTGTGACCGTGTCGGCCAGACCGCCGGTGGCGCGGACGATGGGCGCCGTGCCGTAGCGCAGGCTGTACATCTGGTTCAGGCCGCACGGCTCGAACCGGGACGGCATCAGGAACAGGTCGCTGCCCGCTTCGATGAGATGCGCCAGCCGGTTGTCGAAGCCGATCCGGACGCCCAGGAATCCGGGATGGCGGCGCTGTGCGTCGAGCAGCTGCTCGTGGTAGCGCGGCAGGCCCGTCCCCAGTATGACCAGGTACAGGCCCATCCCGGCGAGCTCGTCGAGCAGCGGCATCACCAGGTCCAGCCCCTTCTGGTCCACCAGGCGGCCCACCATGCCGATCACCGGGCGGTCCAAATCCGTTGTCGGGAATCCGTAGGCCTCGAGCAGGGCCTGCTTGTTCGCGCGCTTGCCGGCCAGGTTGTCCAGGCTGAAGCGGTGCGGGATGAGGGGGTCCGTCTCGGGATTCCATTCATCGCAATCGACCCCGTTCAGGACGCCGTAGACGTCCGGAGCGCGCTGCCGCAGGACGCCTTCCAGCCCGCCGCCGTATTCCGACGACTCCTGGATCTCCTGCGCGTAGCGCACGCTTACCGTGTTGATCAGGTCGGCGAAGTGGATGCCGATCTTCAGGAAATTCACCTGCCCGTAGTATTCGAACGGGCCGTAGGGAACGCACATGCGCTCGGGGATCCCCAGCGCCGGCAGCACGGTGGTCGGATACAGGCCGGGGTAGGCGATGTTGTGGATGGTGAGCAGGGTGCCCGGCCGCCGGGACGTCAGCGGGTCGGCGTCCGCCTCCCGCAGGGCCAGCAGGGCCGGCAGGGTGGCGGTGTGGCTGTCGTGGCAGTGAATGATGTCCACGTCCGGCCGGACCTGGTCCAGATACTCCAGGCAGGTCCGGACGAAACCGATGAACCGGTACGCGCCGTCGACGTACTCCTCGCCGGTGGCCGGGTCGGTGTAGATGCCGTCGCGGTGGAAGAAGTGGGGGTTGTCCACGAGCAGCACCGGGACATCCGCGCCGGGCAGGCGGGTGCGCCACACCGTCACGGGATGCACGCCGCCGGGTCCCAGATCGATCTTGG
>JAGOHA010000061.1 GCA_017996395.1 Acidobacteriota bacterium | reverse complement strand
AGCAGCCGGCCACGCGAGCCCACCAGCAGCAGGCGCACCAGGCGGCCGGAGTGCCCGCGCTGCAGCGGCACGAGTTCCAGCAGTTCGCCCGGGTCCCAGCCGGTCTTGCGGCGGATGATCGCTTCCAGATCGGTCCGCTCCACGTCGAGGGTCCAGCGGTAGAACGCCCCCGTCTCCAGGTCGGAGTCGGGCAGGATCCGCTCGAGCACGCGCCGGTCCCGCGTCCGGCAATACGCATCGGGCTCGCCGCGGATCCATCCGGCCGCGGCGGCCTCCACGGTCAGGTCGGGCGCGGCCGCGGCACCCGCCGGCGCGCACCTGACTGGTTCCAACCCGGCCACCGGCACATCACCCCACGCCGAGGCGTACGCCTCCGACATGCCGCCGCAGCACTTGGCGAATCGGGCGTCGAGCACCTGCCCGGCTACCGCGAGCACCAGCCCTCGGGTGGCCTCGATCGCCTGCTTCACCGCCGGCCGGTCGGCCCGAGCCAGACCCTGGTACCGCTGGCAGTGGTCGTCGGCGCACAGATCATACCGGTCGTGGCGCGCCCGGTCCGTCCAGTCCCAGCGCCAGCCGGCCAGCGGCGGGTACGCCGCCGCGGCGAGTTGGCCGGGTCGCGTGCGCGCCGCGAGCTGGGCCAGGGCCCAGCTCCGCGAAATCACCGCGTGCGCCTTGAGAAATTCCAGCGGCGCGTCGGCGCGCATCTCCGACGCGATCACCGATTCCAGATAGCTCTCCAGCGGCACGCCGTTGACGGCCGCCAAAGCGCCGGCACCGTCCGACAGCAGCTCCAGCGAGCCGGCGAACGTCTGATCCTCGCGGCGCTCCCAGTGGAAGTCCGCGCCGATGGTCACGCCCCGGAGCTGAAACCGGCTGGCCGCCGGGTCGGCTGGCTCCACCCGGAGCGCCCTGTCACCGGTGAACGATCCGTCCGCCCCGTCCAGGCGGATGTCATTGGCCTCCCCGCGCGCGGTGTAGCTACCCGGCGGCACCACCCGGTCGCCGAACCGCCACGCGCCCACCAGAACCACATCCACGACCGGCCGTGCTTCCACCAAACCCACCCGCACGTCCGGCTCCGCCACGGCCGCCGCCGGCCGGTCGACGGCGGGCGCAGCCGCCGGTTCAGCGATCGCATCCAGGGGCAGGCACACCTCCCCGAATATCGCGGCGATGGCCGGCGCGTCCAGCCCTTCGAAATCGCATCGGCGCGGGGTGATGATGACACCGGCCAGGTCGATGGCCCCCGGGCTCACGAGCACGCCGTCGCTCGGCGCCACGGCGTAGTTGGACGGCCGGTGACGGCGCCGGGGAAACAGCGCGACTGTCCAGCTCGTCTGTCCGTACCAGAGCAGGAGGTTGACGAGCGGTTCGGTCCCCGCCGGGTCCGCGGGCAGGCGATGCAGCCATCCGGCCAAGGCCCGCCGGAGTTCTTCTTCCTGCCCCCCTTCCAGGACAATGACCGTGCGGCCGTACTCGTCGATGGTGAACGCCGCCACTCCTTCGATCGCGGGCAGCTCCCGCCGCCGGCCGGCCAGGGCGGGCTCGGCCAGGTGGTGCACATCCGCCTCGATGAGGGTGCTGTGCCGCGGGATGGCCTGGAAGTGCAGATGGTCCGGCGCCGACGCACCGCAGCGGGGTCCGTTGTACAGCAGGCTGAAGCGGCCGGCCAGCCGCAGCGCCAGCGGGAACATGGCCGGCAGACAGGCGTCCAGCGCCTGGGGACGGTGGTCGCGATGGATCACCACCGGGTGGGGATAGAAAATCGGAAACGGGTTGAGGAAGAGGGCGAAATCCCGGTTCACCGCCAGGCCGCGTTCCGGCTGCGGCATTTGGGCCGGGCAGAGGAAGCAGGCGCGCCGGCGGATGGACACCGGATCCACGGGCGCGGCCACACTGGCCTCGCGGGCGGGATTATATTCCAGGCGCACCCGGAACGCCCCGAGCGCCACCTCCCGGTAGCGGCAGGTAAACCAGGCGTCCCGAGCCTGCCGCAGCTCCGGCCAGGCGGATTCCTGCTGGACGATCAGGCGGTCCAGCCGCGCCACGAGGTCATCTTTGTTTCCCGGCTCCGGCGGTCCGAGCCACTCGGGCGCAGCCAGGCGTTCGTGCCAATCCATAGTTTCCCTTCTGCCACAGGTGGTGGCGCCGTCTGACGGCCGTGCGGCCCATGATCCCAAAAACGGATCCTGAATGCAACGGACTGAATACACCGTCCTGTTTCCATCATCTGAATACACGGCCGGGCCAAGGGCCCGGCCATCGGCGAGGCGAGGGAAATGAGTTGCTTTTTTCTAGACACCCTGCATACAATTAGGGAAAGTCCGCGGGAGCATCCGGGTGGAAAACAACCAGCGCCGCAGCAAACGCGTCCGCACCAATTTCTATATGAAGCTGAAGGGTGTGGACGTGCACGGCAAGTACTTCGAGGAAGTGGTCCAGACCGCGAACATCAGCAAGACCGGCGCTCTGTTCGTCACCGAACGCGACCTCGAGGTGGGCACCAACGTGTTCCTGTCGATCCCGCTGCCGTCCACGGTGGTACGGATCGAAAAGTTCGAGAATTCCCGGGAGAAGAAGTACGCGGTTTATTTCAAGCCGTACCTCCCCGAGGAAGAAGAGAAGAAGTAACCGCCGACCCGCCGCACGCGTATCATCCCGCTCTAATCCATTGTACGAGGAGAAACCTATGAACCCCACCCAACGCCTGCTGTGCCTGGCGATCGCCATCCCCGTGCTCCTGCTGCTGTCCACAAGCTGCTCGGCCGTCCCGCCCGCACCGGAATCCACCGCCGCTTCCGCCGAGACGGTCATCGGCCACGGCGCCGAACTCAACCTCAAGGATCACCTGGTGAGCGGCAAGACTGTGATCTTCGACTTCTTCAGCGAGTACTGTCCGCCCTGCCGGAAGATCTCCCCGCTGCTGGCCCGGCTGGATACGAAACGGGACGATCTGATCGTGGTCAAGATCGACATCAACCGAAAGGGCGTCACCGGCATCGACTGGGGTTCCCCCGTCGCCCGCCAGTACAACCTGCAAAGCATTCCCCACTTCAAGATCTATTCGCCCGAGGGCAAACTCGTCGCCGAAGATGAAGAGGCCTTCAACCAGGTGCTGAGTCTGCTGGACAAAGAGGGGATCAAGTAGCGTCCGTCTCCGCTCGCACCATCTGATATAGAATGCCTCACGCCGCCCCGGTCCGTCGGGGCGGCGGTTTGTTTGCGCGTCCATGAAAGAAAAAACGCCCCGCCGAAAGGCGGGGCGTTGTGTTCAGGCCGGTTCGGCCGGATGGGATCAGTACATGCCACCCGGGGGCATGCCGCCGGGGCCGCCGGGCATCGGCTTCTCGGGCTCGGGCAGCTCGTGAACCGTGGCCTCGGTGGTCAGCAGCAAGCTGGCGATGGACGACGCGTTCTGCAGGGCGGTCCGGGCAACCTTGGCCGGGTCGATGACGCCGGCAGCCACCAGGTCCTCGTACGTGTCGGAATCGGCGTTATACCCGTAGTTGGACTCCTTGCTCGCCTTGACCTTTTCGCAGACGATGGCGCCTTCGCAGCCGGCGTTGGCCGCGATCTGCCGGATGGGCTCTTCGAGGGCGCGGCGGATGATCTCCAGACCCACCTTCTCGTCGCCGGTCAGCTTGAGGTTCTTCAACGCCGGGAGCGCACGCAGGAACGCCACCCCGCCGCCGGGCACGATGCCTTCCTCAACGGCCGCCTTCGTGGCGTGCATGGCGTCTTCCACCCGCGCCTTTTTCTCCTTGAGCTCGGTCTCGGTGGCTGCGCCCACCTTGATCACGGCCACACCGCCCACCAACTTGGCCAGACGCTCCTGCAGCTTCTCGCGGTCGTAATCGGAGGTGGTCTCCTCGATCTGGACCCGGATCTGCTTCACGCGGGCCTGGATCTTGTCGGAGGTGCCATACCCTTCGACGATGGTCGTGTTGTCCTTGTCGATGGTGATGCGCTTGGCGCGGCCCAGGTCCTCCAGGCGGGTGTTCTCCAGCTTGATGCCCAGGTCTTCGGTGATGGCCTTGCCGCCGGTCAGGATGGCGATGTCTTCCAGCATGGCCTTCCGGCGGTCGCCGAAGCCGGGCGCCTTCACCGCGGCCACCTGCAGGGTGCCGCGCAGCTTGTTGACCACCAGCGTGGCCAGGGCTTCGCCCTCGATGTCTTCGGCGATGACCAGCAGGGGCTTGCCGGAACGGGCGATCTGCTCGAGCACCGGCAGCAGGTCCTTCATGGAGCTGATCTTCTTCTCGTGGATGAGAATGTAGGCGTCCTCGAGGACCACTTCCATCCGCTCGGGATCGGTCACGAAATACGGAGACAGGTAGCCGCGGTCGAACTG
This sequence comes from Acidobacteriota bacterium, assembly GCA_017996395.1. Lineage (GTDB taxonomy): Bacteria > Acidobacteriota > JAAYUB01 > JAAYUB01 > JAAYUB01 > JAAYUB01. Next base: position 14,507 of record JAGOHA010000061.1, on the reverse strand, counting down.
CATCCCCTCCACCACTTCCAGGGTGGTCTCCAGCGTCTTGGCCTCTTCGACGGTGATGACGCCGTCCTTGCCCACCTTCTTCATCGCCTCGGCGATGATGGAGCCGATGGACATGTCGTTGTTGGCGGAGATCGCGCCCACCTGGGCGATCATGTCACCCTTGACGGGTACGGCCATTTCGTTGATATGCTTGACCACCACTTCGACGGCCTTCTCGATGCCGCGCTTCAGGGCCATCGGATTGGCGCCGGACGCCACGTTGCGCACCCCCTCGCGGTAGATGCTCTGGGCCAGGACGGTCGCGGTGGTCGTGCCGTCGCCCGCCACGTCGCTGGTCTTGGAGGCGACTTCCCGGACCATCTGGGCGCCCAGGTTTTCCACCTTGTCCTTCAGCTCGATTTCCTTGGCCACCGTCACGCCGTCCTTGGTGATGGTGGGAGAGCCGAACTTCTTCTCCAGGACCACGTTGCGGCCCTTTGGACCGAGGGTGATCTTGACGGTGTCCGCCAGCTTGTTGACACCCTTGAGAATCTGGTGGCGGCAATTCTCTCCGTACACGATATCTTTAGCCATGTGCATATCTCCTTATGTCTGAGTTTCTACGTTCGCGAATCTACTCGACGATGCCGAGGATCTCGTCCTCGCGCATGATCAGGTATTCCTGGTCTTCAATCTTCACTTCGTTGCCGGAGTACTTGCCGAACAGCACCCGGTTGCCCACCTTCACCTCGGGCGTCACCCGCTGGCCGTTGTCCAGGATCTTGCCGTTGCCGACGGCAATGACTTCGCCCTGCTGGGGCTTCTCTTTGGCAGTGTCGGGGATGATGATTCCACCCTTGACCTGCTCCTTTTCTTCCAGTCTCTTGACGATCACGCGATCGTGCAGCGGTCTGATTTTCATAGGCTCTCTCCTTAATATTGGGTGTTGAAGGTCGTTCAAACAAAAAAATTCATGGGTTTGATTGCAAAGTGGATGCCAATGCCCGTCAAGGCAACCGGACGACGAATTGAATCGGAAACGCCTATTCTGCAATGCATTTCATGCAGAACGCCGCACGGGAACATGCTGGAGAATTAGTCTTCTGGTGGAGAATTATTCCCCGGTCCGTGCCGGCTTCACCATTTCCAGACACGGGCGCCGCCGGACCACTGCGTCGTAGAGCGCCTCGTACTGCCGCACGATCCGGTCAGCGGTGAATTCCGCCAGGACCCGCTGCCGCGACGCCCGGCCGAACTTCCGGCGGCGGCGCTCGTCGGTCAGCAGATCGGCCGCGGCTTCGCCCAGGGCAGTCACGTCGCCCGGGTCGACCAGATAACCGGTCTGCCCGTTACAGATGACCTCGGGCATCCCGCCGACCCGGTAGGCGACCACCGGCACGCCGCATGACATCGCTTCCAGCGCCGACAGGCCGAAGCTTTCGCTGCTGCTGGACATCAGATACAAGTCGGCCAGCGACAGATATTCCAGCACATTGCTCTGCATCCCCACGAAAGTGACCAGATGGTTCACATCCAGGTCCCGTGCCAGCTGTTCGGCGTGGGAGCGGTCGGGCCCGTCGCCCACCACGACGAGCCGGCAGCGGGTTCGCCGGCGGGCGATGTCCAGCACCCGGATGATGTCGGGCACGTTTTTGACCGGCCGGAAATTCGATACGTGCAGCATGAGTTTTTCGTCCGGCGCGGCGAAGCGGTCCCGCGCCGCATGGCGCTGACGGCGGAACGCATGGGGATCGATGAAGTTGGGGATCACGAAGATGGGGCAGCGCATATCGAAGAAGCGCTCGGTCTCTAGCCGCAGCCAGTCGCTCACCGCCGTCACCGCGTCGGAATGGCGGAGGATGAACTGGGTCACCCGGGCCATGGACGGCTCGCTGCCCACGACGGTGATGTCGGTGCCGTGCAGCGTGGTGATGAACGGCAGCCGGATGCCGTCTTCGGCGAGCATCTCCCGGGCGGACCAGGCGCTCATGCCGTGCGGAATGGCATAGTGCACGTGGACCACATCCAGTTTGTGGTTCCGGGCCACGTCTGCGATCATCGCCGTGACCTCGAGGGAGTACGGCGGGTATTTGAACAGCGGGTAGGCCGACACCTCCACCTTGTGGAAAAAGACATTGGGCAGACCCGGCGTCACCCGGATGGGCAGGGCGAAGCTGATGATGTGGACCTGATGGCCCAGCTTGCCCAGCTCTTTGGCGAGCTCGGTGGCGACGATACCGCTGCCGCCGTGGGTGGGGTAGCAGACAATGCCGATGTTCATAGCAGCCGTCCCTGCTTCCGGCCGAATGCCGCCAATGGATCGTCCACCAGCAGATAGCCTTCGCTGTGGAAACCTTCGGCGAACCGCGCCCCAACCATGGCGCCCATGCTCCGACAGTGCGCGCCCACGACGTCGAGAAAATCGGGCTGGCCGAGGTAAGTGGACGGCTCGTCCGGCTGGCGGGGCGACACCTGGCTGTGGTGGCAGCGGATGGCCGCGAGCTTGGCCTCCCAGAATTCGCTGACATCCACCAGAAAGGTGGGGCGGAGCCGGTGGGGCTGGGCGAAAGTGAAGAAGTACTTCGGCCGATGCGGCGGCAGGTCGGGCTCGAGCTTGGCCAGACCGGCGTGGTGGCAGGCCGAACGGACGAGGGCGTAGGCCCCGGCGTGGTCGGGGTGCGGATCCAGGGTGTGGTGCGAGAACACAATGGCGGGCATCGTCTGCCGGATCACGCGGACCAGCGCGGCGCGGGCCGCGGCTGTTGGAGCCAGGTCGCCATCAGGCAGCTCCAGGTTGACTCGAAACGCCACGCCCAGCGCCTCGGCGGCGGCCCGGCTCTCCGCCACACGGGTTTCCGGCTCGCCCCGGCTCCCGGATTCGCCCCGGGTGAGATCCACCAAGCCGATCCGGCGCCCGGCCGCGGCGAGCCGTGCGAGGGTGCCGCCCATGCAGATCTCGAGGTCGTCCGGGTGAGCTCCCACGGCCAGGATGTCCACCGGGATCACACCCGGCGCGCCGAACACGATCATGTCACTCCTCCAGCCAGAGCATCACGTGGCGCGGATCGAAGGGATCCACCGCCTGCATCAGCCGGTCCACCAGACCGGGGCCGAACACGCTGAGCAGGGGCAATAGATTCAGGGTGCGCTCTTGAAGATTCCCGTTCGGGACGAGCTCCTGATGAAGGGTGTCGAACCGTCGGATCAGCTCCTCGTTGTCCGCTTTGGCCTGGCGGCGGACCCGCTCCTCCAGCTTGTCGACGAGGCCGTTGATCTTGCCCAGCGTCGAGGCCGTGAAGCGGGTGACGTCCTCCGGATAATCCAGCAGCGAGCCGGCCAGCCGGTCCAGCGCCCCCGTCAGTTCGCTGCGGCGCTCCAGGAACGCCTCGAGGCGCTCGACGCGCCCCTGCGCCGCCAGCAGCCGCGTGAGGGTCTCCTCGCGGGCATCGAACAGCGCGCGCGGCTCCAGATCCAGCTGCCGGGCTCGCCGGGACGCGCCGGGCGGGATCAGCGTAGCCGAGAAGCGCGGCCACAGGAGCGGCGGCGTCAGGTCCCACAGGGGATAGAGCGGCCGGATCTGGGCGTGGTAGGCCAGCTCCGCCGGACCGCCCACGTAGACCGCAGTGGGGAACAGCCAGTCCTGGAAAAGCGGCCGCAGCAGGGCGTCGGGCGAGAAGCGGGCGGCGTCCTGCCGGAGCCAGCGGGACCACCCCGCGACGTCGCAACCCTCCGATGTCCCGTCCACGGTGAACCCACCCCCGGCCGCTTCCACCACCCGCCGCCGGCCGGCCTCGGGGTGCAGGTAGAACAGGAACGCACGCCGGGGCTGAATGCGGATCTGGGGCTCGTATCCGGCCGCCTCGAGTTCGGTCTGACGCTCGGTCACGCGGCGGACGGCTTCAGATCGGAACTCGGGATATCGGTCCAGAAAACCGGCCAGGGCTCCCTGCCGTTCCATGGCCATGGGATCAAACAGGCACAGGCCCAGCGGCGCGAGCAGGCGGGCCATGAAATCGCGGAACGCCTCGGCCAGTCCGCGGCCTGGCTGGTAGCACTCTCTCACTAGCCCGGACGCCCAGTCGCGGTGTGTGCTCCGGGGCAGCAGCTCCAGCGCCTCCTGCCAGAATGATGCCGCCGCCGCGTCGAGAACCACCTCGGCCACGGGGCGGAGATCGGCGGCCGGCGCGGTCGGCAGAGTCAGCCGTTGCAGACCCCGGCCGGGCACCATCCAGGTGATGTCGGACACTTCGCGGAGGTCGTGATCCTCCGAGGCGATCCAGAAGACGCCCACCGCCGGCACACCCGACCGGCGCAGCTCACCGACCAGCGCCGCGACGGTCAGCGCCTTGTACAGCGTGTACGGGGGGCCGCCCAGGGCGCCGGCCTGCTGGCCGGTGAGGACGCACACCGCGCCCGGCCGGCCGGCTTGCGCCAGCGTCTCGGCCACGGCGGGGTGCGTCGGCTGATTCTGGCGGATCAGTTCGTCCAGACCACGGAACGACCGCGCTGGCGTGGCCGCTTCGCTCAGGGCGGCGCCGTCCCAACGGGCCAGACCCAGAAACGCCTGGCGCACATCGGACCGCCGGATGATGTCCCGGAATAACGGACTGCAGCCCGGCAGCTCGGCCGGATCGAGTCGCAGGTTGTCCACCATCAGCCGCTCCCTGAGTCCGGATCCCGACGGCCGGATGCCGCCGGACGGGAAAACCGGCTTGATTCTAGCACACTCTTCGGATATTCTGGGCTCAACCGCCCGCGCGCGTCGGAGATGTCCCTTGGACATGAAGGAATTGTACCTCAAGGTGCAGCAGTGGGTGGATGCCTGCAGCCGGATCGAAGACCTGGGCATCCGCAAGCACCAACTCCTGGACCGGCTCCAGGAGCTTGCGCCGGACGCCTTTGCCGAGGCGCTTTATTACATTCTGCGCCAGGCCCAGATGGGCCGGCCGGCGTTCAAAGAAGTCATGGACGCCGTGAGCGATCTGGAACCCATGATCGCCCGTCTGGGCCGGCCGTTTTTCAGCGAGGTGTACACCTATGCCCGCGCGAAGCACTTCGACGACGTGGTGCATTTCCTCCGCCAGCCACGCCCCAAGCGCGGATTGAAAACCGCCGCACTGCCCGATCCGGACCAGCTCGCCAACGAGCTCACCCTGGGCCAGCGCAGGGCGCTGGCCATGAGTCCGGACCGGCATACGATGGAACAGCTGATGTTCGACCCGGACCCCAGCGTGATCCACCGCCTCCTCAGCAATCCGCGGATCACCCTTCCCTTCGTCATCCGGATCGCCGCTCGCCGCCCCAACTATCCGGCGGTGCTGGCCGAGGTCTTTCACTCGCCCCGCTGGATGGTGGACTACGACATCAAGGTGGCGCTGGTTCGCAATCCGTACACCCCGCCGCCCATCTGCCTGCGGCTGCTCCCGAATCTGCGTACCCAGGACCTGCGAGAAGCGGCGAGCGACACCAGCCTGCTGCCGGAGATCCAGGAAGCCGCCCGCGATCTGCTGCAGAAACGCGTCCGGCAAACCGAGTCGGCCCCCTGACGACCCCCGTGTTTCGGAGTGTTGCGTGCGCCAGTTTTTCCGCAGCCGGATGTTCCCCATCGCCAGCGGCATCGTGCTGTTTTCCACGATCACCATCGGCATCCTCACCTTCCGGTATGTCGCCGAAAAGGAAAGTTTGCTGGAAATCACGCTCCTGCAGAGCAACCTCAGCATGGTCCGCCAGACCCTCAACCGGATCGAGCTGAACATCTCCGCCCAGGACCAGAAACTGTACACGTTTCTGACATCAAGTTCGTTGCAGGAACTCCAGCTGCGACTGGCCAACGCCCCGGCTGACCCCGTTCCGCTGATCCGCCAGATCTACCTGCTCGACGACCAGTGGAACGTGTACTTCCCGGCTGACCGGCAGCGGGAGAACGCCCGCTGGTTCCGGCGACGGGTCCTGAGCACCACCGACCCGCGCCAGCTGCCCCCGCTCAGCATCCAGCACCTCCACACCGCCATCGACGGTCGATATTACCTGTTCTCCCTGCTGCCGTTCACCCTGGCCGGTGACGACCGCCGCTTCCTGCTTGTCCAGGAATACCGCGGGGACGATCTGGATGTGTTCTTCGGCGCCTCTGTCCGCGACCTCGAGCGCAACCATGTGGTCTGCATCCGGGATTACGAGAACAACCTCATCTTCGGCACGCCGTTTCAGGTGTCGCGGAAGTACTTCGTCGAGCAGCGGTTCCCGAAAACCTTCTACAAGTGGCTGTTTCAGCTGGCGCCCCGCAACGCCGACCAGCTCGAACAGGAGGCCCTCGGCATCCGAAGCCAGAACATGCTCCTGCTGGCCATCAACCTGGTGCTGATCCTGTCGGCCTGGTTCCTGGTCTATGTGAGCCGACGCGAGGAGCAGAAACTCACTCAGCAAAAAGAAGCGTTCATCCGCAACGTCTCCCACGAGCTGAAGACCCCGCTGGCTCTGATCAAGATGTTCAGCGAGATCCTGCTCATGGGCCGGGGCCGTGATGAGACCACCCGTCAGGAATACCTGTCGGTGATTTTCGCCGAAACCGAGCGGATGACCCACCTGATCAACAACGTGCTGGACCTGGCCAACCTGGAGAACGGGTTGCAGAAGTTCAGCTTCGAAGACTTGCGCCTCGACCTGGTGGTGTCCCGCCATCTGGAGGCGTTCGATTACCGGATGAAAAAGGAAAAAGTGGAGCTCGAAGTCGACGCGGAGCCCGGCCTTCCCATGATCCGCGGCGACGCCAACGCGCTCGCCCTGATTCTGCTCAACCTGTTGGACAACGCCATCAAGTATTCCGCCAACAAGTCCCGGCGCGTCCGGATCCGGATCTTTCACGAACCGCCCCATGTGTGCCTGGAGGTGCGGGACGAAGGGATCGGCATCGCCCCGGAGGATTTACCCAGCATCTTCAACAAATTCTACCGCAGCGACAACATCGCGGTCCGCCGGGTCCGTGGCAGCGGCATCGGCTTGAGCCTGGTCAAGTATCTGGTGGAGGCCCACGGCGGTGAGATCCACGTGGACAGCGCCGTCGGTGAAGGTTCGGTGTTTGTCATCCGCTTCCCTGCCCGCGTGGAAACACCACCATCCCTCGACGAAACGGACGCCGCCGCTCCCGATCGGTTGTGAGGGGAGGCGGATTCCTCCCTCAGTTCCGTTGCTTCATGTAAAAGCCGTAGCTGAGCTTGATCAGCGTCTCGCGGAGACTGCGGGGCGGGGCGAAATGCTCCTGCTCCAGGAGGAAGCGGAAGCGGTCCAGGAACTGTTGCTCCATGACCGGACTGGAGCGGGCGTCCCGGCCCAGGAGCGAGTCATAGTAGCGGATGGAATCTTGAAAAAGCACATTGAATGGCGCGATCTTCTCGCCCAATTCTTCTTCCAGCTCGTTATAGGATGATGGCAGGACGCGTACATCGCTCATGGCCCCTCATTATAGAGGGCGGTTCCCGGCGTTTCAACGCTTTTCCGGACGGTTGGCGGTGAGATCGGCCGCCGACGTACCATCCAGATAGGGCAGGAAGAGCAGCAGCGCCATGCTGGGCACCGTGGCCAGGAAGGTGAAGCCGAAGAATAGCGGATAGCCGAGCCAGCCGGCCAGGATGCCCGAAAACACTCCGGCGAACGTGGCGCCCACGGTCATGATGCTGGTGGCGATGGCCATGTGAGCAGCCTTGTAGCTGGGCTTGCAGGTCCGCATGATGAACACCATGAAGGCGGCGGTGCCCATGCCGGCTCCGAGGGCTTCCAGGACGATCAGCGTCCCCACCAGGTTCAGGTCGGGGAACCACGCCGCCGGCGTCCGCACCATTTCCGCTGCCCGCTGCGCCCATACGAACGGGGTCTGGTAAACATTTAAAGCCAGCTCCAGCGACAGGCTCCAGCGCCGGGTGCTCAGGGGAACGTAATGCCATGCCAGAAACATGTACAGCAGGTTGAGCAGGTTCTGGCTCAGGGCGCACGGCCAGATCATGCGGCGCAGCCCGAACCGGGCGATGAGCCAGCCCGCCAGCAGCCCGCCGGTGATCGAGGCGACGATGCCGAAGGTGCCGTAGATCACTCCGTACTGGGCCCGGCTGACGCCTGCGTCGTTCAGAAACGGATAGGCCATGTTCAGGAGGAACGACTCGCCGGCCCGCCAGCAGACCACCGCGGCCAGGATCACGCCCACCTTGGGTTGGTCGAGGTAGTCGACGAACGCCAGCGCGTAAAAGGAATCGGAGGCATACAGCCGTCGTTTGAGCCGCCTGAGATTGAGCGCCAATCCAAACATGGCCAGGAGCAGCACCGCGCTCACCAGTCCGGCTGATCCCAGCGTGTCCAGCATCGTGGTGAAGGCGGCCGCCGGAGCGTTAAGCCAGCCCAGTCGGCCCGCCCCGACCACGGCCGCGCCGGCGACCAGCACTCCCGCAGCAGTCCGCTGCACGACGGGCCGGCGGAGCAACCGACCCAGATCGGCCAGCGGCCGCTGGGTCTTCTCCACCCGGGGGAGGCAGCTCGAGTGCATGAGCCACAGCACCACCAGAATCGCCGCGGCCGCGCCGAACGCCGTGCTCCAGTTCGTGTAACCGGAGAGCGTGACGATCCCGCCGCCGCCGGCGACCATGGCCAGCCGGTAGCTCATGGCCTGGAATCCCACGAACCGCGCCTGCTCCTGCCGGTTCAGCGCCTCGAGGTAGAAGCCGTCGATGGCGATGTCGTGGGTGGCCGACAGCAGGGCCGTCAGCAGGAACAGTCCGGCGACGACGTCGAGCGCCCGGGGCGTGGCGGCGCCCAGGGCCATGAGGGCCATGGCAATCGACAGGGCCAGCTCGGCGGCCAGCAGCCAGCGCCGCTTGGTGGCGAACTGATCGACAAACGGCGACCAGAGAAACTTGAGGGTCCACGGCAGGCCGTAGAGGGAGGTTAGGCCGATCGCCTGCAGGCTGGCTCCGCTGTCCTTGAAGAACACCGTGGAGATCTGCCGGACCATGCTGTAGGGAAAGCCTTCGGCGAAATACAGGGTGGCCACCCAGAACCGACGCCACCAGGGGATCGTCGGGGTAGGCGGGCCGGCGGGCGGCGGTGCGGACGCGGGTGTCATCCTCCTCCTAGTTCCAGGCGAACGCGCCCTTGATCGTGTAGATGATCTCAAACCGGAAGAAGTACCCCGGGGAGTCGCCGATGTAAAAACCGCCGGGCCAGAACCGCTCGAACACCACGTGACCCCGCCAGCTGCTGTTGGGCGCGACATCGACGCGCACCTGGAACATATCGCCCCGGTGCGTGCCGCCGGCGAACAGGCCTGGATCGCCCGGGTACGGGTGGGACGCGCTCAGGTGATAGTAGGTGGCTCGCGCCTTGACCGTCCGCCAGGGGGTCACGGTTGCCTCCGCCTGCCACATGCCGGTGTTCGTCCAGTACGCCAAGCCCTTTTCCGGCCATTGGCTGTAAATGTACAGCTCGCTCCAGGCGGGCCACCGGTTGAACAGCGGATCCCAGTTTTCGTTGGCCGGCGTGTCCGGATCGTCGCCCGAGAACCGCCAGTAACCAACCTGGGTGGTGGGCTTCCAGGCGTGGGAGAACGTCTTCCTCACCCAGGCGTACCCGCCCATCGCCCGGATCGGAGTGTCGGGATGCTGGCCGCCCCACTGTCCGGCCAGCTCGCCGGCCGCCGACCAGCCGCCTCCAAATGACTGCTCCAGCCGGCCGCCGAGGGTATGCACCCGGCGCTCAGGCTGGTACTGGGGATTGGCCGGATCGCGCGGGTCGCCGGACTCCCTCTTGTAAAAGTAGTACGCATCGAGGCTCTGGCCGCGGCGGGTTCGGTCGGTCGCGTACACACCGACCGCCTCCTCGTCCCAGTCGATGAGCGCCTTGTGTTTGTCGTTGATCCGCGGCAGGTAGATGTCATGGTCCGGATTGGAAATCCCGATCAGTTCCAGTTTCAGGTCCTTGACCGGCGACCAGGCCACGTCGACCGCGTTGAAGTAGGCGGTGCGGGAACCGTCCAGCGGGTTCCCCTCGATGAACATGAATCCCTCGCCCCGCACCAGGTTCTGCCGGCCCACCTTGACCGATAACTGCGGGGTGAGCGCCAGGTTCACGTACAGGTTTTCGACAATGACCTCGTCGAACCGAAACTCCGTGTCGGGCTCCGTCACCTTGCGGTTTTCGTTGTTGAGCCCGAGGTAGAATTCCGCGCGCTGCCCGAGGTTGAGCTTGGTCCAGAACCGGGAGCGGAAGCGCCACCACTGACGCGTGTCCGAGCGGGAGTCGTCCCAATCGGACAGGTTCTCCATGTTTTCCGAGCGCACCCGCTCCTCGAAGCCGATCTCCAGCCGTGTGGCATCGGCGTCAGGCGCGGGATCCGCGGCGCCAGCCGTCCCGAACAGGAGGGCGATACTTAACAGGCAGCATAATGACCGGATCAACACGATCTCCTTGGATGGGCGGGTCGGGAAAAGTCCATGCGCCTCCACCGGACGGCGGGCGACGCCGATGAAATTGGCATCATACCCAAAGCCGGCGCAAAATGGAAGGCACACCTGCACCGGTCCGTCAACCGTCTTCGTCCGGTCGACACGGCGATGTCCGCCGGACCGTCCTCGTGGCTGTTTTCATCCAGGGTGTGGCATAATGGACGCAGCAAATCGACCGAAGGAGCCGGACGGCGCCGTGATCGCCTGCCGCATCATGACCGAAGCGGATCTCCCCGCCGCGGTACGGATCATCAACGAGTCGTATCACGATTTTCCCATCCGAACCACGTTCAGCGCCTGGGGTTTGGGCCACACCCTCGTCCCGCAGTACGGTCTGGACGTGGCACACAGCTTCATCGCCGAGGTGGATGGCGAGATCGCCGGGGTGCTGCTGCTGGCGATCGACGGTAACGCCCGCGAGTCGTTCGTTTTCGGCTGGAATGTGCCGCCCCGGTTTCACCGCCTGCGAGTGGGTTTCGAGCTCGAGAAGCGTTACACCCGGCAGCACCTGGAGCTGGGGGTGCGGACCAGTTGGGCGCTCGTGGCGCACTTCCGCAAGGCCCATCGCTACCGGGCGGTGCGTTTCCGGGAGACCCGGTCGCTCTATTGCCTGGACTTGTCGACACCTCCCCCTGCGGCCGATCCGGAGATTGAGGTCAGACCCTGTTCCCTGGCGGAACTGGAGCCGCACTACCGCGCTGATCCGCCGGCAGCGCCGGCGCCATGGATCCAGCGGTGGCGCCAGATCGCCCGTTGCGGGCCGCTGCCAGCTTGGCGGACGGCGGTGGCCTGGCGGGGGACGGAAGTGGTGGGCTGGGGAATCTGGCGGGCGGAGCTTTTTCTGACCGTTGTGCAGGCGCTTCGCTTCCGGGAGCCGGCGGCCGGCCGCGCCCTGCTCGGCGCTGCGGGTGGTCCCAACGGCCGCCCCCTCCATCTGCCGTACGTGCCGCCCGATGAACCGCTGCACGGATTGCTCCAGGAACTCGGCGCCACGACTTCCCTGGAGTACCGCGAGATTCGTCGCGATTTCCCCGTCGCCTGACGGCCCGCCGCTATCGCTGTTTCACCGCCAGCGGGATTATCCAGACGGAACGTCAAAGAATCAGGTTTGCAGGCGCCGGCCGTATTGCCGGTCGTAGTACGACCGGTATTCGCCGGAAGTGACTTGCCGGCACCATTCGCGGTGCTCGGCGTACCAGCGGACCGTCTCCCGCAAGCCGTCGGCCAGGGACACTTCCGGCCGCCAGCCCAGTTCGCCGCCGATGCGGCGCCAGTCGATGGCGTAGCGCAGGTCATGTCCCGGCCGATCCGTCACGAAGGTGATCAAATCCCGGCAGCGGGCGACCCCCGGAGCCTGCAGGCCCAATTCGTCCACCAGGTCGCACAACAGGCCGACGACCTCGATGTTCCGGCGCTCTCCGTCGCCACCCACGTTATAGGTCGCGCCGACTTGCCCGCACCTGAGGATCCGGTCCACCGCGACGCAGTGGTCCCGGACGTGCAGCCAGTCCCGGACGTTGTCGCCGCGGCCGTACACCGGAATGGGCCGCCCCTCCAGGCAGTTGAGGATCACCAGCGGGATCAGCTTCTCTGGAAATTGCCAGGGGCCGTAATTGTTCGAGCAGTTGCTCAGCGTGACCGGCAGGCCGTACGTCCGGTGCCAGGCGCGCACCAGGTGGTCGCTGGCCGCCTTCGACGCCGAGTAGGGGCTGGACGGGTCGTAGGGTGTCGTCTCGGTGAAGCGGCCGTCGGAGCCGAGGCTGCCGAACACCTCGTCGGTGGACACGTGGTGGAAGCGGACGTCGCGCCGGCCCGACCACACCTGCCGGCACGCTTCCAGCAGCCGGAACGTGCCCAGCACGTTCGTGGTCAGGAAGACTTCCGGGCCCAGGATGGAGCGGTCCACATGGCTCTCGGCGGCGAAGTGGACGACACTGTCGATCTGCGCATCGGCGAGCAGTCCCGCCACCCGGTCAAAATCGCCGATGTCGCTGCGGATGAATTGGTAACGGCTGTCGCCGCCCGGCCCGAAGCGGGCCTCCACATCGGACAGGCTTGCGAGATTGCCGGCGTATGTCAGCGCGTCCAGGTTCCAGATCCGGATCGCGGGGTCTGACTCCAGCAAGTGGCGCACGAAGTTGCCGCCGATGAAACCGGCGCCACCCGTCACCAGCACGCGGCGGGGCTCAAACGAACTCATCGCGGTTCTCCCGGATCCAGAGCTTCAGCGCCTCCTGCCAGGTGGGCAGAGGTGCGTAGCCTTCCAGGCGGAGGACCATGTTGTCCAAGGTGGAATTCCTCGGCCGGTTGGCGGGCCGGGGGACATCCTCGGTGGCGCAGGGGACGATTTCACCCGGCAAGAGAAGGCCGAACTGAATTTCGCAGGCAAACTCGTACCACGATACCGCTCCTTCGCACACGCCGTGGACGATGCCAGGAATCGGCTCCCGGATCAGGCGGTGGACCAGATCGGCCAGCACCCGGGTGGATGTGGGATTTCCCCGCTGGTCGGCGACCACCCGGACGGGTTGCCCGCTGCCCACCGACTGGAGCAGGTGGCGGATGATGGTCCGGGGGAAGCACGGACCGGTGTTGGCGTACAGCCACGCGGTCCGGACAATGGTGTGCCGCCGGCAGCAGGCGGCCACGGCCCGCTCACCGGCCAGCTTGGACTGCCCATAGACGTTGATGGGCGACGGGGGGTCAAACTCGTGGTAGGCCCGGCCCAGGCGGCCGGAGAACACATAATCGGTCGACAGCGCGATCAGCCAGGCTCCCGCCTCCTCCGCGGCCATGGCCACGTTGCGGCTGCCGATGGCGTTCACGGCGAAGGCCGCGTCGACATTCTGCTCGGCGCCATCCACGTCGGTGAAGGCGGCGGCATGGACCACCACCTGCGGTTTGATCTTGCGCATCGCGTCGCGCACGGCGCCCAGATCGCGGATGTCGCACGTCTCCCAAGTCATGGGGAAGAGCTCGTAGTGCTGGCCGAGCCAGGTGATGAAATCGCGTCCGAAGCGGCCCTCGGCGCCGGTGAGCAGCACCCTCGTCATGGTGCCTCCTCCAGGCGATACGGGCTGTGGGGATCCTCCTCGTGCCGGATCTCGTCCACCGGCTCCCGGCGCTCGGGCCCCTTGAAGAGCGCGTTGGGCAGGTTGATGACCAGGCCGTCGGCCGGACCCACATTCTGATAGGCGTGCACGACCCCGGGTGGGACGATCACCACGGCCGGCGCGTCCGCCCCGGCGAGGACGATCTGGCGGCAGCCGCGGGTGGGGGATTCCGGTCGCGCGTCCCACAGGTGAACACGGAACGTGCCGGGGCCGGGAAAACAGAAAAAGTCGGTCTGGGCGCGGTGTTCGTGAGGACCCCGCGCCACGCCGGGATGGGTGACCGAGACATAGCCCATCACCGGCAGGCGTTGTGGCGCCTCTGTGTCGCAGCGGAATATCTCGGCCAGCCAGCCACGCGGATCCTCAAACCGCCTGAGCGGCCGGACCTCGACCCCGTCGATGGCGCCGTCCCGCCAATCTGTCATGCGCCGGCCTCCCGACTCTGCACCAGCTGGCTGGCCCGGTCCAGGCTCTCGAATGTCCCGGCGTCGGTCCACCAGCCGTGGAAAAACTTGGCGAACAGCTGGCCGCGCTGGATGTATGCATTGTTGACGTCGGTGATCTCGTACTCACCCCGCGCCGACGGCTTCAGCGTACGGATGATCTCGAACACCCGGTTGTCGTAATAATAGACGCCGGTCACGGCATAGGGACTTTTGGGTCGGGCCGGCTTCTCCTCGATGCCGGTCACCCGGTCGCCGTTGAGCTCGGCCACGCCGAACCGCTCCGGGTCGGACACCTCTTTCAGGATGATCATCGCACCGCCGGGCTTGGCCATGTAGGCGCGGGTGTATTCGCTCAAGTCGTCCTCAAATATGTTGTCGCCCAGGATCACCAGGAGACGGCTGCCGGCCGCGAAGTTCTCGGCCAACGCCAGCGCCTGGGCGATGCCGCCCGCCTCGTCCTGCACCTTGTAGGTGAATCGGCAGCC
>JAGOHA010000196.1 GCA_017996395.1 Acidobacteriota bacterium | reverse complement strand
ACAACTTCGCGCCCCGGATCGGCTTCTCGTGGGATCCGTTCGGCGACGGCAAGACCGCCATCCGCGGCGGCTACGGCATCAGCTTCGACCGCATGTTCGGCAACCTGCTCACCTGGAACGCCGCCCAATTGCCGTTCGGCGTGGAGAACTTCCTCAGCGCCCAGCCCGGCGGCGGCTTCGACGGCGTCTACCCCAACAACGTCGGCTATTACGGCAACGGCATCCCGCTGCCGGAGGTCACCCTCCACCTCGACCCCGAGTCCTTCTACGAGATGGTGCTCTTCAACAACGAACTCAAAACGCCGTACATCCAGACCTGGAACCTGTCGGCCCAGCGCGAGATCTGGCCCGGCAACATCCTGAACCTCACCTACGCCGGCTCCGCGGGCGTCCACCTGTACGTCCGGAACAACCCGAACCAGATGCCGCATCCGTCCGAAGCGACCATCCAGGGCATGGTGGACAACGGCCTCGGTTCCACCGCCATCCCGTGGTATGTGCGCTACTACAGCGGGATGAATTCCCAGTTCATCCGGGTGCACAACATCGATTCGTACGGGCACTCCAATTACCACTCCCTGCAGAGCTCATTTAGCCACCGCTTCCAGGACGGCCTCCAGTTCCAGGCCAACTACACCTGGTCCGCCGCCTTCGACAACAACTCCGAGTCCGTATGGTCGCTGGGCAACTCCAGCCCGTTCGCGTCCGACTGGTACAACCTGGAATACGACCGCGGCTACGCCGCCTTCGACGTGCGCCACATCTTCAGCGGCAACTTCATCTACGAACTCCCCTTCGGCCCCGGCAAGTGGCTGGGCGGCACCGCGGAAGGCTGGCTGGCCGAGCTGATCGGCGGCTGGCAGATCAACGGGATCATCCAGGCCAACAGCGGCTTCCCGCTGGACTACAAGGTCCCGCGCGACACCCTGGGCACCGGCTACACCAACAACCGCGCCCCGTCCCGACCCAATGTGGTCACGTACGAGGTGAGCAACGACATCGCCAACAACATCGTCGGCCCCACCGCGGCCAACTTCTCCTGGGCCTCCAGCGTGATCAACCTGTACAACCCGGTGGGTGATTACTACCGTGGCAAGTTCCGCGGCCCCGGTTTCTGGAACGTGGATTTCTCGGCGTTCAAGGACTTCAAGCTGCCTTGGTTCACCGCGGAGGGATCCAAGCTGCAGTTCCGCGTTGAAGCCTTCAACCTCTTCAACCACCCGAATTTCCTCAACCCGAACACCACCCTGACCAGCTCCAATCTTGGCAAGAGCTTCAACACGGTGGCCTCCCGCCAGATCCAGTTCGGCATGAAGTTCATCTTCTAGCCGATCCCGGCTCCGGTACCAAGGGCTCCCCTCCGGGGGAGCCTTTTTTTTAGTGAATGGTGAACAGTGAAAAGTGAATGGTTAGGAGAGAGGAGTTTCAAGTCCTTCGTGCTCGTGATTCGTAATCGTAATTCGTGATCGTGATCGTAATCGTGATCGGACCTGGGTTCTGGGACCTGGGTTCTGGATACCAGTTCCCAGCACCCAGGTCCCAGGTCCCAAGACTCAGCACCCAGGTCCCAGGTCCCGAGACTCAGCACCCAGGTCCCAGGCTCCGGCATGATCCGTCTCGACTCCAAATGGCCAATAAACGATAAGCGATCACCAATAACTAATAATCCGCAATGACAAAAGAAAAATGTCAAACGACAAATGATAAATGACAGATTGAATCTGTCGGACCTTGGGGTGAAATGTGGTGATCCCCGCCTAGCGATTGGCCATCGCCGCCGTGATATCACCGAACGACGGTGGAAGGCCCGTCCACCGGCCGGCCTCTCGTCCGGTGCCGTCGAAGAGAATGAAAGACGGGGTGAGCGTCAAGCTGTGCTTCGCCGCGAAGGCGCCACCTTCTGCGCTGCGGATGTCCACCCGGATCACCCGGCCGCTGGTCCACTCCCGCTCGAGCCCGTCCACGACGGGCTTGGCCGCGAGGCAGGCCATTCAAAGGTCGGAGAAGACTTCGACCAGCACCGGCTGGCCCGGCGGCGCGGCTCCCCCGGCCACGTCCAGCGGAACCGCGTTGCCGCCGGGGTGAGGGCGCAGCAGCAGCCATGTCCCGGCGACGGCGAGCAGCGCCGCCCCGAACGCCACCCAGTGCGCCCGCCGCGCGCGCCGGAGCGCCAGCGTCAGCGCCCAGGTCCCGAAGACCAGCGCGCCGAACACCACCGCCGAATTCTGGTTGACGAGCTGCGTGAAGGCCATCGCGTCACGCTCCGGCCGCCGGCAATTCGAACCAGAACGCCGCTCCGCCGCCCGGCGGGCTGTCCACGCCGACGCGGCCGCCGTGCGCGTCCACCAGCTGCTTGACGATGAACAGGCCCAGTCCCACCGATGGCTCGCCGCCGGTGGGCTTGGCCGACAGGCGGTGGAATTTGCCGAACACCTGCGCGCGGTCGGCTTCAGACAATCCCGGCCCTTCGTCCCGGACCTCGCCGCGCACCCGGCCGCCGTCCGCCCCGATCCACACCGTGATGGTCTTGCCCGGCGGGGTGTATTTGACGGCGTTGCTCAGCAGGTTGTCCAGCACCTGGCGCAGGCGACTCGCGTCTGCGCTGACGGCGCCGGCGTCCGCGACATCCAGCCGGAGCGTCTGCGATTTGCGTGCCGCCGCGTCCTGATACGCGGTCACCGCCGCCTCGGCCAGCCGCGCCAGCGACAGCGGCTGCCGCTGCAGCTCCAGCTTGCCCGACTCGATGGCCGTCGCATCCAGTAGCTCGTTCACCAGGGCCAGCATCCGCTGCGATGACTGGTGAATCAGATTGGCGTAGCGGAAAATCTTCTCGTTCACGTCGGACGCGTTGCTGATCAGCTCGCCGTAGCCCATGACCGACTGGAGCGGGTTCTTCAGGTCGTGGGCGGCGATGCCCAGCAGCTCGCTCTTGAGCTCGTTGGCCTGGCGCAGATCCTCGTTCATCCCGGCCAGCTCGCGGTTGAGCCGCTCGAGCTGCTCGGTCCGCTCCCGGACCTTGCGCTCCAGTTCCACGGCCATGTTCTGCAGGGTGCGGTGGTTCTGCTCGTCCTCGGTCAGGAACACAGTGGACGTGGCGAGGAGGAACAGGAAGGCGATGTACTCGTTGATCATGACCCCGGATTTGTAACCGTGGGCGATGGGGAAGTCATGCACGGCGCCCAGCACGCCGGGCAGGAAGGCCAGCACCCCCAGCAACTTCATGCGCAGCGTGATCCGGCTGGCCAGCACCTTGATCAGCGAGACGCTGAAGCAGGCCAGCAGGCAGACCGCGTAGACGGAATAGAACACGTTGGTCTGCCCGAAGCGGTAATCGAACGGAATGCCCAGCCATTCGACGTGCACATGGCGCACCGGCAGCGACACGTACAGGTCCGACGGGATGGTGCAGATGATAAACACCGACACGGCCAGCGCGCCCCGCGGAATCCAGCTCTTCTCCTTGAAGAAGATGGCGTAGGTGCAGAACATCCAGAAGACGATGGTGAGCAGCAGCGCCACCATCCGCAGGCGGTGGAACAGCAGCACGGCGTCGTCCGGCAGCGGGGCGCTCAGCACCAGGCCGAAGAGGGAGAAGAGCCCCCCGCACAGGGTCGTGATGGAGTAGTAGAAATACCGGTCGATCCGCCGGTAGACGAAGATCACCCGGGGGAGATAGTAGGCGGTGAGGGTGAAGAAGATGGTGGCGATGGACGCGCTGGCCAGTTGGGACAGATGCATCGGTTGGCTCCTCCTCGGCGATGGCGTCGGAGCTCCGTCCTGTTTCCCGAAACGTCCTCGATGCGCCGCAACTCGTTATGCTGCTTTTTGGATATCAGACATCGACCTGGATGTAAAGCGGGAAATGGGACGCGCCCGGTCTCGGCCTACCCATTCACCGCGTCAAATGCTCGATGGCATGGGAAATCGGATCGCGGAAATCGAACATCGGAAATCGGACCGCGGAAATCGGACCTGGGACCCGGGTTCTGGGTCCTG
>JAGOHA010000195.1 GCA_017996395.1 Acidobacteriota bacterium | reverse complement strand
TATTCCTTCGGCAGCACGACGAGCTGACTCTGGATCCAGGACGCCCGCGACTGGATGTAGGGGGTGGGGCGGGCGGCGTTCCAGCGCTTCGGGTTGGGGAGCACGGCGGCGAGCAACGCCGCCTCGCGCGGCGTGAGCCGGGCGGCGGACTTGCGGAAGTGGTGCCGCGCCGCCGCCTCGGCCCCGTACACGCCGGGGGCGAACTCGGCGACGTTGGCGTACACCTCCAGGATCCGCCGCTTCGGCCAGAGCAGCTCCAGCCAGACGGTGTAGTAGGCCTCGGCGCCCTTGCGCAGGAACGACCGCCACGGGGGCAGGAACAGGTTCTTGGCCACCTGCTGGGTGACGGTGCTGGCGCCGCGCAGCGCCCGCTTCGGGTTGCGCCGGTGCTTGTCGCGGGCGTTCTCGATCTCCACGAGGTCGAAGCCGTGATGGTCGAAGAAGCGCTGGTCCTCGGCGGCGAGCACCGCCGCGAAGAGCCACGGCGAGATCGCCTCGGCGGGAACATTGGCGCGCCGCCAGCCGGCGGGACGGCCCTTCAGGAGGTTTTCAGCGGACTGGACCAGCATGACCGTTGTCAAGGGCGGGTCCACGAACCGGAGCACGGCCACCTCGACGGGCGGTACCAGGAGCAGGACCAGCGCCGCCTTCCAGACCACCGCCCAGATCCGCCGGGCCAGGTTTCGCTTCACCGGCGTCGCCGCGGCGGCCGGCTCCCCGGGCGGCGGCGCCGTCCGGTCGTCGGCGAGAACGGGTGAAACGATGTCGTCGGATGGATGGGTCATGGCGCCTCTCGAGCGCCCATTCTCGCGCAGACACCCGCCGGCGCCAAGCAGATTTCTCCATCCTCTCCCCCGGCCCGTGCCCGTCGGCATCGTCGTCCCGGGCCGGGACGATGCAACCCACATCTTTCACAGGATGGTTTTTCAGCCTATTTTTCGGATGGTGGACAGAGCGTAATCCGATAACAGCTTGGACACGTTCGACAACACCTGAATCAGTTGCTGCTGTTTATGCAACGCTCCCTGCAGGTCGGTTTTGGCCAGGTGCGCATCATCACCCACGCTGGCCAATTGTTCCTCCAGATATGTTTCAACCTCTCCACCGGCCTCGACGGCTGCAGCCAACTGATCGGACAGGCCGGTCAGCAGCGTTGAGATCCGGGCTAGTTGCCCGGAAGCATCCGTCTCCGACAACGGGGCGGTTGGCCCGGAAACAGCGGCACCGGAAAGCTCCGTCCCACTCGGTTCGGCCGCCGGCAGATGAGCCACCAGTCTGTTCTGGACCAGGTCGGCTTGAATCTGGTTCTCGCTCACTCTGGCTGGAGTGCCGCCCGGAGGAGGCGGCTCAACCGACGGCTCAATCAGGCTGCGTCCGGATTCCATGGTGGCAGCGCCTGCCGAACCTGCCAGTCCAGCCACAGTGTTGACCGGGCTTTCCGGTTCGCCATCAATCCCAGTCGAGTCCGAAATTGGAGAAGAAGGGAGTCTTTCAATATCCATCATCCCCTCCTGTCGTTCAAGTTTTCCCATGTTATCGGCCAAGTGATCGGGAGAGTTGCCGATTTTCTTCTGTGACCGCCACAGCGCCGGGCGGCGGTGACGGGCGCCGGGGGCTGGGGTATAATGGCGGACGATTCGGGCGCCGGGCGCCGGCGCCATCCGGAGGCGACATGGACGGCATCCGTTACGAATTCGTCACCGAGCTGCCCGCCGAGACGGTGGTGGACCTCTACCGCGAGGGTGGCTGGTGGGACGAGCGCTGGTCGCGGAAAGCGATTCCCGCGATGATCCGCGGCAGCTTCGCCTGCGTCGTGGCCCGCGACGCCGCCGGCGACGCCGTGGGCATGGGCCGGGCGATCTCCGACGGCGCCAGCGACGCCTACATCCAGGATGTCGTGGTCCGTCGCGATCTGCGGGGCCGCGGCATCGGCGCGGAGATCGTCCGCCGCCTCACGGCGCATTGCCGGAGCCGGGGCCTCGACTGGATCGGGCTCGTGGCCGAGCCGGGCACCCAGGCGTTCTACGAACGGCTGGGTTTCCACGCCCGGCCGGGCTACCAGCTCATGCTCCACGAGGGCGATCGTGACTGACCTGCTCCCCTTCCTGGGCCGGGAGTTCCGGCCCGTTGACCTGGCCGATCAGGAGTTGCTGGAAGGCTTCTTCCGCCGATTCCCCCAGCCGCTTTCCGGCTACACGTTCGCCGCCCAGTTCGCCTGGCGGGTTCCTTTCGCCCACGCCTGGGCGGTCCTCGACCCGGACACTCTCCTCGTCACCACCATTCATCCAAACGATCCGCGGCCGGGGCCCAACCTGCTCCAGCCCGTGGGCATCTTTTCTCCCGAGAGTCAGGCCCGGCTCCTGGCCGAGATCGGCCGGATGGCCGAACCGCTGCGAATCGTCTGCGTCAGCCGGGCGTTCATCGACCGCCATCCCGGGTTTGTCCGCCATTTCACCGTCGCCGAGGATCGGGCGTTCGCCAACTACGTCTACCGGTCCGAGGACCTGGCCGAACTGGCCGGGCGGCGGTACGCCAAGAAGCGCAATCTCATCGCCCAGACCCGCGAGTTGTACACCTGGCAGGTGGAGCGGCTCACGGCGGCGACGGTGCCCGACTGCCTCGACGCCTGCCGGGCGATCAGCGAACCGGTCAACGCGAACGCCAACCGGCTGCTCCGCTTCGAACTGGATGCGCTGAAGGAGACCCTGGCCCACTTCGGCGCCCTGCGGCAGGACGGCCTTCTGCTTCGGGTGGACGGCGCCGTGGCCGGGGTGGCGGTGTTCGAGCCCATCGCGCCCGATACGGCGGCAGTGCATTTCGAGAAAGCCGATCGCCGGCACAAGGGGATCTACCAGGTGCTCAACATGGAGTGCGCCCGGCTCATCCGCGACCTGGGCTTTCCCCGGATCAACCGCGAGGAGGACTTGGACGAGCCGGGGCTGCGGCAGGCCAAGTTGTCCTATCACCCGTCCGAGATCATGCCGGCGTACACCCTGACCTTCACCGGGGGAACGTCCGCCCCCTGAGCCCGACCCGCACCGGAGGTGCCATGCCCGTTCAGGAGAATCCCCTCCCCGCGTTTCCCGTCGAGGAGTACCGGCTGTCCAACGGGCTGACCGTGTTCCTGCTGGAGGACCACACGCTGCCCCTGGCGGCGGTGAACGTCAGCTACCGCGTCGGCTCCCAGAACGAGCGGCCGGGTCGCACCGGCTTCGCCCACCTGTTCGAGCACATGATGTTCCAGGGATCCAAGCACCACGACGCGGACTTCTTCCATCCCCTGCAGGACATCGGCGGCAGCGTCAACGGCGGCACCGACACCGACCGCACCCGCTACTGGGAGCTCGTCCCGGCCGCCTACCTCGAGCGGGCGCTCTGGCTGGAGGCCGACCGGATGGGTTTCCTGCTGGACGCCCTGACGCCCGAGCGGCTGGCCAACCAGATCGCGGTGGTGCAGAACGAGCGGCGCCAGAGCTACGAGAATCGGCCGTACGGCCTGGTGGCCGAGCGGATGGCCGCCGCCATCTATCCGCCCCACCATCCGTACAGCTGGCCCACCATCGGCTTCATGGCGGACATCGCCGCGGCGACACTCGAGGACGTGCGCGAATTCTTCCGGACCTGGTACACACCCAACAACGCGAGCCTGTGCCTGGCGGGCGACTTCGAGACGGGCCGGGCGAAGGAGCTCGTGGAGACCTATTTCGGCGCGATCCCCCCCGGACCGCCCGTCTCCCGTCCCGGGCGCTGGGTGCCGGCGCTCGACGGCGAGATGCGGCTCCTCATCGGCGACCGCGTCCAACTGCCCCGCGTCTACGCGGCCTGGCCCACCGTGCCGCTGTATGCCGGCGACGACGCCGCGCTGGACATCTTCGCCCGGGTGCTGGGCGGCGGGCGGACGTCACGCCTCTACCAGCGCCTCGTCTACGAGCGGCAGATCGCCCAGGACGCCGTGGCCTGGCACGACGCCCGGCAGATCGCGGGGACGCTCAACCTGATGCTCAC
>JAGOHA010000194.1 GCA_017996395.1 Acidobacteriota bacterium | reverse complement strand
GTTGACGACCGGTCCCGCTTCTACTTCTACTTTTACTTTCCGCCTTCGCGGGGCCGGGGGAGCATGCGCGCCGACTAGCTGACCAGCCAGATCGAAAGTTCCCAAAAGCCCCGAAGCGATTCGGGGCTTTTTTATTTTTCACGGAGGTTTCCGGCCATGAAGATCGCGATCCAGGGCGCCATCGGATCATTCCACCACGAGGCGGCCGGCTGCTTTGCGCCCGGCGCCGCCGAGCCGGTGGTCTGCCGCACGTTCCGCGCGGTGTGCGAGGCGGTGCGCACCGGCGCCGCCGCGCGCGGCCTGATGGCGGTGGAGAACTCGCTGGCGGGCGGCATCGTCACCAACTTCGCCCTGCTGGGCGAGTATTTGCTCCAGGTGCACGAGGAGCTGTACCTGCGCGTGGAGCAATATCTCCTGGCCCTGCCCGGCCAGCGGCTGGCGGACATCCGCACCGTGCACTCCCACCCCGTGGCTCTCCTCCAGTGCAGCCGCTTCCTGGCCGCCCACCCGCACCTGGAGCACATCGAGAGCTGGGACACCGCCGCCAGCGCCGCGGACATCCGGCGCGGCGGACGTCGCGGCGCCGCCGCCATCGCCGGCCCGCTGGCCGCCGAGCTTCACGGCCTGGCGGCGCTCGCCACCGGCATCCAGGACCACGCCGACAACTTCACCCGCTTCCTCGTGCTCGCCGCGGCCGCGCCGGACGCGGCCGCGCCGCCCGACAAGGCGTCGGTGCAGTTCCGCCTGCCCCACCGACCGGGGACGCTGGCCGCCGCGCTGGCGGCGCTGCGCCGCGGCGGGGTGAATCTGACCTTCATCCAGTCGCTCCCCATCCCCGAGAATCCTTACGAGTATGTTTTTCACGTGGACCTCGAATGGGAGCGCCCCGGCGCACTCGACGCGGCGATGGCGGCGCTGAGCGGCCGCGCCGCAGCGGTGCGCCTCGTGGGCGCCTATCGCCGCGGCTGCCGCCCCGCGGCGGCCCGGGCGGTGACGTCATGACCCGCGCCGCGCCGAATCCGCCGACCGCGCCGGCCCTCCGGCTCAAGGGGCGGCCGTTCGTCATCGCCGGCCCCTGCAGCGCCGAAACAGAGGCGCAGGTGCTCCGCACGGCGCGCCGGCTGCAGCGGGACCGGCGGGTGGCCGCGTTCCGGGCCGGCATCTGGAAGCCGCGCACCCGTCCCGACTGCTTCGAGGGCGTCGGCGTGGAGGGGCTGCCGTGGCTCCAGCGCGTCCGCCGGGAGACGGGGCTGCCGGTGGCGGTGGAGGTGGCCCGCGCCCAGCACGTGTACGAGGCGCTCAAGCACGGCGTTGACATCCTGTGGGTGGGGGCGCGCACCACGGTGAATCCGTTTTCGGTGCAGGAGGTGGCCGAGGCGCTCCGCGGCGCCGACGTGCCGGTGTGGGTGAAAAATCCCGTCAGTCCCGACCTGTCGCTCTGGCTCGGCGCGGTGGAGCGCCTGGCGCGGGCGGGCGTCCGCCGCCTGGGGGCGATCCACCGTGGCTTTTCCACCACCGACGCCGGCCCGTGGCGGAACGCGCCGCGGTGGGAGCTGGCGCTCGCCTTCCGCCGGGAGGCGCCGGATCTGCCGCTCCTGAACGATCCCAGCCACCTGGGCGGCCGACGGGAATTCATCGCGGAGATCGCCCGGCGCGCCATGGACCTCGGTTTCGACGGACTCATGGTCGAAACGCACACCCGCCCTGCCGCCGCGCTCAGCGACTCCGCCCAACAGCTCACGCCGGCGGCGCTGTCGACGCTTCTTGACACGCTGCCCGGACGCCGGCGCGGTGCGGCGCGCGACGCCGCGTCCGCAGCGGGCCTGGCGACGCTCCGCGGCGAGATCGACCGCCTCGACGAGGAGCTCATGCGGCTGTTGTCGCGCCGCAACCTGGTGGCGGGCCAGATCGGCCGCTACAAGAAGGCGCACCGCATGGCGGCATTCCAGGGCAACCGCTGGCGTCAGGTGCTGGACGACCGGCTGGAACAGGCCGTCCGGCTGGGCCTCGACCGGCGGCTGGTGGAGGAGATCCTGCAGCGGATCCACGACCTGTCGCTCCAGGTCCAGGCCGCGGCCATGCGGCGGTGAGGGGCGGGGGCGACATCCCCCCCGACGACCGGTTGCGCCTCCGCAAGCCGCCGGCCGTGCGATTGAAAATCCGCCGGCGATGTCCCATAATGAGGTCGCTGACAGACTCGGCAACGCCGGGTGGATTCGTCACCGTGCATGCGACCGCGATGGCCGCCGAACCGGGTCTCCATGGACGTGATCCTTCAGAGGGGAAATTGCCGATGACCGCCCAAGTTCCCGACACGCTCCAGTACGACGACCATTCCTATTCCATCGCCGCCATCGAGCGCGACTGGCCGTTCCACCCCGACGCGCTCGGGCTGCGCGAAGGACAGCCGGCCGCCGCCTGCACCGCCTGCTGGCGCGGGCACGTGGGCCACTACGCGGTCCGCGACGGGCGCCTGTACCTGGTTCGGCTCGGCCTGCTCGCCGGGCCGAATCCACCGTCGGCCTGGGACGGCATCCCGCCCGGAGACAAGCCCGACTCCATGGGCTTGTGGGAATACCAGGACCTCTTCCATCCCGTGCCGTATTCCGGCGGCGTGGTCATCGCCCGGGAGTTCATCCAGGAGTTCTACGTCCACATGGGCTTCCAGCACCCCATCGGCTACGAGGTGGTGCACGAGCTCCGCTTCGACCGCGGGGCGCTGCAGAGCGCCACCGACCACTCCGCCCGGATGGCGGAGCTGCGCCACCTGGTCCGGAGCGGGCATCCGGAACAGGCGGGCATCAGCTGCTGCAGCACCAACGTCGCCCGCCTCATCGAGGACGCGTTCTCGCTGTCGTACGAAAAAAAATGGCGGTGACCCGTCGCACCGTTGAATGATCCATGCAAAACAGGAAACGACAGTCCATGATTTCAAAGACGCGCCGGTATTTTGCTTCCGGCGGAGCGCTCGGGACGGTGGACATCACGCACAGTCTCACCCCGCGACCGAACCGGGGATTTCATCAGGCGAGCGCCGGCCTGGCCCCTGATGGCCGGTTGGTCGTCGATCCCGGCACCGAGAATTATCCGCTGGCCAAACACACGGCGGCCGTATCACTTTGGGCGCTGGGCGGCATGGTCCGCCGGCAAGCAGGCCATCTTCCAAATCGTTGAGGCAATCGATGATTCACTTTCTTGACCCTGCCACCATCGACCCCCTCACGGCGCTGTTCAGCCTGTCGCATGACCACGGCGAATTCATGCGGGTCTGGCGGTGGGTGACCGAGGTGACGGGGCGACCGCCGGACCGACTGGCCCTGCTGGAGCTGCTGCCGCTGCGCGTCAATCTGGACAAGGGGGAGGAACGGCCGATCTGGCGGAACGGCGCGGTCCACGCCGAGTGCCCCCTCTGCCCACGGCTCGCGGAGGTGCTGGCGCCCCTCGGCTGGGGGCCCGCCCCGACGGGACCCTTCCCGCGCCACCTCGCCTGGCGGCCGCCCGGCACAGCCGACCCGCCCGCGCTGATCGTCAGCCGCGGCAGCGCCGTGGTCGCGGCGGGCCTGTCCGGTGAAGTGGGCGCCATCGCCGCCGCGTGGTCGGCCCTCCCGGCACAGGCCGTCGACACGCCGCCCGGGGAACTGGGCCGGCTGCTGATTCCGGATGCGGCGTACGCTCCCCCCGGCTCACTCGCGGCGGCTATTCGCGCCGTCGCGGCCGTGGTCGCGGCGGCGGGTGGGGGGCGCTGGCCGTTCCTGCGGGCTCTCCACTACGCCCTCCCGGCGGACGCCGCGGCCGCCGGCGGATCGCCCGACGACGGACGGCACGCCTCCCCGCTCACCCACCGGCAGGTATTGAATGTCGAGATGCGTTGAGCCGGTCTACCCGCGGGCGCGGATGATCAGGAGAAGACCGAGGACGAACAGGAGCGTGGCGCCGACCCCGGGCACCGAGACCAGCGCCACGGTGAATCCCTGCAGCCAGTCCAGCACGCCGATCTCCGGCATCA
>JAGOHA010000060.1 GCA_017996395.1 Acidobacteriota bacterium | reverse complement strand
TCCAGCCGGATTTCGTCAAGCTGGACATGCAGATCGTCCGCGGCATCGAGAGCAGAGGCCCGCGCCAGGCGATCGTCCGCGGCATCCTCCGAACCTGCCGGGATCTCGGGATCGACGTCGTCGCCGAAGGTGTCGAGACTCCGGACGAATACGCCTGGTTCCGGTCTGAAGGCATCGAGCTCTTCCAGGGCTTCCTGTTTGCCCGGCCCGGACTGGAATGCCTGCCGACGGATTACCATGTCCCCGACTGACCGTCCCGTGGCGGACGCCACCGTCTGGACGTCCGATGAACCGATGCGTTATCCGCCGGCAGTCAACGGAAATGGGGATCGATTTACCGGCAGAGCTTGGCTAGAATGTGGCGCAACGGACTCGACCGCTGCCGGATGAGGTATGCGGACTCGCTGGTCGGATCATCCATGAACCGCGCCGACGGTCACTGGCTCTGGCCGGCAGGGGCGGCCCTGCTCTTCTCCGGCAGCTACATCGCCGGGCGGATCACCACCGCGGAGCTGACGCCGCTCACCGCGTCGCTCCTGCGCTACATCGCCGGTTTCGCGTTTCTCGCCGCGCTGGCTGCCTGGCCGCGCCGCCGGGCGGAGCGGCTGAGCGCCGGCGACCACGGGTTGCTCCTGCTGGCGGGTGTGACCGGTGTGAGTCTCTACCAGTTCCTCTTTTTCGCCGCGCTCCGGCACACCGCCGTCGCCCATACCGCGATCATCAACGCCCTCAGTCCCATCGTCACCGCCGTTTTCGCGGCGGTGTGCATCCGGGAACGGCTCACGGCGCGCAACTACGCGGGGGTCGCGATCGCCGTGGCCGGCGTCCTCCTGCTGCTGAGCCGGGGCTCGCCCGCCCGGCTGCTGGCGCAGCCGGTCAACCGGGGCGACCTCTTCATGCTGCTGGCGGTGGTCGCCTGGGCAGCCTACGCACTGATGGTGCGGCGCCTGTCGGCCCGCCTCGACGGTTGGACCATCACGTTCGCCAGCACCGGCTACGGCCTACTGTTCCTGGCGCTGGCCGCCGTCGCCGCCGATGACGTGGCCGGGCAGGTCCGGACCCTGTCGCCGGTCGGCTGGGCGGCGATCCTGTACATGGGGGTCGGCACCTCGGGTCTGGGATATCTGCTATACAACCGGGCCATCGCCTTGTCAGGCCCTACCCGGACCGCCGGCGTCGTCTATAGCCTGGTGCCGCTGGGCGTCGCCGCCCTGGCGTGGGCCTGGTTCGGCGAGCCGGTGACGGGGATCATGGCGGGGAGCACCGTCCTGATCCTGGCCGGGCTTTACCTCCAGCAGGCGCGACGCTGACGGCGCTGCGGCGTCGCCGGATCACTGGCGGGTGATCTTGTTGTACAGCCAGGCCAGCAGCACGCCGGCGATCCAGCCGTCCAGGACGCCGTACCCCACCGCCACCAGCACGCCCCAGAAGCCCCACTGGCCGTAGTGGTACCCCGGATAGATCGAATCGACGAGCTGGAGAAACGCCTCGCCGTAACCCGGCGCCAGCAGGTTGGCCACGCCGACGCACAGGAGCGTCAGTCCCCAGACCGCGGACACCGCGCACCCGAAACGGACGACTTGCAGTTTCATGACTTCCTCCAAACGGTGGTTCAGTCGGCGGTTTGACCCGGCCCGGCGCGACAGCCGATGGGCGGAATCCGTGGCGGCTGGCCATCGGCCGGCGGTCGGTGCTTCGGATCGGTGGGCTGATCATACGCCGGGGGGAGGATTCGCGCAAGCCGGAGAACCGGGCGCGCCGGGGGCGGGCTGTTACCCATCACCCCGACGCGCCAAACGGCATGGACCGCAGGATGCCCGGACTCAGGCGCCGGTTTTAAGCGGCTGGCCGCAGAAGGGGCACAGCGACCAGTTGGGATCGGTCGGCTTCCCGCACTTGGGGCAGGCCGTTGACTGGTCGTGGCCGCAGTAGGGGCAGATCTTGTAATCGGCCTGCAGCCCCTGGCCGCACCCCAGGCAGACCTTCTTGTGCATGAAGCGGACCACCAGATAGATGATCACGCCCACCAGGTTCGGCACGTAGGTCGCCACGGTGGCCCACAGCCAGGGATCCAACCCCCGCTTGGCGGCGTCCCGGTAAACCAGGACGGCGATCAGCGTCAGGATGCCGAACGGAATGATCAGCAAGGGCAGAAGGAACAGAATCGTCCGGTCCGCCGTTTCGACAAGCGCATTGGGCAGGACCACCACGAACACCGCCGCGAGCACCAGCAGGGCGATCATTCCGGTGATTGCCCAGAACACGTATTTGAAAACAGATTGATGAGCCATTGTCACACCTCCATTAAAATCTCAACCGTTCATCCGCGGCGATCAACAGGCGTCCCACCGGTTCCCGTCCGGCGAGGAGCAGCAGCATCGCCACGCTGCTCAGCAGCGACGCGCCGGCGTAGCCCGCCACTTTCACCGTCCAGCTCCAGCCCGGCAACCACCAGATCAGCGCCAGCGGCACCACCCACAGGGCTGACAGAACCAGGCCGGCCGCGGTGACCGCCGCCAGCAACCGGTCGGCGTTGGCGCGCCGTTCGATCCGCTGGACCAGCTCAGCGGGCGGGGTCATCCGTTCCCGGCCGATCTCCCGAAGCAACTCGTCCACCCGATCCTCATTCATGACCTGCCTCCTGCATGGCATCGGCCAGCCGGCGCCGGCCCGTCCACATGCGGCTCTTCACCGTGCCCGGCGGCACATCCAGGACCTCCGCGATCGCCTCGAGGCTCCAGTCGAAGTAGTAGTGCAGCACCAGCGGGATCCTGAACTGCGCGTCCAACCCGTCGAGACATTTCGTGAGCATGGCTCTCTCCTCGCGCCGCGCCAGGGATTCATCGACATCGGGCGTCCCCGATTTGACCCAGCTCGAGCTCGAGCTCCATCCGCTCCCGGGAGAAGAACTCCACACACCGTCGCAGCCACCGCCGGCGCCGGCGGCCCCGGTCTCGGTGCAGGTTCACGCAGACCGTCACCAGCCACGGGAGAAACCGCTGGCCGGGATCGTACCGGTGAAAGTTCCGCCAGACCTGCACCCAGGTGTCCTGAAACAGATCGTCGGCATCCGCCCGGTTGGCGGCGAGCCGACGGCACAGCGTGTACAGGTCGTCCCGGTGGCGCGTGAACAGTGTTTCTATCGGCTCCCGCATGTCCCGCCGCTCCTTGACGGCGTCGCCGGCTGGTTCCGGCCGGGTCGGCGCTTTCATCGACATCTACGCCCGGGTCGGCGCCCGGTTCAAATTCGTCACCCGTTCCGCATCCCGAATCTTCGGGATCCCGGCGGTATCGGTCTGCTTACGTCAGAATCGGCCGCTTGATGTTACGGCCGCCCTTGATCAATCGACGGCGGGGCTGTCCCGCAGCTCGCGTTCCAGGCGGGCCATCTCGCGGCGCAGCCGCCGGCGTTCGGCCCGGGCGTACGGATTGCACGCCTGCAGGTCGGCGAAGGTGACCCAGTCGTCGCCGGCCGCCGTGTCCATCAACGCCCGCAGATGCTCCCAGCTCGGGGCCGCGAACGGCGGCTCTCCGGCGGCGAGGCCGACGCAGGCCCGACCCAGCCACTGGGTCAGCACGAGGGTCCGGGCCATCACCCGGTCGTGGGCCGACGGGCTCGTCCGCACCACCCGGAACCCCCGGCCGGTCCAGTATGACTCCCAGAACCGGGCGACCGCCGGCGGCGTCCGCCGGATGGGGCAGAGGATCATCGTCTGCCCCGCCGGTTGTTCGCCCAGGCTGCTCGGCCCGAAGAGCGGATGCAGGGGCAGCGCCGCCACCCCCGCCGGCAGGCGCCTCAGCAGCCGGGCCGGCAGCACTTTCACCGCCCCGGTCTCCAGGACCACCGCTCCGGGACGCAGGTGCGGCGTCACCGCCGCGAGGACGCCGGGAAGCTCCCGCACCGGCACCGCCAGCATCACCGCGTCGGCGCCGGCCGCTCCGGCCAGGGTGGTCGCACCGGCATCGCCGGAGATCCGCTGCGGATCCCGGTCATACACCCGAACGGTGAAATCCCGCTTCAGCAGCTGCGCCAGCAGTCGGCCCATTCGGCCGCAGCCGACGATGCCCACACTCTCCGGATGATGCTCCATGATGCGCCTCCGCTGAACGCTCCCCGCTGGAGCGGTTTAATTCCGCGAACCGCCGGGAACGGAATCCGCCGGTGATGCTCAGAGTGATATTGCCACAAGTACTCCCAAACAATACAATACAGAATGAAACACAAGGACACTATGACCCATTACAGTCACACCCAAATCGGCAAAGTGGTCCTGATTTCCTTAGGAATCACCTTGTTCCTGCTGCTGGTCATCTATCTGACCGGACCGACCCCGCCCGGGGTGGCCATCGGCATGGCGGGCTGCGTGGTGGTGGCGTTCCTGTTCGGATCGCTGACGGTGGAGATCCGGGACGATCGGCTGATCTGCTCCTTCGGCCCCGGGCTGATCCGCCGGTCATTCCAGCTGGACGAAATCACGGACTGCGCCGCGGTGCGCAACCACTGGCTGTATGGCTGGGGTATCCGCCTGACGCCCCACGGCTGGATGTTCAACGTCTCCGGCCTGGACGCCGTGGAGTTGACCCTGGCCGGCAGCCGCCGCTTCCGAATCGGCACCGATGAGCCCGATCGCCTCTGCGCCGCCATCACCAGCGCCCGGTCGCTGCGGTCCCGAAGCAGCTGACGTCCCCCGTTCCGCCCCCGCCCCCGCCCGCAGTGACCCCGCAATCAGGTTTCCGCCACCCTGCGGCCACCGCCGGATTGCATCACAGACCTTGCCACGCTCCCCGAGTTGACCTACAATGGAGGTCATTGGTTTCGCGCAGGAGCAGGTAGGGTGGAAGATCCGGGCGATCGCACGGGCCGGACCCCTGACAATACGGACATGATCGGCCGCACCATCGGCCGTTACCGGATCCTGGAGCGGATCGGCGCCGGTGGGATGGGCGAGGTGTACAAGGCCGAGGACACCCAGCTCAGCCGTCCCGTGGCCCTGAAATTCCTGCCTCTCGAATTGACCCGGGACTCCACAGCCCGCCGACGGCTCGTCCTGGAGGCCCGGGCGGCCTCCGCCCTGGACCACCCCAACATCTGCGGCGTTCACGAGATTGGCGAGACCGCCGACGGACGGATGTTCATCTGCATGGTGCATTACGATGGGGAGACGCTCAAGGACCGGCTTGCCCGCGGTTCCATGTCCTTCGAGGAGATCCTCTCCGTCGCCATCCAGACCGCCCAGGGGCTGGCCGGCGCGCACCAGGCCGGCGTGGTCCACCGCGACATCAAGCCCGCCAACATCATGATCACCCGCACCGGCGACGTCAAGATACTCGACTTCGGGCTGGCCAAGCTGTCCGGCCACACGCACACCACCGAGTCGGAAGGCACCGCAGGCACGACGGCGTACATGTCGCCGGAGCAGGCCCGCGGCCTGCCGGTGGACGCCCGCACCGACATCTGGTCGTTCGGCGTCGTCCTCTACGAGATGCTGACCGGCCGCAATCCGTTCGCGGCGCCCTACACCAAGACGACGGTCCACACGATCCTCAACGAGACGCCGGCGCCGGTGACCGACGTCCGGCCCGACACGCCCCCCGAACTGATCCGGATCGTCGTCGCCACCCTGACCCGGCCGCCGGAGCAGCGCGCGCCGTCCATGGCCGGCGTGCTGGACCAGCTCATCGATTACCGGAACAGCCGCGACGGCGTCGCGTCCGACACACTCCGCCGGACGGCGGCCCGGATGACCCGCCGCCAGGGCTGGCAGCTGGCCACGTTGCTCCTGCTCCTCGCCGCGGCGGCCGGTTACTTCGTTATCACGCGGCTGACGGCCCCGCCGACGGCCGAACCGTATTCCAGCGGCGAGCCTGCCGCCGCCCGCAAGCCGAAAATTTTCGTCGAACCAGTCAAGATCGCCAGCCCGGTAGGCGACGCCCACAACCTGAGCGACATCCTGACCTTCCTGTTGGAGGTGGACCTCTTTCAATCCCGCTACCTCTCGGTGATCAAAGAGCCCGAGGGGGCCACCCACCGGGTCCGGGTGATGTACATGGAAGGAAGCGCCTGCCGCCTCCAGGCGGCCATTCTCGACGCGGCCACACAGGAGTACATCGCCTCGGCCCAGGTGGAGCTGGCCGAGCCGGCGGATCCGCAGGACCTCATCGACGCGCTCACGCCCAAGATCAAGGAGGCGCTCCAGTTCTCGCCTGAATCCATCGCCGGCGACATCGACACCGCGCTGCGGGACGTCACCACCTCTTCGCGCGAGGCGCTGCGGCTGTACATCGAGGCCGACAAGCTGTACGCCAGCGGCCGGTTCACGGAGAGCAACGCCCGCCTGGAGCAGGCCACGGCCCTCGATTCCGAGTTCGCCATGGCCTACGCCCGGATGTCGGTCAACTACGGCCACCTGCGCGAGCTGGAAAACGACCGCCGGTACATGCAGAAAGCCCTGGCCTTCAAAGCGCGGCTCACGCCGCGCGAGCGATTCAACCTGGAGCTGCTGTACTCCAAATTCACCGAGGTCAACTACCTCAAGCGGGCGGACCTGGGCCGGCGTTTCGACGCCCTCTATCCCAATGACGCCGGGATCAAGCGGCTGGTGGGAGGGATCTACCGGAACGCCGAGGACTGGCCGGAGGCCGGCCGGTGGTTCCGCGGGGCGGCGGTGGCCGATCCCACCGATCACCTGGCCGTGCTCAATCTGGCGGAGATCGATATCCGCCAAGGCCTGGCCGGCTCGGCCCGAACGCTCCTCGTGCGCAATCGCCCGCTGTTCAAGGATCCGATGCCCTACCAGGGACGGCTGGCCTGGACCTATCTTCTGGAAAACCAGTACCAGCAGGCACGCCAGGAGTTGATGCAGTGCCTGGACCTGCCGCGGGAGAAGAGCTGGCTTCACGTCCGGCTGGCCGCCGTGGAGAACCTCTGCGGGCGGCCCGGCGAAGCCGAGCGGATCCTCCGTGAGCGGATCCGGCATGCCGATCCCGACCAGCGGTTGATGGGCCACTATGTCCTGGCGGAATTCCTCATCGGTCGGGGCCGCTACACCGAAAGTGCCCAGGTGATCGACGCGGGGCTGCGCGAAGCGGAGGCACTCGGTGAAAACGCCATCCGCGTGGACCTGGCTCTGCTGGCCGCATACCTGGAACTGCGACGCGACAACGCTGCCGGCGCGCTGCGCCACGCCGAGTCCGCCGGCATCGCGGCGCCGGCGCTGCTGGACCCCGAGTACGACGCCCTAGCGCTCCACGTGCAGGGCCTGGCGTTCCTGGCGCAGGGACGGGCTGAAGCGGCGGCGGACATCGCCCGGCGCCTGCAGGCGCTGGAGACGGCGACCGGCATGTCGAAACTGCGGCGCCACTACTACCACCTGTCGGCCGCCATGGCTCTGCATCGGGGCGATCCCCGCCGGGCCGCCGCATTGATAGAGCTGGCGCTCCCGCTCCTCGACTGGACACCCGACGTCCGGTTCTTCGGCAGCCCGTCGCTCTATCTACCGCTGCTCGCCGAGGCCTACCGGGCGGGCGGGCGGGTGGACCGAGCCGTGGGCGCGCTCACCCGGCTGCGCGACTCGGCCGCCAGCCGCCTGAACACCAGCGACAGCTACGCCCTCGCGCTTTTAAACCTGGGCCGGTGCGCCCGGCAGCAGGGAAAGGCTCAGGACGCCCGCCGCCATTTCGGGCGGTTTCTGGACGTTTGGAAGGATGCTGATTCCGATCGTCCGGAATTGAAGGAGGCCGCCGCCGGCCGCCGGCCGTAGCCCTGCGGCGCGGCGATCAGGGGCTCGCCCGGAGCGCCGTCCCGGCTTCCCGGCCATCCGGCGCGCCGGGTTCCGGCACGCGCCCGCCCCGCAGGATCCGCTCGAAGCGGCAGTACCACTCCGGGATCCGGCCGATGCGTCCCGAGCTCAGGGCCGCGTCCAACGGGCAAATGGCGCATTCGAAGAGCTCACCGCAGAACATGCAGAAGCCGCCCGGCGTCAGGCCGTTGTTCATGGCCAGCTGCCGGTACGGAGCGAGCGGCCCGTCGCCCCCAGCCAGACCGTCCGGCTCGAGCCGGCTGATGTCGCCGAGGCAGTAGCGGGTGTATTCGTCGGTGTGTTCCCGGCCGCGGAAATAATCGGCGAACAGGTGGCAGCCCCAGACGGTCCCGTCGGCCGCAAGCGCCAGACGGGTCTCACCGGCGGGACAGCGGAAGATCCGCCGCTCGCGGTCCGTTTGTCGAGACGCCCCGGGAGTCACCTCGTCCTCCGGGTCGGGCGGCGGCAGCAGCGGGCGCACGTCCCGCAGCGCCGCCGCCAGCGCGACGATCTCTGCGTCGCGCCACGGCGACTGCCGGTCGTAGGCCAGGATCAGGCAGGGGACGCCCGAACCGAGCAAAAAGCGCACCGTGGCCGGCAGGTCCCGGACCGTGTCCCGGGTGACCACGCAATTGACCGCCAGCCGGATACCCGGATAGTCGCCCAGGGTTCCCAGCAGCCGGGCCAGTCGGGTGGCGCTGCCAGCGGCGCGGTGACGATCCTGGTTCACGCCGTCATGGCTCAGCACCACCCGGAACCGATGGGCATCGAGGAATGCCAGTTCGCGGGGTCCCAGGAGACTGCCGTTCGTGGTGATGCCATAGGTCAGGGCCAGCTTCCCGCTGCGGTTCCACGCCTCGATCCGCCGCACGGCGCGCCGGATCGCCGGGAACACCAGCGCCGGCTCTCCGCCGAAAAACGTCACCCGGCAACGCGCCGCGGCCAGCGGCAGGAGCCGCGCGCAGGCTTGTCGGATCCGGTCATCCGCCAGATCCCGCTGCGACCGCTGCTGATAGCAGTAGACGCAGCGGTAGTTGCACCGCTCGGTCATCATCAGGGTGAGGTGCGTCCAGCGCATTTAAGGAACCGTACGCGGGGGCGGAGGGCGGCGGGCCGGCCGGTCAAGTCCGAATCATCGGCTGAATCCACCCTGATCGTTTCATTGGGCGTTCCCGGGTCAGATTCCGGGCCGGGCCGGCGGACACGGCGACGGCCGGCTCATGTACTCCGCGCAGTCGCGTGTGTTCGAGGGTTCAGGCGAACCGAGGACGGTCTCGAGACCGGTCACGGCGCGCTCCGCGGCCGTCGCCACCTCAGGGGAGGCGACCGTCCGACCGGCTGCGACACCCGCCTTGATCCAGCCCAGCAGGTAGATCAACCGGACGCCTTCCGCGCGGGCCTCGTTCCCCGCCGGGCGATCCGGCGCCGGCGGCGTCAGCATCTGCCGCAGGATGCCGGCCGCCCGCCGGGCGTCCTTCACCCGGTCGTCCGCCGGCGCGGCGCCCAGCAGGGCATCGATCCGGTCCAGCCACACGTGCAGGTTGGGATACATGGTCACACCGCCCATCCAGCCACCTCCTGAGTCGGGGTATGGTCCGGGGCGCGCGCGCGTCCCCCCGCCCCACATCGGGGCGCCGGGCACAGCCAATCGGAGGCCCCGGCATTCGGCCGTTGAATCGTGTGGTATTAATAGCACAGGACGTTCCCTCGACGCCAACGCTTTGTCCGCCCCGGTTCGAACTGTTCGACGCGAGGCCGCCCCGACGATGCAGAAGGATCCCGCCGATCAGAACCTGGACGTGGTGCTGGTGCATGTGCCCCGGCTGCTGGTCCGCGATCCGGTGCTCGGCCCGCACGCCCGGGTCAATTTCCCGGCCGCCGGGCTGCTGGCCCTGGCCGGCGAGCTGGAGCGGCGGGGCCGGCGGTGCCGGATCGTCCACCTGGGCGCGGAAAAACTGCGCGATCCGCGCTTTCTGCTCTCGGACTACATCGGCGCGTCGGACGCCGCCTTGGCGGCATTTTCCCTCCAGTGGCATCCCCAGACTCATGACACGCTGGAAGCCGCCCGGCAGCTCAGGGCGGCCCGGCCCGACGTGCGGGTGGCGCTGGGCGGGTACACCGCCGGGCATTTCGCCGGCGAGATCCTGGAGGCGTATCCCTTTATCGACGCCGTCGTCCGGGGCGAGGGGGAGCGTCCGCTGGCGGACCTGGCGGCGTGGGCCCGGAGCGGGCGACCGGATCTGTCCGACATCCCCAACCTGTCGTGGCGGGGTCCCGACGGCCGCCCCCGCCACAATCCCGTCGGCTACTGCACGAGCGCGGCCGAACTGGACGCGGCCGATTTTGCCGCGCTCCGTTTTTTCCGCCACCCCGAGATCGTCTGCCGCCTCGGGTGGGTCGTGCCGTGGGAAGGGCCGGTACGACTGGTGCAGCGCCTCGGCCGCGGGCAGCGGGAGGCGGTGATCCACGGCGCGTTCGCCGGCCGCGGCTGCCCGGGAGCGTGCACCTGGTGCGGCGGGAGCGGCCCCGGCGTCCGGCGTTCCACCGGACGAGCGGAGACGGCGCGGCGCCACCCCGACCGAGTGGCCGAGTCGGTGGCGCGGCTCCGGGCGGAGTGGGGCATCGAGCGGTTCTATTTCTGTTTCGATCCGGATCCGGCCGTCGAGGAGCCCACCGCCGCCCTCCTTGCGGCGCTGGGCCGCCTGCGACCGCGGGTGCGGGCCGACTTCGAGTTCTTCGGCCTTCCCTCCCCCGAGCTTTGCCGCTTGTTCCGGCTGGCATTGCACCACCGGTCGACGGTCATCCTGTCGCCGGAAACCGCTGACGAGGCGCTCCGGCGGGCGCACCGGGCCTACCCCTTCTCCAACGCCGAGTTCGAGGATCGGCTGGATTGGCTGGACCGGCTCCGGACACCCACCGTTCTTTACTTTGCAATCGGGTTGCCCGGTGAAACGGCCGCCGGCATGCGCGCCACCCGCGACTACCGCCGCCGGCTGCGGCGACGGTACGGCTGCATCCGGAGCGTGCACGTGTTTCCCATCGAGATGGAGCCGGGCGCGCCCTGGTTCGAGGCGCCGGAGCGTCACGGCGTCCGCCTCAGCCGGCGGAGCCTCGGCGATTTCGCCGCCGCCTCGGCCGCTGCCGCGCCCTCGCTCGGCTACGACACCGCGACGCTCACCGAGGCGGAGATCCTGCGGCTGCACCGGCGGCTCTTCGTGCCCGGCGGGCGCTGGCTGCCTCCCGCGGCCCGGCTCCTCCGCGGGCTGCTCCGGCTGGCCACGGCCGGCGCCGGCGGCACGCCCCTGCGCTGGCTGCGCCGCCACGCCCCCCGGACAGGCGGAGGCTGACGCGGGCCGCCCGCCGCGGACGCCTTCCGACTCTATCCCCGCGGTGGCGGCGGCGGGAGTCGGGCGGGCGGAGCGGCTGGCCCCGCATCCACCCCCAGCCGCTGCAGCATCCGCCGGGCATTGTCGTTGCCGGGGTTCAATTCCAGCGACTTGCGAAAGCTGGCGATCGCCGCCGCCCGCTGACCGTCGTTCATCAGGGCTTCACCCAGGCTGTCGTAAACGTTCCAGGAGTCCGGAAACGCCGCGACGTTCATCTCGAACACCGCGATCGCCGCGTCGCTCTTGCCCTGGCCGAGCAACTGGTAACCCAGGGCGTTGAACCGCGTTTCCTCGATGAAATGCGTGTGCCGGGCATCCGCGCGCATCGCCGCAAACCGCGCCCGGGCGGCTTCGACCCCGTTCCGCTCCAACTCCTCCTGGATCGCCGCGGCGGCGGACGGTTTGATCTGGGACCAGAAAGCCTGAAGGTTGCGCCGGTGGAAGGCCGCGATCCTCGAGTCGTCGTGGCCGAGCGCCTTGAGGTATTCGAGATCGGCCGGCACGGGATACCGTGCCTGGACCGCCTCGAACGACAGTCCCGCCGCGTCCGCGTCGCGGAGCCCCTGCCAGTGAAGGGTGATGTAGTCCCGCCAGAGCGACAGCTTGGCCGGAGTCCAGAGGCTCTTGTGGGCGGGGATGACCTGCCGGACCGAGTCGTCCAGGCAGGCGTTCAGCACATCGATCCAGCGCGGCACGTCGAGCACCGCCTGACCGGCGAACAGCGGCAGCCAGCCTTCGTCGAGAAACACGTCCCCCGTCAGCAGCAGACCCTCCTCGGGCACCTGGATCAGGATGTCGGTGCCCGAATGCGCCCGGCCGAAGAAGACCAGGCGGAGGGTGAGATCGCCGAGGTCCAGGGTGAGGCGGTCGTTGAACGTCAGGCGGGGCGGCGTGGCCACGAACCCGGCCTGGAGGCCGTCGACCACCTGCTGCATCCGGGTGATCCGGCGCCGGAGCTCCGCCGCTTCGGCGGAGCCCTCATCCTGCCGGGCGATTTCAGCCCGGACCGCTTCGATATTCCGGTTCAATTCCGCGATCTGCCGATCCACGTTGGCTCCGCTCTGCCGGATGGGCGCCACGCACCCCTCATGGCCGACGATGAGAGCGTCGGCGAACTCCTGGTTCCCCTGGGCATGGTCCCAGTGGTGATGGGTGTTGATGACCCAGACGATGTCGTCCCGGCCGAGCTCGCGGCGCACCGCCTGTCGGGCCAGCGCGGCGGTGCGCGGCGACCCGGTGGTGTCCACCAGGGCCAGGCCCCGCCGCGACACCAGGACCACCAGGTTGTTCCGCATGTCGGATTCTTCCGTCAGCACCAGCACCCGCGGGCTGAGGCGCTGCACCTGGAATGGCGGCGCGGCCGGCTCCGCCGCGGCGGCCGGCGCCAGCGCCAACGCCATCCAGATCACCGCCAATGGGATTCGCCACCTGTTCATGCCGACACCTCCTTCACTGCCCGGCCGGCAGGACCTTCGCCCGCAACTCCCCGATGAAGCCCGCGTCCATCCACCAGATCGCCGGCTGGCCGTTGAGGGGCGCCGTGCGGAGCGACATCAGGTAGCGGTAGCTCAACTGTTCCGGTAACTCCTCGCGATCGGATCCGCCCAGCGATCATATTCTCTGTGCCATTTTTACGGTTGGACCTACCGCAAGTTGCACACTCCGGAAAAACCGGCGGATCCGTCCGACCCGTTGCATCACGGGCTGTAATCTGTCAGACTGTCCCCATGTTTCGAACCCCTGTGGCGATGGAAGAAGTTGAATCCGGAATGGTGGCGGTGCTGGGCCTGCCGCTGGACGAACACTCGTCGTTCCGGCGCGGATCCGCGGCGGCGCCGCCGCGGATCCGGGCGGCCCTGGCCTGCGAGTCCACGAACCTGAGCACCGAGGACGGGCGCGATCTCGGAGCGGAGCCGCGGCTGGCGGATCTGGGCGATCTCGACCTCGGCGCCGCCGGCGCCGCGGCGCCGGCGGCGATCACCGCGGCGGTGGCGGAGGCGCTGGCGCGCCGCGCCCGCGTGTTGTCGCTGGGCGGCGACCATTCGGTCACCTTCCCCGTGCTGCGCGCCTACGGCCCGCGTTTCCCGGGTCTGACCGTGGTCCAGCTCGACGCCCACCCCGACCTGTACGACAGCTACGGCGGCAATCGTCTGTCCCATGCCTGCACCTTCGCCCGCGTGCTCGAGGAGGGCCTGGCGGCGCGGCTCGTCCAGGTGGGCCTGCGCACCCGCAACCCCCACCAGCGCGATCAGGCCGAGCGGTTCGGCGTGGAGGCCCTGGACATGCGCGACTGGCCGCGAGGCGCTTTGCCCGCGGTTTCCGGACCCGTCTACTTGAGTGTGGACCTGGACGTCCTGGATCCGGCTTATGCACCCGGTGTGGCCCATCCCGAACCCGGGGGCTGCAGCACGCGGGAACTGCTGGCGCTGATCCGCAACCTGCCGGGCCCGCTGGTGGGGGCCGACATCGTCGAATATCTCCCGGACCACGACGCCGCGGAGGCCACCGCCCGGGTGGCCGCCAAGCTGCTCAAGGAGCTGGCCGCCCGGCTCCTGGCCGACGACTGAGCCGGCCCCGGGCCCGGTACATCATTTGGAGGAGTCATCGTACCATGTCGTTCCGACGCATCGTCTCGCTCGTGACCACCCTGTCGTTCCTGGTGATGGCGTACACCGGGATCATGCTGTTCCTCAGCCCCCAGGGCCGGGTAGCCAACTGGGCCAACTGGACGCTGTGGGGTCTCGGCAAGGAAGACTACTCCGCCATCCACATCAATTTCATGGTGGTATTCCTCATCGCCTCCATCCTGCACATATTTCTGAACTGGACCTGCCTGGTGTCCTACCTGCGCAACGCCGCCCGCCGCCTGGTGGTGGTCACACCCGAGTTTCTGCTGGCCCTGGGGCTGACTGTCGTGGTCTTCGTCGGCACGCTGCTGGCGTGGCCGCCGTTCCGCAACCTGGTAGCGTTCAACGGCGCGGTCAAGGCATCCTGGATCGCCTCGTACGGCGAGCCGCCCTATGGCCATGCCGAGCTGTCGACCTTGAGCCAGTTCGCGCGCTACCTGGGGATTTCGCCCGACGACGCCCTGGCGCGCCTCCGCGCCGGCGGTCTCCAGGTCGATGACGCCGGCCAGACCGTCGACGCCGTCGCCCGGCGCAACGGCGTCCCGCCCCAGCGCGTCTACGACGTGCTCCGGCCGGCCGCTCCGGCCGGTCCCGCCGGCCAGTCCGCGGATAACCTGCCACCGCCCGGCGCCGGCAGCGGCCTCGGTCGCAAGACCCTGGCCGACCTCGAGCGCGAAGGCCTGATCCGGCTGCCCGTGGCCCTGGAACGGCTCAAGGCCCGCGGCGTCGAAGCCGGCGGCGACTCGACGCTCAAGGAAGTGGCCGGCGAGCTGGGTGTCTCGCCGCACGAGCTGCTGCGCGACCTGCAGTGAGGAGGATGAACGTCGAAAAACGTGACAGCCGTCACCGGATCCCGCTGAGAGCGCTGCAAACATCGATGGTTCGGATCCGTATGAGGATTGAATCCGCGACGAGGAGCGACCTGCGTGTGCCCGAATCGTCTGTCTAGCGTCCGGTTCTGCCGGTCCGCCGTCCGGCTCGTCAGCCTGGCGGCCGCGCTGGCCCTGGCTTCGCCCGCCGCGGCCGGCGACGATCCCGGCCGCCCGGTGAAGTACCGCCCCTGGCATCCGGCGCCGGGGGACACATCGGCCAACCCGGCGTCCCCCTGGACGCCCGATCCCGCCGAGATCCCGGCCCTGCTCGCACCGGAGGGAACTCCGCCCGATTTTTCCGCCGACGCCCTGTGGCGTCTCGGCGACCTGATTGATTTCGCCCTGCGCCACAATCCCCGCACCAGGGCCGCGTGGCACGCCGCCCGGGCGGCGGCGGCGGCCAAGGCGAGCCGGGGCGGCGCCTATCTTCCCACCGTCGATCTGGAAGGCATCGGCCAGGCGGGGTACGGCTCCCGCTCGTCGAAGTACGAGGAATGGCAGGGCGCGCTCGGGCCGTCCATCGCGGTCAATTATCTCCTGTACGATTCCGGCGGCCGGGCGGCGGACCTGGAGGAGGCCCGCCAGGCGCTGCGAGCCGCCAACTGGACCCACCGCGCCGTGCTCGAGGATGTCATGCTCCTGGTGCTGGAAGCGTATTACCTCCACCACGGCGTGAAGACCCTCGTCGCGGCGGAGGAGACGGCGGTGCGCGAGGCCCAGGCGGTGCTCGAATCCGCCACGGAACGCCACCGCGCCGGCGTGGCCACCATCGCCGACGTGCTCCAGGCGCGCTCCGCCCTGGCCCAGGCCCGGCTGGCCATGCAGACGGCCACCGGCGACCTGCGCACGCTGGAGGGCGCGCTGGCCGCGGCCGTCGGACTGCCGGCCAACACGGCGATCCGCCTGGCCGACTTCCAGCCGGAGATCCCGGCCGACGCGGCCGCCGGCGAGGTGGACCGATTCATCGAGGTCGCCCAGCGTCTCCGCCCCGACCTGGCCGCCGCCCGGGCGGAAGCGCTCGGCGCCGAGGCCCGCGTGCGCAGTGTGCAGGCCGCCGGCGGCGTGACGGTGGCCGCCACCGCCGGAGCCGGCGCCCTGTACAACACCGGCTGGGACACGTTACTGGACAACTACTCCGTGGGCCTCACGCTCCGGTTTCCCATCTTCACCGGGTATACCCACGCCAACAACGTCATTCAGGCGAGCGAACAGTCGGCGGCGGCCACCGCGCGCGTCCACACCATGGCGCAGACGGTGGCGTACGAGGTGTGGCGCAGCTTCTACGCCCTGCAGACCGCCGGCGAGAAGATCCGCACCACCGACGAGCTGCTGGGCAGCGCATCGCAGTCGTACGACGTGGCGCTCAACCGCTACCGCGCCGGCGTGGGCGACATCCTGGACCTGCTGTCCGCTCAGCGCACCCTGGAGGCCGCCCGCTCGGAGCAGACCCGCGCCCGGACCGAGTGGTTGCTGGCCATGGCCCGGCTGGGCCGCAACACCGGCCAGTTGCTCGACGCCGGCCCCGCCGCGGCGGTCGCGCCGCCCGCGCCGCCCGATCCGCCCGCTCCACCCCGATCCCCCGAAGGACAACCATGACACGCATCGCCCGCACCCGCCTGCTGACCCACTTGCGCACGGCCGTCCCTGCCGTCCTGCTGGCCGGACTCGCCGCCGGCGGCGTCGGCTGCACCGGCAAACCCGCCGACAGCACCCCGCGGACCGCGCCGCCCGTGGCCGTCACCACCACCCCGGTGGTTCAGAAACCGATGCCGGTTCAGCTCAAGGCCATCGGCACGGTCGAGGCGTATTCCACCGTGGCGGTCAAGACCCAGGTCAGCGGCCCCATCCTCAGCGTCCACTTCAGCGAGGGTCAGGAGGTCCGCCGCGGCCAGACCCTGTTCACCATCGACCCGGCCCCCTTCGCGGCGGCGGTGCAGCGCGCCGAGGCGGCGCTGGCGCGAACACGGGCTAACCTGGAGCGCGACCGCGCCCTGTGGCGCAACGCCGAGGCCGACGTGCAACGCTACGCCGACCTGGTGGCCAAGGACTACGTCACCCGCCAGCAGTACGACACGGTCAAGGCCAACGCCGAAGCGCTGCAGGCCACCCTGCAAGCCGACGAAGCGTCGGTGCGGGCCGACGAGGCCGAACTGCTCAATGCCCGCCTGGACCTCGGCTACTGCACCGTCACCGCCCCCGCCAGCGGGCGGACGGGCGAGCTCCTCGTCCACGCCGGCAACATGGCCCGGCTCAACGAAACCACCCTCGTTCAGATCTACCAGATCCGCCCCATCTACGTGGATTTCACCGTGCCCGAGCAGGTCCTGCCCCGCCTGCGGGAGCAGATGCGCCGCGACCGTCTGACCGTGTCCGCCACCATCCCCGACAGCGATGCTCCGGCCGAGCACGGCGCCGTCACCTTCCTGGACAGCACCGTCGCGTCCGGCACGGGCACCATCCACCTGAAAGCCACCTGTGACAACGCTGGCGGCGTGCTGTGGCCCGGCCTGTTCGTCGACGTGCTCCTGGTGCTGGACACCGAGCCGCAGGCGCTGGTGGTGCCCGCCCAGGCGGTGGTGCCCAGCCAGGAGGGCTCGCTGGTCTACGTCGTCGCGGCGGGCAACACCGCCGCGGTGCGCAAGGTCACCGTCGACCGGATCATGGCCGGCGAGGCGGTGATCCGCGGCGGACTGCGCGCCGACGACACCGTCATCGTCGACGGCCAGATGCGGCTGACCCCGGGCTCCCGGATCACCATCCGCCAGAAGGTGGAGCCCGAGGTCATCCAGCCATGAACATTCCGGCCCTGTTCATCCGCCGGCCCGTCACCACCGTCCTGGTGATGCTGGGGATCATCCTCTTCGGCGTCATGGCCTACATCACCCTGCCGGTCAACGACCTGCCGAACGTCGATTTTCCCACCATCACCGTGTCGGCCAGCCTGCCCGGCGCCAGCCCAGAGACCATGGCCTCGACGGTGGCCCTGCCGCTGGAGCGGCAGTTCTCCACCATCGCCGGCATCGACAACATGACCTCGTCGAGCGGCATCGGCTCCACGCAGATCACCCTCCAGTTCGCGCTGGAACGGGACCTCGACGCCGCCGCCCAGGACGTGCAGGCGGCCATCGCCCAGGCCCAGCGGCAGCTGCCCCGGGACATGCCCACGCCGCCGTCCTACCGCAAGGTCAACCCGGCCGACTCGCCGATCCTCATGCTCGCGATGAAATCGGA
This sequence comes from Acidobacteriota bacterium, assembly GCA_017996395.1. Lineage (GTDB taxonomy): Bacteria > Acidobacteriota > JAAYUB01 > JAAYUB01 > JAAYUB01 > JAAYUB01. Next base: position 1,427 of record JAGOHA010000060.1, on the reverse strand, counting down.
CACGCTGCCGCTGTCCACCCTCAACGAGTACGCCGCCACCACCCTGGGCGAGCGGATCTCCATGGTCAACGGCGTGGCCCAGGTGCAGGTGTACGGTTCCCAGAAGTACGCTGTCCGGGTCCGGCTCGATCCCGACCGGCTCACCAGCCGGAACATCGGCATCAACGAGGTTGCCGACGCCATCCGCAGCGGCAACGTCAACCTGCCCAGCGGCGTGCTTTACGGCACGCACCGCGCCTACACCGTGGAGTCGGACGGGCAGTTGCTCGAAGCCGCCGCCTACGGCGGGCTGATCGTCACCTACCGCGAGGGCGCGCCGGTGTACCTGCGGGACCTCGGCGAGGCGATCGACAGCGTCGAGAACGACAAGGTCGCCGCCTGGCACGTGACCCGCGAGGGCGCCAAGCGGGCGGTCATCCTGGCCATCCAGCGCCAGCCCGGCACCAACACCGTCGCCATCGTCCAGGCCATCCGGGACATCCTCCCCGTGTTCCAGAAACAGCTGCCCGCGTCGGTGGAACTCGGCGTCATCTTCGACCGCTCCCAGTCGATCCGCGAATCGGTCAACGACGTCAAGTTCACCCTGGTGCTCACGCTGTGCCTGGTCATCCTGGTGATCTTTCTGTTCCTGCGGAACATCTCGGCCACGATCATTCCCAGCCTGGCGCTGCCGTTCTCCATCGTGGGCACGTTCGCCGTGATGTACCTGACCGACTTCTCGGTGAATAACCTGACGCTCATGGCGCTGACCCTGTCGGTGGGATTCGTGGTGGACGACGCCATCGTCATGCTGGAGAACATCGTCCGCCACATCGAGATGGGCAAGACGCCGATGCAGGCCGCCCTCGACGGCTCAAAGGAGATCGGCTTCACCATCGTGTCCATGACCATCTCGCTGGCCGCCGTCTTCATCCCGGTGCTCTTTATGAGCGGCATCCTGGGCCGGCTGTTCCATGAGTTCGCCGTGACCATCGCGGCGGCGATCCTGATCTCGGGCGTCGTGTCCCTCACCCTGACCCCGATGCTGGCCTCGCGGTTCCTGCGCCCGCCCGGCGAGGTGCGCCACGGCGCCCTCTACCGGGCCTCCGAGAAGGTGTTTGACGCGATGCTGCATTTCTACGACACCACGCTCCGGTTTGCCATCCGCCACAAACTGGTCACGTTGCTGCTGTCCTTTGTGATCCTGGGCGTCACCGCCTGGCTCTTCAACGTCGTGCCCAAGGGTTTCATCCCCACCGAGGACACCGGCCAGGTCCGCGGTTTCACCGAGGCGATCCAGGGCATTTCCTTCGAGTCGATGGTCCGCCACCAGCGGGAGGTCACCGACATCATCCGCCAGGATCCGGACGTCGAGGGGATGATGTCCAGCTGCGGCGCCCGCGGCGCGTCCGGCCTCAACGCCGGCAACGTGTTCCTGCGCCTCAAGC
>JAGOHA010000193.1 GCA_017996395.1 Acidobacteriota bacterium | reverse complement strand
GCGGCCCGGGGGGCGGCAATTTATCGGCAGCGAGGAAGCGGCGATCATGAACGAAGTCATCCTTCAGGAAGTGGGGCTGCGGGACGGCCTGCAGGCCGAGAAGCAGACGGTGCCGTTCGAGCACAAGTTGGCCTGGGTCGAGGCGCTGATCGAGTCGGGCGTGGACGTCATCCAGCTCGGCTCGTTTGTCAATCCGGAGAAAGTTCCCCAGATGGCCGACACGGACAAGCTGTTCCAGCAATTCAGCCAGCCCGGCGCCAAGCCGTCGCGGGTGCGGCTCTCGGGCCTGGTCCTCAACGAGAAGGGGCTGGACCGCGGCCAGGCGTGCGGCGTGGAGCTGTTCTGCATGGGCGTCTCCGCCAGCGAGACCCACAGCCAGAAGAACACGGGAATGACCGTGGCCGACGCTGCGGCCCGCATCATCCAGATGGCCCGGGCGGCCATGGCCGCGGGCCGGGAGGTCCAGGTTTCCGTCCAGTCGGCCTTCGGTTGCGGTTTCGAGGGAGCCATCCCCGAGACGCGGGTGCTGGACCTGGTGAAACGCTACCTGGACGCGGGCGTCCGGATGGTCAGTCTGGCCGACACGGCCGGGCATGCCAATCCCGCCCAGGTGGAGCGGCTGTTCGGCGAGATCCGGACCATGGGCGCCGGCATCCAGATGGCGGCGCATTTCCATAACACGTACGGCATGGGCCTGGCCAACTGCATGGCGGCCATGCGGGCCGGAGCGACCTATCTGGAGTCGGCGTTCGGCGGACTCGGCGGCTGCCCGTTCACCAAGCTGCCCGCCGGCAACGTCTGCACCGAGGATCTGGTGCACCTGCTCCAGCAGCTCGGCCAGCGGCCGGAGGTGGACCTGGCGCGGCTCATCGGTCTGGCCAAGGAGGTTGCCGCCTTCTTCAACCGGGAACTGCCGGGCTTCGTGTACAAATCAGGCCCCATCAAACATTAAAATATCCGTGAGGTGCGCATCATGAAGCTTCTCGAGGGAATCCGCGTCCTGGACCTGACCAACGTGCTGTCCGGACCGTTCTGCACCCTGCAGCTGGCGCTGCTCGGCGCGGAAGTCATCAAGATCGAAAATCCGAAGGACGGCGACCTGGCCCGCAAACTGGGCTGCGTGCCCGACTACAACAAGAAATTGATGGGGACGAGCTACCTGGCGCAGAACGCCAACAAGAAATCGCTGACCCTGAACCTGAAGCAGCCCAAGGCCAAGGAGATCTTCAAGGAGCTGGTCAAGACCGCCGACGTGGTGGTGGAGAACTTTCGCCCCGACGTCATGGACCGGCTAGGCGTCGGCTACGAGGTCCTGCGCCAGATCAATCCGCGGCTGGTCTTTTGCGCCATCTCCGGCTTCGGCCACACCGGTCCGGACGCCTACAAGCCCGCCTACGACCAGATCATCCAGGGCCTGAGCGGCGTGATGGCCATCAATGGCGACGAGCGGCTTAATCCGCTGCGCTGCGGCTTCCCGGTCTGCGACACCGTGGGCGGCCTCAACGCCGCGTTCGCGATCATGGCGGCGCTCTTCTCCCGGGAACGCACCGGCCAGGGGCAGTTCATCGACATCGCCCTGCTCGACTCCATCATGCCGCTCATGGGCTGGGTGGTGGCCAACCTCATGATCGGCGGCCAGCAGCCGGTGCTCATGGGCAACGACAACTTCACCGCCGCGCCCTCCGGGACCTTCAAGACGAAGGACGGCTTCATCAACATCGCCGCCAACAAGCAGGAGCAGTGGGAAAACGTCGCGGACCTGCTGGGCGTGCCGGAGCTCAAGGAAGATCCGCGCTTCAAGGAGCGGGACGCGCGCAAGGCCAACCGCCGGGCGCTGACGCCGCTGCTCGAGGCGCGGCTGGTCACCCAGTCCACCGACTACTGGGTGGATCTGCTGAACCAGAACGACGTGCCCTCGGGCGCCATCCCCACACTGGAGGAGGCGCTGCAGGCGCCGCAGATCGGGCACCGGCAGGCCTTCACGAAGATCCGCGCCGAGGGCATCGGCGAGATCCCGCTCTTCAACCACACGGCCAAGTTCTCCGACGCCACGGGCAACGTGGAGGCGCCGCCGCCGCTCCTCGGGGAGCACAACGCGGAGATCCTGGGCCAGATCGGCTACTCGGCCGCGGACCTGCAATCGCTCAAGGCGGACGGCGTGATCTGATCCGCCGGTGATCCGGGCGAGTGGCCGGCGCCTGCGGCCGGCCTCCGGCCTGCTCCGGATGATATCCGGATGCCCGCCATCTTACGGGTCCACCAGATTCGACCTGCCCGAACGGGAGGGACGCATGCATCCATCCGGCCTGCTGATCGTGGGCCTGCTGGTCGTCGCGTGCGGTGTCGCCTGGACCGCCGCCGGGGGCGAGGACGGGTGGCCCGCCGCGCTCCGGGAGCTTGTCGCGTCGGAGCGGGCGTTTGCCCGGGCCGCGGACGAGGGCGGGATCCGCGCGGCTTTTCTGTCGTTCCTGGCACCCGAGGGGGTGGTATTCCGGCCCCGGCCGGTGCAGGGGCGGCCGGCCTATGAACAGATGCCGGCGGACGCGACGGCCCTGCTCGCCTGGCGTCCCGTCTTCGCGGAGACGTCGGCCTCGGGCGACCTGGGTTACACCACCGGACCGTGGTATCTGAAAAACCGGCGGCAGGACCCGGATCCCTCGGGGTGGGGACATTACGTCTCCATCTGGAGGAGGGGGGAAGGGGGCCGCTGGACGGTCCTCCTGGACGCCGGCATCCGCCATGGGCGGGCGGACCATCTGCCGGACACCGTGACGACGGCAAAATCCGGCCAGCCGGCCCACCTGGGCGAGATCCCGTTTTCGGACCTGGACGCGGAGATATCCCGGTTGGCGGCCGTCAGCGGCCCCGCGGCCGCATTCCGCCAGCTGGCCTCCCCCGATCTGCGGTTCTACCGCGACCGCGCGCTGCCCGTGATCGGCCGGGACCGGTCGCTGGCCCTGCTGCCCGCGGCGCCGGCCGCCTGGACATGGCGCGCCGAGGGGCAGGCCGGCTCCGCCGACGGCAGTCTGGGGTACAGCTACGGGATCCTCGAGACGCAGGCCGCCGCGGGTGGCGCGCGGCCGGCCCTGCAGCACAGCTATCTCCACATTTGGCGACGGGGCGGCGACGGCTACCGGCTGGTCCTGGACCTGGCGGTCGCCATCCCGGTCGCGCCCGCGTCGTAAGCCGGGAGCCGGAGCGCCCGGGGCAGGGGATCCAACAACGTGGACACGATCAACCCGTCAGAGTATGTCAGGCGGTCCTGCCGCGCGGTCATGGATCGCGCCGCCCATGTGCGGATCCACGAACCGGCGATCGATGCCTACGTCCGGGAGCTGGCGGCAGCGGATCCGACGACGCCGGGGCACGACCCCGCCAGCCATTACCTGGACGGCGGCGCAGGCACCGCCGCGTTCTTCCTCACGCTGGACGCCATCAATTTCGGCTCCGGCTATTTCCCGTTTCTGCGCAAGCGCCCCGGCCTGTCGGGCTATTTCACCGTGGCCTCCGCGCTGGCTGACCGGTTCCGGAGTCGGGGTCCGCTGGCGGCGGACGAGCTGGCGACGATCTCCGCTGCGGGGTGTGCCGAGCTGTTCGGACAGGATGCGGGGCATCCCGTCGTCGGCGAGCTGATGGCGCGCTTCGCCCGGGCGCTCAACGATCTGGGGGAATTGCTCGCCGTCCGCTACGGCGGATCCTGCACCGCGCTGATCGAGGCGGCGGAAGGGTCCGCGGCCCGGCTGATCGGGCTGCTGGCGGAGATGCCGTACTTCCAGGATGTCCAACTCCACGCCGGCGAGCCGGTGGCGTTCTACAAGCGGGCCCAGTTGGCCGCGGCCGACCTCGCGCTGGCTTTCGGGGGCGCCGGATGGGGACGATTTGAGGATCTGGCTGATCTGACGATCTTTGCCGACAACCTGGTGCCCCACGTCCTGAGGGTGGACGGCATCCTGGTTTATTCGTCCGAACTCGCGACGCGCATCGACAGCGGCGAGTTGATCCCCGCCGGTTCGGCCGAGGAGGTGGAACTGCGCGCCGCTGCGGTCACGGCGGCGGAGCTGCT
>JAGOHA010000059.1 GCA_017996395.1 Acidobacteriota bacterium | reverse complement strand
ACGGCGGCGTGGTCGACGTAGCCGGCGAAGCGGATGCGATCACCCAGTCCGGCGGCCCGCTCCCGAAACTCCGCCAGGCGCACGCCGTGGCCCAGCACCAGCAGGCCCCAGTCGGCGTGGCGCGCCAGGATCCGCTCCAGGGCGGGGAGCACGTCCCCGAAATCGGAGGTGATCCCCAGCGAGGCCATGTAGACGATCGTGCCCTGGCGGCCGGTGAACGCGGCGATTTCCGGCGGCGGCGGCGCCGCGGGGGCGGCGAAGACGTCCAGGTCCACGCCCTGGGGGATGCAGCGGAGCCGCTCCGGCGGCACGCCGGCTTCCGTTTGGAGGTATTCCTGCAGCGGCGCCACGTGATAGGAAACGGCGTCGAAGCGGCGCGGCCAGCGCCGGAACCAGCTCCGGACCAGTCGCCGCTGCAGCCCGGGCGGGTAGTATTCAAAGTCGAGGTCGTCCACGTCCAGGACGATCCGGGCGCCGCCGCGGGCGGCGGCCAATGCCGGCAGCACGGCGTTGGGCATGGGCTTGAGCGCGTACACCGCCCGCCACGGCCGGCTCCGGGCGATCCGTCGTCCCTGCCGCGTCGCCCGCAGCACCGCCGCCGCCAGGCCCACGGCGGAAGGCGCGGCCGGTGGGATGTCATCGGCTTGCGCAGGCGAGCTCGTGTCCGGAGCATTTAATGAACGATGCGGTTGTACGCCGCCCCGGCGGCTCTCGGGAATGCCCACGTAGGCGATGCCGGGATGCGCCCGGGCCGGCAACCCCGCCGGCAGCCGCTCCACGAAGGTCACCGGCCACCCGGCGTCGGCGACGACGCGGGCCATGTTCCAGAACCTCACCCCCGACCCGCTGTCAGTGGTCAGAGCGGAGAGGAACAGGATCTCACTGATGTCCGAGTTCACCGCACGCTTCAATTTTCGGGAGTGGCTATTATTAATGTTGGGTAGCATTAGAATAATTCAGTTATGTTACGGACACAGAATAATTATCGCTTCTAACTAGAGTCTCAGAAAGTCTAAACGAATCAATCAATAAAGTCAAAATTCAATGATACAATGCAATCGACTATGCCTCGTCCCAGGTACTTTTGGGCATGACGATGGTTTCATGAAGCGATCGCTGTCATGCTGGTAAAGAAAATTGCATTGAATGCAGTCTGGCTCCTTGCCGGCAAAGTTGCAGCCGGATTAATCAACATCTGGACTCTGGCTTTGATCGCCAGGTATCTCGGCGTGGACGAGTACGGCACATATGCCTATTGCCTAGCCTTCTTTTTGATATTCCAGATCATTGCAATCTTCGGTCTGGACACGATCTTGATCCGGGAAATCGCCCGCGAAAGTGATCAAATTCCTATCCTGTTGGGACAGGGAATCTGGCTCAAGACCGTTATGGCCGCGCTGGGCTTTTTCATCGCCATCGGGACGATATGGTTGGTCGAGGGTTCATGGACGCATTTCAAATTGGTTTTCATATTTTCACTGAGTCTGTTCGCCAACGCGATGGGTACTCCGCGAGTGTATTTCGAGGCGAAGCTGAAAGCGATCTATCTCGTCACTGTGGAATTGTTCGGGAAGAGTCTATTTCTACTGTTGTTTCTGCTCGGTACGAATTTCAGCCTGAGTTTGACCGGCTTGATCTGGCTCTTCGTGCTGGCGGAATTTGCAACCGCTCTCGCAATTTTTGGATTGGCGTCCCGATTTGTGCTCCCTTCTTTTCGGTTCAAGTTCGATGTAATCCGGCGACTGATCGCGTCAGCTTTTCCGGTGGCGTTGAACAGCATCTTTGTCGTCATATATTTCCGCATGGATACAATTCTGCTCCAGTTTTTCAAAGGAAGCAGGGACGTTGGCTATTATAACGCGGCCTATTTTGTGTTCGCCGGCTTGATGTTTATACCGGAAGCATTTTCCAAATCCATTTTCCCGGTCATGGCTGAAGTGTTTCATTCCGCTTCTCTATCACTGTCTGAGATCTATCACCGTTCTCTCAAATACATGTTGACGATCTGCCTCCCCACCGGACTGACCGGTTTCATGCTGGCAGAAGAAATCATCCAACTGATCTACGGTGAGTCTTATGCGCCTGCTGCCGGAGCCCTTAAAATTCTATCGTTGGCCATCGTGGTGATGTTCTTGAGTTATCTCGTCTGCACCGCCCTGTTTGCGATGGACCGTCAGCGAGATGTGATGTGGATCGCCTTGATCAACGCAGTTGTCAACATTGGTATGAACATCGCTTGGATACCCAGGTGGAGTTATATCGCGACGAGCGCCAGTACGGTCCTAACGGAAGGTTTGGGACTGTTTATTGGATTGTTGATCGTGACCCGACGGATCGGTTTTCGCATTCTTCCCGCATCACGATTCGGATTTCTACCCATCGTCGCGGCACTGGCTGTCCAATTTGCGATCATTCGAATCTTGCAGGGTAACTTCCTGTTGCTCGTGCTGCCCACCGCACTCCTCGGATATACCATTGTTCTGCTGACGCTGAAGTGGTTGGATGAGACGGACTGGTCCATCCTCCGCAAAATCCTCCAAAATTAAGATAATCTCGACTCAAAGTTCGGCTTTGAGCGAAACAGAAACCAGCAAGAAGATAATGGGGAATCAGAGTACAGTTCAGTTTCCCGCCCGCATTACTCTCATAAAGAGAGTATTGCGGATGGAGACTGGCCTCGTTTGGCGACTGCCAGCACAATGTGAATTTCCATTGACAGAAAATGAAGCAGAAGAATCGCTCGTAAAACGATGGAAAAGTACAGGCCAGTTTCCAAATTCCGAGCCAGTGATTAGGCGTAAAAGTTAAACGATTTGAAAGGGCCAGAAGCTTCAATCGCGCAAGACCAGCTGTGAATGCGTTTATGATTCCTGATAACTGCTCAGCTGTCAACAAGAGTGGTCGAAGGTGTGCGGGGGTAAAAATGACGGTGGCTCAAATTCACATCGATGTTCAGTGACGTAAGATAAAGTGCTGAAATGTCTACTCGGTATTTCGGGGCGCCGATCCGATGAACTTCCTCTACTGTCCGAGCTGGCGTTGCGAGAAGCTCGATCGAATGGTTCAGTATGGTCCAGTCGAACGCATTGTTTAGGAGGGGTTGGGAGTATCTGGCCATGTGGGATGCCTGGTTTTTCCGCAATCCAGGTTCAGAACCCGCGTTCAAGTCTCCCCGGGAGCGGCTTGGCTGAAGAGCGAGCTGCAAACCCCCTCTGTTGACTTGAGTCCAGTTGCTTGAGCGTGAAACGTTTGGCCCAGATCATGATCGATCGAACCTCAGTAAAAGAAACTTCGAGCTGCGTATGTTATTTCGATTCCAACTCAAGATCGGTCAGGACCATTTCTCTGATCAGTTCTTTAAAATCGTAAGTTGGTTGCCATTTTAAAATTCGATGCGCTTTGGTCGGGTCCCCCCGGAGGTCTTCCACTTCGGCCGGACGGCAAAACTGAGGATCAACCTTAACCCATTCCTGCCAGTCGAGATCTGCCATGCCGAAAGCGATTTCACAAAATTCCCGGACACTGTGGCTCTCACCTGTCGCAACGACATAATCGTCCGGTTGTTCCTGTTGGAGCATCTGCCACATCGCCCGAACGTAATCCTTTGCATGGCCCCAATCACGCCGAGCGTCCAGGTTGCCCAACCTCAACTCGTGAACCTTGCCAGCTTTTATCTTAGCAATGGTACTGGTGATCTTTCGCGTCACAAATTCATAGCCCCGCCGTGGGCTCTCATGGTTGAACAATATGCCGTTGCATCCAAACAGACCGTACGCTTCCCGGTAATTCGTCGTAAGATAGTATCCCGCCGACTTGCTGATTCCATACGGACTGCGTGGATGAAACGGTGTGGATTCCCGCTGGGGCACTTCGCGCACCCGGCCAAACATTTCAGACGAGCCCGCAAAATAAAATCGGCATGTGGGATTGGCTTCCTTTAAAGCCGCGAGGAGGTAATGCGTACCGTTGATGTTGATGTTCATTGTCGAGAAACCGTCTTCGAAACTCTCCGCGACGAAACTCTGAGCAGCCAGATGGTAGCATTCGTCAAACAACACGGAGGATGACACCCGAAACAGACTGGCGAAGCTCTCCAAGCTGGCCGGATGGAGTTTCAACTGAGGCAACAGGTGTTGAATCCTTGAAAAACGCCGGATCGGGTCTTCCATCGCAACCCGTCGGACGATCCCGTGAACTTCGTAGCCTCTCTCGAGGAGCAATTCGGCCAGATACGAACCGTCTTGTCCCGTGATCCCCGTGATCAGTGCGCGCTTCATCCTCAACCTCACTATCGATATTCCCTGATCGACATGTCCCGCTATTCGGGAATAACTATTATTAATGAAAACCTTTCCGACGACCAATTATCCGAGCTCAAGAAGGATGATACAATGAAATAGCTTCGAAACGGATATTGGAAATGCGGCAATCGTTGAAGCACTATGCATGATCCGCCTTTTAGAATCGCCCTGGATATGCGTGGGCTCCAGACTCGGGGGCGGTTCCGGGGTGTGGGGAACCTCTGGCGGGAGTTGCTGGGATCTTTAGCGGCAATCGACAGGGAGCATCGGTACTATCTGATTTATGCTCAGGGACACGCCTCGGCCGACGATGGAATTGATTATCCCGACAACTTCCGAAAGATTGGTTGCCGCGTCCCATTCTTTCCAGGGACGGCTTCTGCGCCGTGGTTGTGGTCACTGGACTCGATCAGACAATCGCGAATCGTACGCAAGCTCGATGCGAGCATACTCATCGACACGACTTTCGCCGACCTGATCTTTCCCAGTCGTCCGTTACCGGGTATCCAAAACTTGATTTGGGTGTATGACCTGATTCCTTGGCTCTACCAGGATTATTTTGTTAAAGCTCAACGACTGGCGGCGATTAAAAAAGTCATGCTACGGAGCAAGCTTCGTTCTGCTACCCGCGCCACAGCCCTGATCACAATCTCCGAGTCGACCCGTCAAGATATCCACTACCAGACCGGCTATCCGCTGGATAAAATCACTGTGATCCCATTGGGAGTCGATCCATCTTACTTCTCGGCGGCGAAGAAACTGTCGCTGGAGGCTCGTCGAGCGTTGGATCTGCCGGACAAGTACATCCTGTTCGTCGGAGCCCTGGATCCGCACAAGAATCTTCCCCGGGCACTGGAGGCGTACGCCGCGGCCCGACGACGGCTGGACGTCCCGCCCTTGTTGGTTGTCGGGAAGGTCGCTTCGGATCTGAAGCCGTTTGAGTGGCTTCGCGTCGAAGTGACGAGACTGGGCCTTGACGACCGAGTGCACTTTCTGGATTGGGTGCAGAAGGCCGATCTGATCGCACTATATCATGGTGCTGACTATCTACTGTTCCCGACGCTATATGAGGGTTTTGGCCTACCGGCCTTGGAAGCCATGGCCGCCGGATGTCCGGTCCTTACATCGAATACTTCATCGCTGCCGGAGGTAGTGGGGGAGTGTGCCGTCCTTGTGAATCCAGCGGACACGGATTCCATCGCCTCCGGGATGGCTCGATTGGGAGGGGACCCAATCCTTCGGGCGACGCTGTCCGCGCGGGGGCAGGAGCGCGCCCGCGGATTCACTTGGCAGCGAACCGCCGAGATCTTCTATGCCTTCCTGAAAGGCATGGAAAACCCAACCCAATAATCTCACCATAATTCAGATGAACCGGAATCACTTTGTGTGGGCAACCGGCCAGGCGTGATCTCTGCTCAAGTCATGATAAAAGTGAATCCTCTGAATACAGGCCGTCGTCATCGATCAACAAGCTCCGGCAACCTGACGATAGAGGGATAAATAGGCTTCGGCTGTAGCGGCGAAGGAAAACTGACGTGCCCGGACTAACCCGGCCCTGATGAGACAGCGACGGAGATCCTCGTCGGTGAGAGCGCGCTCAAGGGCTGTCCGTAGAGTGTGGGTGTTGGTGGGATCCACCAATAATGCCGCGTCGCCTGCCACCTCGGGCATGGAGGAAGTGTTGGACGTGACCACCGGCACACCGGCCAGCATGGCTTCCAAAATGGGAATGCCAAAACCCTCCATGAGGCTGGGATAGGCGAATAGGTCTGCTTCCGCTAAAATGGCGCGAAGGTCGGCATCAGGAATGTGGCCGGTCCAGATTATCCGGCCGGTTGTTTGACTGTCGCGGAGCTGTTTTCGGAGAGCCTCCATCTTCCAGCCATACGGACCGATGATTACTAGACCGACGGTGAGCTGCAAGCCAGACGGTAGACTGCTGTATGCTGCGATGAGCCGGTGGAGATTCTTGCGCGGTTCCACGGTTCCGATTGCCACAACGTATCGGTTGGGGAGGCCATACCGGGCCCGCACATCGAGCCGGACGTCAACGGGGATGATTTCCCCGAACTCATCCGCCGCGGCGTTGGGGATCACGGTGAGCCGCGCCGGATCAATAGACGGACCCAGGTACTCCAGGACGTCCCGGCGAGTGGCCTCTGACACGGCAGCCACAGCTCCCGCCTCCTTAGCGGCGATGCGCAAGCCGGTACGGTGGACGAACCGGCCCGCCCATTTCAGACCCTGATGGAATCGCCACCAGACCATGTCGTGGACGGTTACCACAAGTCGGGCTGATCGCACCGCTGGGACTACGGCGGTGGATGTGGCGTGGACCACATGTTGGGGGCCAAGCCATCGCTCCAGAATTGGCCACCGGGATGTATGCCATACAAAATGGAGCCATTCACCTCGTGGGCCAGTCGGGAGCTGCACCAGGCGAAAGTTTTCGGGCAGCGAGGCGATTGGCTCCGGCAGTTCTCGTCCGCGGCGCGCAGAGAATAGGGTGTATCGCGTGTGCGGATCAATGGCAGCAAGGTGAGCGAGCAGCTGAGTGATGAACCGCCCCTGTCCGCCTCCGCCTGGGATGCGGCCAAAGAGCTCGTCAACATTTATAGCCACCCGGAAATTATTCGGCGGATTAGACATCACTGGGTCGCCTAATATGTCTCAGTACGTGACCGTCCTTCAGTATCAGAGCTATGGCTTTCAATTGCAAACTATGGATTCAGTATTTCAATGACTTTGAGTGTTCAATCCCCAGCAACTGCCCCAGTCGAGCGGAAATCCAGATATCGACGCACGGCCCAGCGCATTCTACTTGGGCAAAACAGTAGATTTCGAATGTTTCGAACTCGGATCTTCTGGTTGATCAGGGTTGCTGCGGCCCCAATACTCTTATTGTCCATGGAGTAGGTTCTGATCACACAGCGATCCGGGAAAAAATTGTCAAAATCCTTTTCAATGATCAGATCGTTCCGCTGAGCTTCGAGATAAAACTGAGTGCCGGGAAATGGTGTAGCAATCGAAAAACCGGCCCAGAACGGTTTTAGACGTTGATAAAACCGCCATGAATCTTCGATGGTTTCTTCTGTTTCCCACGGTAGCCCAATAATGAACGATGCTTCAGTTTTTACGCCCGCCGCGTGGGTCAGCGAAAACGCTCGTGCAATCTCATCCACTTTCAATCCCTTGTGCATCCTGTCAAGCATTTCCTGGTTGCCACTCTCGACGCCATAAAAAATGAGCCAAAACCCTGCCTTTTTCGCCTTGGCCAATAATTCGGGGGTAACTAATTTTGCATTCGCGCGAAACGATGCTTTGAAAGCCAGGTCGAGTTTTTCAAACAGAATCCGATCAAGAATCTCGTTGAACCAGGAGTGGTTTAATGTATCATCCTGGAAAAAAATTTCTTTCATGCCCATGCGCCGGAACTGCCGGAGTTCCATCATCACGGTTTCGGGCGATTTGTAACGTACTTGGCTGCCGTAAACACATTTGGAACAAAAGACACATTGGAACGGGCAACCACGAGACGCCATCAAATACATTGCGGGTTTGGCCGAGGGAGGAAGTGATCCGAAGTATTTGTCAAAATCAATTCCTGCATAATCCGGTAGCGGTGTTTGATCAAGGTCGACAATAGTGCCTTGAATGATGCAACGATGGGTCGGTGGAAACTGAAGTATTGATCGCCATGCATGTTCACCTTCTCCTGATACGAAGCAGTCCACGTCTGGAAATTCGGTAAGCGCTCCCTCTCCGATCGAGGAGATGTGGGCTCCGCCAGCGACAATAAGAATATCAGGAAACTTGGTTTTTATCTTACGAGTCAATTGTTTTGTCGGTTTAGTCTGAAAAGTTGTCACCGAAAGGCCGACGATCGACGGCTGAACCATTTGGATCTGATCCACAACGCCATCATGATCGATACGGTCACTGACGCACTGGATGATATCGGCTTGCCAACCTTCCTCTCGTGACACAGCTTTGAGCAGAGTGAGAGCTCCGGTGGGGTACATTTCGTTTCTGAGCGCTATGTTATGGCCAGGATTGATCAGCAGCGCTCTACGTTTCATTGGTCCGTTCTTCCGCCGAAAATTGTATTGGTCGCAAACATTATAGCGAAAATATGCTAACAATCCGTTATGGTATATTGATTTCGGATGTAGTAGTTCAGCTTGTTAGCTCTGCAATCCTGGCCTTCGCAGGACGATTACGGAACATGAGTACAGGAAAACGGCGACGTCGGATCCCCACTGAGCAAGCCCTCACACTGGTTCCGGGTTTCAAAGAGAAGATGGATTGTCCGTGAGGTCATGCGCGGAGTACGATATTCTCCTGGGATTGTTGGACTCAGATCACTAACTGCAGTTTTGCCTTCGCCTCGCAGGCTGACAGTCCGGCTGGATTGACAGCCACCAGGGATTCAAAGACAATGGCTTCAGCGGGCGCAACCGTTCTGAAACGAGGATGCGAACCATGCGGGTTCTGTTCATCGAACCTCCGCCCACACTGGAGTGGCTGCCGGGCAGCAGCGTGTCCACCGCCGGCCGACGGCATCCATCGCTGAACTTCACCGGCGAGCAGGTGTACAGTTACATCAACCTGTCGGCAGCGGCGGTGCTGCGCCGGGCCGGACACGAGGTGACCTACTGGCATTGTCAGACACACGGCATTCCGGTGGCGGCGATGCGGGAACGGTTGACCGCCGCTCGGCCGGAATTGGTGGTGATCGTGGCCGAACACGTCAATCTGGATGTGACGGCCGCGATCATCCGGTTGGTTCACCAGGAGTCGGACGCGGCAGTGGTTCTGGTGGGACCGCTGGCCACGGCTTTGGACGCGGACATCATGGAGCGGCTCGGTCCGGATTTCGTGCTGCGGCGGGAATGGGACCTGGCGGTGGCCCAACTGGCGGGAACGCTCGACGAGAGGCGGCCGCTGGCGGCGGTTGCCGGCCTGACCTGGCGGCTGGACGGAGCCATCGTCCGGAATCCCGACGGCGCCTTGATTGAAAACCTGGACGACCTGCCGTTTCCCGCCTTCGACCTGGTGGACCTGCGCCGCTTTTATGAATCGGTGTTCAAGCGCTTTCCGGCCGCGACCACCATCACCTCCCGGGGTTGTCCCTTCCACTGCGTCTACTGCGCGTTTCCCGAGACCATCTACGACCACGTCCACCGTGCCCAGAGCCCGGAACGGGTTCTGGAAGAGGCCCGCTATCTGCGCCGCGATTTCGGTGTGCGCGAAATCCGCTACGACGACGACACGTTCGAGATCGACCGCGACCGGGTCTTCCGAATCTGCGAAAAGTTTCAGCAGGCCCGTCTGGGCCTGATCTGGGCGCCGCAGAGCCGTCCCGGCAACATCGATCCGGATTTGGCGCGGGCCATGCGCCGGGCGGGCTGCACCTTCATCCTGTACGGTGTGGAGTCGGGTGACGACGACATCCTGCGCCGGATCCGCAAGGGCACCACCACGGACCAGATTCGCCGGGGCGTCCGGGCCGCCAAAGACGCCGGCATCGACGTGCTGAATTGCGTCATGCTAGGCTTCTATTGGGACACGCCGGAAACGGTCCGCCAGACCATCGCGTTCGCCTTCGAGCTCAACGCCGAGTTCACCCAGTTCTCCATGCCGGTGCCCCTGCCGGGCACCGCCTACTGGCAGCTTCTCGTGGCGGAAGGGGTGGTTTCGCCCGACGACTGGTTCCGCTCCGACAGCTTTCACGGGCTGTGCTTCGACTTGCCGCACCTGAAGGGGGAGGACATCAATCGGATCTTGCGGGAGACGTACAGCCGTTACTACACCCGGCCGGGCTATCAGCTGATGATGGCGGTCCGGGCCCTGCGCTCCTGGGACAATTTCCGCCAGAGCTGGCGGGGCCTGGGCGCCCTTCTGGTCCGCCGCCGCACCTGAGCGTTCTCACCCGGATGGATGAGCGTAGCTGATTATATTACGTTTTCGGTGTTCCACACGTCCCACAGCCCGGCGGCGGCGGCGGTGGGATCGGGGGCGGCGCAGATGGCGCTGACCACCGAAACGCCCGCCAGGCCCAGCCCCTTCAGCTCATGCACGTTGCCCGCGTGGATGCCGCCGATGGCCACCACCGGGATGCGCACGGCGGCGGCGACGGCCCGCAGGCCCGCCGGCCCCAGCAGCGGGTCGGTGTCCAGCTTGGTGCCGGTGGGGAAGGCGGGCCCGGCGCCGAGGTAGTCGGCGCCGGCGCGCTCAGCCGCCAAGGCCTCCGCCGGCGTGTTCACCGAGATGCCGATGACGGCGCCCGGCCCGAGGATCCGGCGGGCGGCCTCGAGCGGCAGGTCCTTCTGGCCGAGGTGCACGCCGGCGCAGGGGACAACGGCGGCCACATCCACCCGATCGTTGATGATGAGGGGCACGCCGGCACCAGCCAGCGCCTCGCCCACCGCCAGAGCCAGGCGGTAAAATTCGCCGCCTTCAATCTCCTTTTCACGGAGCTGCACGCAGGTCACCCCGCCGGCCACCGCCCGGCGGACCAGCTCCGGCAGCGGCAGGTCGGGGCGCATCCGGCGGTCTGTGACCAGATAGAGCGCGAGACGGGCGGGATCACAACGCATGGATCCGCGCTCCCTGCACCGCCTCGGCGGGCGTGATGCGGTACAGCTCGTCGAGCAACGCCGTCTGGAACGAGGCGGGGCCGGCCGGCGCGGCGGCCGCGGCGCGCTCGGCACACAGGCCGAACACAGCCAGCGCGGCGGCAGTGGCCTCGACAAGGTCCCCGCGTCCCGCCGCGGCGAACGCGCCCACGAGCGCCGACACCGCGCAGCCCGTCCCCGTGACGCGGCCAAGCAACGGATGGCCGTTCCCAACGGCCAGCAGGCGCCGCCCGTCGGTCACATAGTCGGTGGCGCCGGTCACCGCCGCCACCAGGCCGTGGCGCGTGGCCAGGAGGCCCGCGGCGTCGCGGGCGGTTTCCGCGCCGTGGGCGGCGTCGACGCCGCGAGTGGCCTGGACGCCGCCGGCCACGGCCAGGATCTCCGAGGCGTTGCCCCGCAGGATGGTCACCGGCACTTCGGCCAGAATGCGCCGCGCGGTGTCGGTCCGGTACGCGGTGGCCCCGGCGCCCACCGGGTCGAGCACCACGGGGATGCCCTTCCGGGCGGCCGCCAGGCCTGCCAGCACCATGGCCTCCACCCAGTCGGGCGCCAGCGTGCCGATGTTGAGCACCAGGGCGTCGGCCAGGGCAGCCATGTCGGCGGCCTCCTCCCGGGCGTGGGCCATGACCGGCGCGGCGCCCACGCAGAGCAGGGCGTTCGCGGTGATGTTCATGACCACGAGGTTGGTGATGTTATGGACCATGGGTCGGCGGGCGCGGACCTGCTCCAGCAGCTCGCCGACGGTTTGATTCAGCATGGTTGATTCCTCACGTGATGATCCGTGGCGCCGGCCGTCATCCCGGCCCGATGAACGCCCGGTGGTCTCCCATTATATCTCACCCGCCGCGCGTCATGGCATCTCGGGTGAGTCTTCATCGTGCTCGTGATCGAGGCTCGAGGCTCGTTGCCGATCATCGGACGTCGGACTTCGGATATCGGACGATCCGCCTTCACCACAAAGATACAGAGGGCACAAAGCCATTCTTATGCTCTGGATCTAATTCACTGTACACTCGATTCTGATCCATCCATTCACCGATTCACCGTGAACCTCGATTACGATCACGATTACGATCACGATTACGATCACGATTACGATCACGATTACGATCACGATTACGATCACGATTACGATCACGATTACGATCACGATTACGATCACGATTACGATTACGAATTACGATTACGAATTACGATTACGAGCACGAACCCTCACTTCTCGACTATCAACCATCAACCATCAACCATCAACCATCTACTATTAACCCCGAGCCCATGAAACCTTCCGGAATGTGGCATAATACTCGCCATGGGAACTCCGACGGATCGGGAGAGAGAGGCGGGCCGGCAGGCGGTTCGCGACAGCCTGCGGCGGCGGGGTTTCGACTTTGCCGGCGAGGCCTCGGCCGGCCGCCCGCCGGCCGCAGCCCGGCTGCCGCGGCCGCGCCGGGACCGCTTCTACGCGCTGCTGAAGCGGTACTCCTTCCGGCTCTTCCTGCGCGACTACCTCCTTCAGGACGAGACCCGCGTGCGGCGCGGCCGCCGCTTCTACACCGCGGAGAAAGCCGCCGAGTACGCCGCCGAGATGGCCGCGATCTTCGGGCCGGGCGGAGCGGCGCGCACCCGGGCGGAGTTGGCCGAGAACATGGGCGGGCTCTTTGAATGGTTCGTCGAGGAGATGCTGTACCGCGAGTTCGCCCTGACCGCCCTGCGGGGGGTCCGGCTCAGGAATTCGCCGGTGAGCGGCGACCTGGACCTGGTGGCGCTCCTGGAGGGCGGCCTGCTGGTGGGGGAGATCAAGTCGTCGCCGCCGAAGCACATCCACCAGGGCGAGATCGACGCCTGCATCGGCCGGCTCTTCGCCCTGCAGCCGCGTTTCGCCCTGATCATCGAGGACACCCACCTGCGCCTCGGCGACAAGATGGCGCCCATGGTGGACGAGGCACTCGCGGTGGCAGCTGGCGGAGCCGAACGCCTGACCCGGCTCGAAGGGGAGATCTTCGCCTGGCGCGACGCCTTGGTGCTGCTCGGCTCCAAGCCCGATCTCCAGCACAACCTGGCGGCGGCCTTCCGCTTCTTTCTCGGCCGGCGGTCGCCGTTCCGGGCGGACTGACCCGGGGCGTCCGGCGCCGCGAGAAACGCTTGTCTTCCCGGTTGACCCGGACTACAATGAGCGGCTTTCAACCCGACTGCGGGGGCTACCATGCGGCATATCCGAACCCTGATCCTCGGCCTGATCCTGATCGCGGCCGCGCTGCCGGCCGCCGGCGCCTTTGGCCCGGCGGATGTGCAGGAGCACCGCCTCGACAACGGCCTGAAGGTGCTGTTGGTGCGCGACGCCTCGATACCCAACATCGCCTACTACACCTTCTTCCGGGTCGGCTCCCGCAACGAGCGGCCCGGCCTGACCGGGGTGTCCCATTTCATCGAGCACATGATGTTCAACGGCACCGCCGCGATCGGCCCCGGCGAATTCGACCGCCGGATGGAAGGGCTGGGCGGCAGCAACAACGCGTTCACCAGCGAGGACATCACCGCCTATACCGACTGGTTCCCGGCCGGCGGCCTGGCGGAGATGGTGACAATGGAAGCCGACCGGATGCGGGGCATCAGCTTCGTGCCCGAGGTCTTCGATTCGGAGCGGGGCGTGGTCGCCTCGGAGCGCCGCATGGCGGTGGAGAACAGCAACGACGGACTGCTGGACGAGCTGCTCCGTTCCACGGCCATCGCCGCCCATCCTTACCACTGGGGCGTGATCGGCTGGATGAGCGACATCCTGAACTGGCGGCGTCCCGAAGTTATGGATTACTTCCGCCTCTATTACGCGCCCAACAACGCCGTGCTGGTGGTGGTGGGCGACTTCGAGCCGACGGCCGCGCTGGAGCTGGTCCGCCGGCATTACGGCGATATCCCCGCCAGCCCCGAGCCGCCGCCGGTGACCACGCGGGAACCCGAGGCGGTGGCCGCCAAGCGCGTGCTGCTGCGCCGCCAGGCCATGACGCCGCTCTTCAAACTGGCCTTCCTGGTGCCGGGGACGAGCGACGCCGACTACTTCGCTCTGCAGCTGCTGGACAACATCATGCTGGAGGGGGAGAGCTCCCGCCTGTACCGCCGCCTGGTCCGCGAGGAGAAGCTGGCCACCGCCGTGACGGGCGGCATGCCGGACAACCTCGATCCCAATCTGTTCATCGTTGACGTCAAACCGGTGGCGGGCGCCGACCCGGCCCGAATCGAAGCCGTGATCTGGGAGGAGCTGGAGCGGGTGCGCCGCGAAGGGGTGTCGGCCCGCGAGTACCAGAAGGCGTTGAACATGCGGCGGGCCGCCTTCTACGACGGCCTCGACAGCATCAGCGGCAAGGCCCTGCAACTGGGCCTGGCCGAGATGTACCACGGCGGCTGGCGCAACCTGTTCACCCTGGCCGACCGTTACCGGTCCGTTCCCCACGAACAGATTCAGGCGGTGGCCCGGAAATACCTCAATCCCCGAGCGGCCACGCTGGCCGTGCTCCAACCGGAGTAGACCGCCATGAACCACAGACTGACCCTTACCGGATGGCTGATTCTCGCGCTGGCCGCGTTCGCCGCGGCGAACGGCTTCCTGCTGCATCCCCCGGCGGAGCAGCGGCTGGAAAACGGACTGACGGTGCTCATCCACCGCGACGATTCCCTGCCGGTGGTGCACGTCTCCTGCCTGCTCGTCGGCGCCGGAACCGCCTTCGAACCGGCCGATCGGGGCGGCCTGGCCGAGTTGACGGGACGGCTGCTGCTCCGGGGGACCGCCGGGCTGAACGCCGACGCCCTGGCCGAGGAGCTGGACTTCCTGGGCGCTGCGCTCGAGGTGGAGACCGACGCCGAGCACATCCGGCTCAGCGGGCGGTGCCTCGCCGAGCACCTGCCGCGTCTGCTGGAGATCCTGGCGGGCAGCCTGACCGCGCCGCAGCTGGCCGAGGAGGAGTTCATCAAGGAACGCAATCGGCAGCTGGAACAGGTGCGCGCCATCAAGGACGAGCCCGGCGAGGTCATCGCCCTCTACGGCCGCCGGGCGTACTTCGGCGACCACCCGCTCGGGCGTTCCATCATGGGCACCGAGGCCTCCCTGCCCATCATCGGCCACACCGACGTCCGGCAGTTCTACCGCCGGCACGTCCGCCCGGACCGCTGCATCCTGGCGGTGGTGGGGCATTTCAATCCCGAGGAGCTCGCCTCCCGGCTGCAGGCCACGCTGGGGGCGTGGCCGAAGCCGGACGAGGCGGCGCCCGGCCTGGCCCTGCCGCCGGTCCCGCCGGCGGAGCCGGTCCGGCTGCTGGTGAACATGCCCGAGGCCACCCAGGCCAATTTCATGGTGGTCGTGCGGGGCCTGCCGCTGGGCGATCCGGGGGAACCGGCGGCGGAGGTGCTGAACACCATCTTCGGCGGCCGCTTCACCTCCTGGCTCAACACCGAGCTGAGGATCAAGCGCGGCCTGACTTACAGCGCCCACAGCGATTTCGAATCCTGGCGCGGCGCCGGCATGTTCGAACTCAATTCCTACACCCGCAGCGAGGCGATCGGCGACATGCTGGACATCACCCGGGATCTGCTTCACAAGGCGCGGCGGCAGGGGTTCGCCGCGGACGAGGTGGCCAGCGCCCGCACGTACATCCTGGGCCAGTTCCCGCCCCGGTTCGAGGGGGGCGCCGCCAAGGCCGAAGCGTACGTGCGGCTGGCGGCCGGCGGACTGGGCTTCGACCACTACGCCCGGTTCCTGGATGCGGTCGGCACCGTGTCACCGGACACCGTGAACGCCGCCGCCAAACAGCATCTCCCGGGCGACGCCTACGTCCTCGTGGTCCTGGGCAAGGCCGAGACGATCCGGACGCAGCTGGAAAAATACGGCGCCTTCCGCGTGATCGACATCAGCGCGCCGGGATTCAATTAGACAGGGAAACGGTGAGTCGGTGAGTCGGGAAACGGGAAACGTCAGACGGAAAACGTCAGACGAACGGGAAGAAGCGAACCGCAAACCCCGAACCGCGAAACCCGAATTCCGCTGTCCAAAATCCGATGTCCGCGTTACAAGAACGAGCCTCGAGTCTCGAGTTTCGAGTCCCGAGCCCCGAGCCCCGATTACGATCACGATTACGATCACGATTACGAATTACGATTACGAATCACGATCAACCATCAACCATCAACCATCGACTCTCCCAACCCTCAACACTCAACTCTTAACTCCCCACGGCAAATGATCCAGGTCTACATTTCCGCCTGAGATGATGACGCCCACCCGCCGGTCCCGGAACACCTCGGGGTGCTCCAGAACGGCCGCCAGCGGCACCGCGGCGGAAGGCTCCACGACGATCTTCATGCGTTCCCAGACCAGACGCATGGCCCGGATGATGCCGTCTTCGCTGACGGTGAGGATCCGCTCCACCAGCCGCTGGATGATGGGGAAGGTCCGGTCGCCGAGCGACGTGCGCAGACCGTCGGCCACGGTGACCGGGTCGAGGGAGGGGAGGATCCGGCCCGACTGGAGCGACCGGCAGGCGTCGTCGGCGGCCGCCGGCTCGCCGGCCAGCACCCGGATGCCGGGCGCGACGCCGGTGGCGGCGATGGCCGTGCCGCTGAGCAGTCCGCCGCCGCCCACCGGGGTGATGACGATGTCGAGCGGCGGCGCGTCGGCCAGCAGCTCCAGCGCCGCGGTGCCTTGACCGGCGATGACGCGCGGGTCGTTGTACGGGTGGATGAAGACGGCGCCGGTGGCCGCGGTCACCTCGGCCAGGGCCGCCTCGCGCGCCGCCAGGGTGGGTTCGCAGAAGACGATCCGGCCGCCGTATCCGGCCACGGCCGCCTGCTTCACCGCCGGCGCCGTGCGGGGCATGACGATGTGCGCCGTCGCGCCCCTCAGCCGGGCGGCCAGAGCCAGGGCGGCGGCGTGGTTGCCCGACGAGTGGGTGGCCACGCCCCGGCTGAGCTCCTCCTCGGACAGAGAGAAGACGGCGTTGCACGCGCCGCGGAACTTGAAGGCGCCCACCTTCTGCAGATTCTCGCACTTGAAATGGAGTTGGGCGCCGGCCAGCGCGTCGAGGCCGGCGCAGGTGAGCACGGGGGTGCGGTGGGCGTACGGGCGGATCCGCTCGGCGGCGGCCTGCACGTCCGCGAGCTTCGGCGTCAGCTCCACCGGGGCGACGGTGGACGTGTCGGCAGGTCGATCGTTCATGGGTGCGCTCCTCGTTCGGACTGGCGGCAGCATTGTAACCCATTTTGCGCAACCTGCAGACCGCCATGTCCGGCGTCAGCTGCTGGTGACAAGATGGGTGGAACCCGTTCCGCGTCGATCCGTATACTCTGACAGTTTATCCACGGGAGGAGCACGCATGATGGACCGTCGCGAACTGTGCCTCCGGGCGGCCGGCGCCGGACTGGCGGCCGGTTGCCTGGGCGCCGGCGGCGTGGGCGCCTGCCTGGCCCAGACGGCCGCTGGCGAGCCGCTGAAAACGCCGTGCGAGAAGCGGCTGGAATGGACCGAGAACTGGACTCGCCGGTTCTTCGAGACGCTGGACGGGCAGGTGGACGCGGCGACGCGCCGCCGGCTCATGACCGCCAACGGCCGGGCCTGCTACCTGGAGTCGCACGCGGGCCGGGAGGTCAAGCCGATGCCGGTGGACGAACTCGTGGCCAAGCTCCAGGCCTGGGCCGGACCGGACGGCTGCCGGCGGGACGGAGACACGGTCGTTTTCACCTACAAAGCGGGCCCGGACGGGGGCTGTCTCTGCCCGCTGGTGGAGAAGGGGCCGGCGAAGCTGTCGCCCACCTTCTGCCTCTGCTCGGTGGGGTACGTGACCCAGCTGTTCGAAACCGGCCTCGGCCGGCCGGTCCGCGTGGCGTTGCTGGAGTCGCTCCGGACCGGCGGCAAGGCCTGCCGCTTCAAGGTCGACTTGGCCTGAGGCGGGGGACGCCGGGCCAGCGGCCGGAGACGCCGCCGCCGGCAGCGTTCGGCTGGTCCCGAAACGGTGCCGCCCGATCCCATTCTTCCCTTGGCGAACGCCCCGCGGGTGTGATGAAATGTCCTGCCTAAGCCAGGGCAGGAAGGATCCATGACCGCGATGCCCGAAGTGCTCGTCACCGTCACCCGCAGCGGCTGCTTGGAATGCCGCCATCGCGGCAGCGTCGCCGTGGTGGACGGCAGCGGCCGCCTCGTCCGCCGGGCCGGCGACCCGGACACGGTCACCTACATGCGCTCGGTCGCCAAGCCGATTCAGGCCCTGGCGGTGGTGGCGAGCGGGGCCGCCGACCGGTTCGGTTTCACCGGCGAGGAGCTGGCGGTCATGTGCGCCTCTCATTACGGCGAGCCGGACCATCGGCGGGCGGTGGCGTCGATCCTGGCGAAGATCGGACTGGAACCGTCAGCCCTGCACTGCGGCACCCCGCCGTCCATCCAGGCGGCGATCGCCCTGTCGCAGGCCCGGGCGGGGGAGGCGCGTACGCCGCTCGTGAGCGACTGCTCGGGCAAGCACGCCGGCATCCTGGCGGTGTGCGTCCATCGCGGCTTTCCGGTGGTGGGGTACCACCAGCCCGACCATCCGGTCCAGCGCATGATCCGCGGCATCCTGGCCGCGGTGAGCGGCGAGCCGGAGGCGTCGATCGGCGTGGGGGTGGACGGCTGCTCGGTGCCGGTGTTCGCCCTGCCGCTGCGACAGATGGCGCGGGCCTATGCGCGGCTGGCGGAGCCGTCCGGCCTGCCGCCGGAACTGGCCGCCGCGGCCCGGCGGATCACCGGCGCCATGACCGCCCACCCGTTCATGCTGGCCGGCACCGGCGGTTTCTGCACCGCCCTGGCCGGGGCCGGCGGCGGCCGCTGGGTCAACAAGCTCGGCGCCGAGGGGATTTACTGCATCGGGGTGAGGGAGCCGAACCTGGGCATCGCCCTCAAGATCGAGGACGGCGCGCTCCGGGCGGTGCCGCCGGCGGCGATGCGGGCCATGGATCTGCTGGGGCTGCTCACGCCGGACGACGCCGCGGCCCTGGCCGAGTTCGCGGCGGCGCCCAACCGCAACGACCTGGGTGAGATCATCGGGGAGTTGCAGGGGGTGTTTGAGTTGTCAACGGTCAATGAATAATCGGAATGACTATCTCGCCGGAGGCGACGCTGAGTCGATACCTCCTGGTTCTTAAGTCCCACGCCTAATCTCCGGACAATCACGCCAAACACCAAGTCCCGCAGACTCAGATATTCTCGATATTCTGTTTATTACAGGCAGGATGTTCACAGCGTCATCGGCCGGGTCGCCCACCCCATCATCGCTCGGCACTATCCACACGTTTGGGATGCCATTAGCAAGGCGCAGTCCCGGGGATGCGGGACCGCGCCTGGAAACAGGAACAGCTCAAGCCCCCGACCCGCCGGGCGGGTCGAACATTGGTAGCCCCGGGCGCGAGCCCGGGGTTCGTGTCGCCGACCATCGCCAAGGCGCAACCCGCAAAGCGGGTCGAACGTGGTTCAGCCCACGAGGGCAATTGTGGAGTGCCACGGACAGGTGACCATGAGGCAGCGGAACTG
>JAGOHA010000192.1 GCA_017996395.1 Acidobacteriota bacterium | reverse complement strand
TGCCGGCCTGGGCGACCCCGACGAGGAAACCGCCGTCCTTCATCCGGCACCCGGGGCGCCACCGGTTGTGGCCGCCCGACCGGACCTGCGGGCGGCGGCGGAGGCGCTGTACCGCGAAGCCCGGGCGCTGCGCGTCGCGATCGAACCGTAACCACCGGCTGGCCGGGCGGTGTGGCGAAGCCGGCGGGACGCATGACAGAAGCCGACGCCTGGGCTAAGGGAACCGAAGTCGTGGACACGGGACCGGCTGCAGCCGAACAAATCACCATCGTGATCGGATTCGTGATCGACAGCGAGACCGTCACCTTTAAATCCCCTCATCACCGATGACCTACGGTTGTATTGCCGAAGCTCGGACAGCGCCCCCGACCTCGATGCCGTCACATGGTGCCGGTTGCAGGTGCAGGGTTCGGGCCGGCCAGACCGGTGCTTCCGGCCGGATGGTCTAGGTTTCCGGGTCGGACAGACATTCAGTGGACGCGGCCGGGACGAACCGGGCGATCAGTCGCTGCGGCCGACTGGTCGGTCCCGAATCCGATCTGGATCAGCAACGGTTTTTGGAGCCGCGGCTTGACGGATCGCCCGGGTTCGATTATGCTCGCAACCAGATCATCCGAATCGTTACAACTGATCGCCCAACCTCAGCCGGGTTGCGGACAACTGGCAACCACAAGGAGAACCCTTATGACCAATCTGTTCAAGCTTGCGTTCATTCTGGGCCTGGCCGGTTGTGGTTGCATGGTGGCCGCTCAGGTTCCTGCCGCCGGCCAGTGGATCGCCGTCGAGCTGGGCAACGGGGATGCGGCGGTGAGCATATGGGCGTACCCGGTATACCTGATGGATCTGGAGGACGACCTGCCCTTTGCGCCCGGAGTCATCAATGGCTACGGAGCGGTCATCAACGACATGGGATTCGAAGGGACGATGGGCGGCGGCGAAGAGTATGAACTCGTCGCCATGACCGTCTGGAATCCCATGACCGCCATCGCCTACCTGTTCACATACCAGATCGGCCAGGTGACGCCGTGCGGCGTGTTGTGGTACGACCCCGATCGCGAGAGCAGCGTTTTTTCCGGAGGAATCGCCATCAACGACGATGGCTGGGCCGTCGGCTGGGCCGATGACATGGTATCCGGCCACTGGGTGATGACACCGGTGCTGTGGGACGGCAACACGTTTCACCAGTTGATGGAAATGGAGGTGATCTCGAACTACCCGGTGCACGGGGCCGCGTCCGCGATCAGCCCGGGCGGCGTGGTCGGCGGCTTCATTCGATCGGAGGTCAAGCAGAACCGGGGATTTCGGATGATGCATCCGCTTTCGCCGACCGTGGAGTGGTTCGCGCAGCCGGCGCCGGACGACAACCTGCAGTGGGTCAGGGTCCGGAGCATCAACGATCAGGGGATGGCGGCAGGCGCCTTCGGGTATCTGGATGACACGGGGCAACCCGCCGTGCGAATACCCGTGGTCTGGGGCGCGGACAAGCTCGTCGCGGCCAACTTCAGGGACGCGGATTTGAACATCCGGGGTGAGGCCCTGGCGATCAACGCGGCCGGAAACGTCGTCGGCTACGGGCTGCACCGGGACGCCCCGCACGAATCCGGCGGATTCCGGTTCCACCCGGCGACTCGCCAACTGGAGTGGATCTCCAACGGGGTCGCCGGGGTGAGCGGCACCTATCCGACATCGCTGAACGATTTCGACCAGGTCGCCGGGTTCCGGGTGATCGAAACACCGAACCCAAGCGAGCCGGCCAACCGGGCCTTCTTCTGGAACGGCGCGGCACCGGAGGATCTGGGCAGCATGTGGCACGACCATTCCTGGGCGTACCGGATCGACAACACCGGGCGGATTTTCGGCTTCGTCTCCGATGTGCCGATCTGGGTGGACCGCGTCGTGTACTGGCACAAGGAACACGCCGGCGACGGCAACAGGGACGGCGTGCCCGACAACACCCAGACCCACGTGGTGTCCTTCGATTGCGCCACGGGCGTGCCGATCACCTTGGCGGCGGATCCGGGCCTGCAATTCTCCGAGATCGGAGCGATGATGCGGCTGTCCGAAACCTTCTTCACGGAGTTTCCGGTTTTGCGGTACGACACGCCGACGGGGTTCATCCAGTTCCGGTTGGACGGGCTGGCGCCGGGGGCGACCACCGACGTGCAGCTTTTCATCGGGCAGGACGTGCCCTTCGGGGAGTTGCTGGTTTATGTCAATAACGCACCGTCGCTGATGGAGGCTGGCGATCTGTTCCAGGTGACGGACGCGGTCGCCGAACGAGTGGAGGGCCGCTGGCGCCTCCGCATTCCCGTCGTCGACGGCGGGCCTGCTGACATCGATGGCGAAGCGAACGGCACGGTGCTCTTCCGCGGTGGCGCGGTGGGGCTGGCGGCGGACAAGGCGCGGATGCTGCTGGCCGAGCGCGATTTCGTGCTGCTGCCCCTGCGTCATCGCGACAGCGAAGCCGACCTGGACGGCGACGGCAAAGCGACGGTGAAAGACCTGGTCTTCGCGGCCAACAAGTTCGGCGGCTGGGCGTTCGGCAAAGCGCATGTGCCGGATTACAGCTGGGATCCGAGCGGCAAACGTTCGGCTCCACCCAACGTGGAGAAATAGCTCAGGCGTCCCGCCCGGGTTTCAGTTGATAGTTAAAGTTGTTGGTTGATGGTTGGAAACGAGCCTCGAGCATCGATTACACAGTTACTCCCGAAATCTTGCCAAAATTTTTGCACCGGTTTCTTCTCCCGGTCGCCCGTCCCATCATCGGCCGGTCCGATCCACGCCGTCACGACGAAAATAGCCAGGCGCAGCCCCGCGCCCGCGGGGCAGCGCCTGGAAAATCGATTGTTTGTGACGTCGCGCGCCCCGGATCAGGGGCGCGGAGAAGATCACCCCAGCGATTATTCGTCGACTCCGAAGCGTTTCCTTTGATTTGCCGAACCCGGTCACCCAATCGTTGGGTGGGTTTGAAACCGAGCCGCGTGAGGGTGTGATTCCCGCCCGAATGATGGATTCATCAATACAAACGATCGGGAGGGATTATTTCCGAAGATTCGATCCCAATTTCCCCGCGCCCCTGTCCCGGGGCGCGCCCTGTTTGTTTAATTCCGCTGTCCAGGCGCAGCCCCGCGTTCGCGGGGCTGCGCCTGGCTATTGTCTTTGAAACTGGAAGGGCTTGCCGGAGACCCGGCATTGCGGCACGGAGCTGGATTGAGCGATCATGTCTCTTTGGTTCCGGCTACGCCGGCTTACGATTACGAACACGGACTATCAACGATCAACCATCAACATCTGCGCACCCGCTGGATCTTGGCGGAGATTTCGCCTATTCCGTGATCATCAGCGCCGCTTCGGCGCGGGGGCCGGCGGAGGAGCCGCCGGCTCGGACCACGTACCGCCCGGGCCGCACCGTCCACCGGCCGCCGGCGGCGTCCCAGCGCCGGAGCGCCGCAGCGGACAGGGTAAAACGGAGTTCGCGGCGTTCACCGGCGGTGAGACGGATCCGCTGGAATCCCTTCAGCTCCTGGTTCGGACCGCCGGAGCGGGCGTCAGGCGGCTCCACGTAGAGCTGGACCACCTCGTCGCCGGCCGCTGCGCCGGTGTTGGCCACCGTGAGGCGGACCTCCGCCGCGCCGTCCGGCGGGATCGCCGCCGGCACCACCGCCAGTCCCTCGTAGCCGAATGTCGTCCAGCTCAGCCCGAAACCGAACGGGAAGGCGGGCTCGCCGCGGTAGTAGCGGTAGGTGCGCCCCTCCATCCGGTAGTCCTCAAAGGGGGGCAGGTCCGCCAGCGTCCGGTAGAAGGTCACGGGGAGACGGCCGGCGGGGTTGGCCGCGCCGAACAGGACGTCGGCCACGGCGTTGCCGCCCTCCTGGCCCGGGTACCAGGCCAGCAGCACCGCGTCGGCCAGCTCCAGGATCTCGGGGATGGCCACCGCCGACCCGCCCGTGAGCACCACCACCAGCGGCCGGGAGCTCCGGGCGCGCAGGCGGCGGATCAGTTCCACCTGGATGGCCGGCAGCTCCAGGCTCGTCCGGTCGCCGGCGGCGCCGGAGCGGAACGCCTCGCCCTCCTCCCCCTCGAAATCGGGAG
>JAGOHA010000191.1 GCA_017996395.1 Acidobacteriota bacterium | reverse complement strand
AGGAAGATGTCGTACAGCGCGTGGGTCCAGACGGCGATGCCATAGCCGCGGGCGGCGTAGAGGGCGTTGAGCACCAGTCCGGCCACGAACCGGAAGGTGAACGACACGATCGAGAACGGGTCGCCGTACTCGCCGATGTAGTGAAAGGCGCTGAACAGGAGCGCGGCCGCCGTGGCGGCGACGGTGTAGGACGCCCACTTCGGCCACCGGGGGAAAATCTCCTTCAGCGCCAGCAGCAGGCCCGACATGAGCAGCACCCGGAAAAGCAGCTCCTCGTAGATGCCCGCCCCGAGCGACAGGATGATCATGGCGCCGAGGCCGAACTCTCCGCCCGGCGACGCGGCGATCGCGGCCGGCGCCGACAGGCCGGGGAGCACCGCCTGGGTCAGCCGGCCCACCACCGGCGCCAGCAGCAGGGCGTAGAGCACGCTCTCGCCCGCCATGAACAGCAGGTACTCCCGCCGCACGGCCCCGCCGTGCCGCTTCCGCTCGACCCACACCCGCGCGCCCAGCGCCGCGGCGAGCAGCACGCCGAAGCCCACCGCGCTCCAGACGCCGGCCACCTGCAGCAGGGCCTTGATCAGCGCGTCGGCGCCGTTGCGCACCGGGTGCTGCAGCTGCACCGCCAGGATGCCCGCCTCGTAGATGATCAGCAGCGGCACCACGAGGATCAGGCTGTAGGTCCAGCTCCGGGAAGCTTCCCAGTAGGTGCGGGCGGGTCGCAGGTCGGTCATGGCATCCTCACCGTTCCGAAAAGCGGTTGGCAGGGGGACGGCCGGAGTGCTATTCTACGCGGGCACGGCTCCCCAGGCAATCCCGTTTCCCGCCGGGCGGTTCGCGCGCCGCGCGCGGCGCCTGCCGGCGCGCTGCCCGCACGCGGCTGAAACCGGGACTGCGAATCGGCATCCTTGTTTGCTATGGACGTGAATATCTCAAGGAGGCAACAAACCATGCACCCTCGTTTTGTGCGCCTGCTGGCCGTCGGGTTGACCGCGGCCCTGCTGGTCGGCCCGCTGGCGGTCACGGCGGCGGCCGGACCCTCGAAAGGGGACGTGGAAAAGCGCATGCTGAGCAGCATCGAGGTTCTGCAGGAGATCCTCAACATTCCCGAAGGCGGCGTGCCGAAGACGCTGCTGAACAAGTGCACCGGGCTGATCATCATCCCCCACATGATCAAGGCCGGCTTCATCGTGGGCGGCAACCGCGGGCACGGGATCATCCTGCACCGGCTGCCGGGCGGCGGCTGGAGCGACCCCTGCTTTTGCACCATCACCGGCGGCAGCGTCGGCTTCCAGATCGGCGGCCAGGCCACCGACCTGCTCCTGGTGGTGAACAACGAGCGCGGCTTCCAGGCGCTGATGGGCAACAACTTCAAGCTGGGCGGCCAGGCCAGCGTGGCCGGCGGACCGGTGGGCCGGGAGACGAGCGCCGCCACCGACGCCACCCTGAAGGCGGACATCTACTCCTACTCCCGCAGCAAGGGCCTGTTCGCGGGCATCTCGCTCGAGGGGGCGGGCATCACTGTGGACGACGACGCCAACACCGCTTACTACGGCAAGCTCCTCGACGGCAAGGTGCTGGTGGGGCGTCAGAGCAAGCCGTATCCGGCCTCGGCCCAGCCGCTGCTGACGGTCCTGCAGCCGTACGCACGGAAGAAGTAGCCGCCGCGCACCCCGCGCCCGCGCCGGCGGCCGGCCCCGGCCGTCGCTGCGGGCGCCCGGCATCCATAGCGAGGCGAACATGACGCAACCACGCCGCGGACAGTCCCGGCCGTCCGAAGTCGGTCGGCTGCGCGAGGAAAACCGCGAGCTCCGCGAGGAGCTGGCGCGCTCGTCGGAACAGGTGCTGCAACTCACCCAGCAGTTGGCGGCGGTGGAGGTGATCGTCCGCGAGCTGGCCGGCGGTCTCGACGCCGTGGTCAGCGCTTGGAAGACGGGTGACGACGTCATCCCCCACCTGGACGCGCTCCAGAAGGTGATCGCCGGCACGCGGCGCAAGCCGAGTTGAGGCCGGACCGGCGGCGGCCCCTGCCGCGCCGGTCCCACCGCCCGCCGCCGCGGCCGAAAGGCGTTGCGCCGGCCGCCGCGCCCCCCTATAATCGATCCGGAACACACCCTGACAGACACCATCACCGCCGCCCGGCCGTCCCCGGGCGCGAGAAGGAGGCGACATGGACCGATACCGGATCAAGCCGGGGAAGCGGGTACGGCTCGCCGACTGGGATCCCTCCGACAAGCGGGGCTTCAAGCACGGCAAGGCGGAAGCCGAGAAGCGGCTGGACAAGCTGCGCGACGACCTGGTGGAGCTGCAGGAGGTGCTCTACGCCGAGGGGCGCCACCGCCTGCTCATCGTCCTCCAGGGCATGGACACCTCGGGCAAGGACGGCGTCATCCGCCGCATCTTCCAGGGGGTGAATCCCCAGGGGGTCCGCGTCGTATCGTTCAAGACGCCTTCGTCGGCGGAGCTGGCCCGCGACTACCTGTGGCGCGTCCACCAGCAGGTCCCGGGGCGGGGTGAGATCGTGATTTTCAACCGCAGCCACTACGAGGACGTGCTCATCGTGCGGGTTCACGAGCTGGTGCCCAAGTCGGTCTGGCGCCGGCGCTACGACCAGATCGCCGACTTCGAGCGGCTCCTGGCCGAGGAGGGGACCACCATCCTGAAATTCTTCCTCCACATCAGCCTGGAGGAGCAGAAGGTCGGCTTCGAGGAGCGCCTCGCCGACCCCACCAAGATCTGGAAGTTCAACCCGAACGACGTGAAGGAGCGCGCCCGCTGGCCGGAGTACATGCGCGCCTACGAGGACGCGATCTCCCGGACGTCCACCGACTGCGCGCCCTGGTACGTGGTGCCGGCCGACCGGAAGTGGTTCCGCGACCTCCTCATCGCCGAAACCCTCGTGGGCACGCTGAAGAAGCTGAAGATGAAGTATCCGCAACCCGACTTCGACCCGGCGGCGATCCGCATCGACTGATGGGCCACACGCCGGAGGCGCTCGCCCGCCATCCCAATCCGCTGGCCGCGCACTACCGCCGCTTCCGCGTGGGGGAGCGGCTGTTGCTCACGGGCCACTCCCACCAGGCGTGGCCCGACTGCGGCTTCGAGGGACAGCTCCGGGCCTGGCTCGACGCCGCCGAGTGGGTGGATGACAAGTGGGCGCGCGCCTTCGAGCAGGCCGACGCGGTCCGGCGCGGCTTCGCCCGGCTGCTGGACGACCCCGGCAGCGACATCGCGCTGGGCGCCAGCACGCACGAGCTGCTGCTCCGCTTTCTCTCCGCCCTGCCGCTGGCGCGCCGGCCGCGGCTGGTGACCACCGACGGCGAGTTCCACACCATCCGCCGCCAGCTCGACCGCCTGGCGGAGGAGGGGATCGAAGTGGTCCGGGTGCCCGCCGAGCCGGCCGACGACGCGGCGGAGCGGCTGGCCGCCGCCGCCGACGACCGCACCGCGGCGGCGCTCGTCTCGTCGGTGTTCTTCGGCTCGGGGCGGATCGTGCCGGGGCTGGGGGTTCTCGCCGAGCGGTGCCGCCGGGTGGGCGCCGCGCTGCTCGTGGACGCCTACCACAGCCTCAACGTGGTCCCGTTCTCGGTGCGCGCCGAGGGGCTGGCGGACGCCTTCGTCGTGGGCGGCGGCTACAAGTACTGCCAGCTCGGCGAGGGGAACTGCTTCCTGCGCCTGCCCCCCGGATGCCGGCTGCGGCCGGTGGTCACCGGGTGGTTCGCCGAGTTCGCCGCCCTGGACCGGGCGCCCGAGGCCGGCGTGGGTTACGGCGAGGGGGCGGCGCGCTTCGCCGGCTCCACCTACGATCCCGTGAGCCACTACCGCGCCGCGGCGGTGTTCGACTTCTTCGAACGCGAGGGACTGACCCCGGCGCTGCTCCGCGCGGTGAGCCGGCGCCAGGTGGGGCTGCTTGCGGCGCGGTTCGACGCGCTGGCGCCGGACCCGGCGGTCATCGTCCGCGACCGCGCCGTGCCGCTCGAGGCCCTGGGCGGCTTTCTGGTGCTGCGCGCCCCGGCGGCCGCCGACATCTGCCGCCGCCTCAAGGCGGCCGGCGTCTGGGCCGACTCCCGCGGCGAGGCGCTGCGCCTGGGGCCGGCGCCGTATCTGTCCGACCCCCAGCTCGA
>JAGOHA010000190.1 GCA_017996395.1 Acidobacteriota bacterium | reverse complement strand
GGTTTGGGGCTCATGGGTTCGCCTCCCGACGCGCCGGCGGGCCTCAGGCGCCCGCGACGATCTCGGCCATGGCCGCCAGCAGGCGGTCCACGTCCTCGACGCTGTTGTAGAGCGAGATCCCCACCCGGGTGACGCCGCCGCGCTCCAGCAGGCCCAGCAGCTCGATGGGGCGGATGGCGTAGAAATGCCCGTCCCAGGCGCAGATCCCGCGCTCGGCCAGCCGCCGGCAGACCTCGGCCGCCTCCAGTCCCGCCACGGTGAACGACACGGTGGGCGCCCGCCGGCCGGTGCCGAAGGGCGGCCCCACGAGGGTCACCGCCGGCAGGCGCTGCAGGCCGCGCCAGATGCGCTGGGCCAGCTCCCGCTCGTACTCGGCCACGCGGTTCAGGGCGGCGATCACGCGCTCGCGGCGGCTGGCGCCGGCGCCGAGCGAGGCGAGGTAGTCCACGGCGGCCAGCGTGCCCGCGATGGCCGCGTGGTTCAGGGTGCCCGTCTCGATCCGGTGGGGCGCCCGGGGATCCTGGGTGCGCAGCCGGTCCGTGGCCAGGCCGTCCAGCAACCCGTTGCGGCTGTAGAGCACCCCCACGTGGGGCCCGTAAAATTTGTAGGCGGAGCAGAGCAGGAAGTCCACGCCGAGCGACCGGACGTCCAGGGGAAAGTGGGGCGCGTAATGGACGGCGTCCACCAGCAGCCAGGCGCCGGCGCGATAGGCCAGCTCCCGGGCGCGGGCGATGTCGTTCACCGTCCCGAAGGCGTTCGACGCCATGCCGACGGCCACCAGCCGGGTGCGGGGCGTGACCTGGGCGGCGAAGTCGTCGTAGTCGAGGGTGGCGTCGGGGCGGATGGCGATCTCGCGCACGACCATGCCGTGCTCGCGCAGCATGAGCCACGGTCCCCGGTTGGCCTCGTGGTCCAGGTTCGACACGAGCACCTCGTCGCCCGGCTGGAAGCGGCGGGCGAAGGCGTGCGCCAGCCCCCAGGCCAGGGTGGTCATGTTGGCGCCGAATGAGATGTCGCGGGCATTGTCGGCGCCGAGGAAGTCGGCCATGGCGGCGCGGGCGTCGTGGAGCATCCGGTCGGTCTCCACCGTCGTGACGAAGAAGCCGTGGGTGTTGGCGTTGGCGGTGCGGTAGCAGCCGGACACCGCGTCGATCACCGTCTGCGGCACCTGGGTGCCGCCCGGCCCGTCGAAATGGGCCAGCGTCCGGCCCTCGTGCAGCCGGGCCAGCGCGGGAAAATCCGTCCGGCGGGCGATGAGGTCGGCGAAACGCGATTCCAGATCGTCGGTCATGGGCTGTGCCTCCGCGCGGGATCGATTCGGCCCCAGCTTATCACGGGCCGGTCCTGGATAGGATCGAATTCAGACAACAACCCCGGGCGCCGCGGAGCGGGCCCGGGGTTCGGGATTCGGGGTTCGGGGCTCGGGGCTCGGAGTTCGGGACCGGGGCGTCCGCCCGGAGTCCCGCCGGGCCTCACGCCAGGAAATCCTCCGGGATGGCGGTGATGCGGGCGATGTCGGCCACGCGGCCGCGGATGTCATGGCCCATGGCGCACCGCACGGTGCAGCGGTCGCAGTCGCCGCACGCGTCCGCGGGCAGCACCGCGGCGGCCACGGTCGTCCGGGCTTCGGCCAGGTTCCGGTAGCCGTACGCGTACATGTAGCCCCGCATGGCCGCCGGGATGTCGAGCCCGAGGCGGCACTGGGCCACGCACTCGCCGCACTGCCGGCAGTAAAGGCCGGTCACGCCCAGCTTCTCACCCTGCTTCAGGTCGTCCAGTTCCTTCGGGGACAGCGTCAGATCGGCCATGACCGCGAGATCCTCTTCCAGCTGGTCGAAGGTGGTGAAACCGGGGATGGCGGTGCCCACGTGCGGGTTCCGCAGCGCCCACTTGAGCGCCGCCTTCATGTTGATCGGATGCTGCCGCTCCTTGTCCCAGAAGGCGCCGGCCTGGGTCTTCATGGCCACGAGGCCGACGCCGGCGGCGGCCGCCTCGGCCATGGCCGCGTGCATGTCCGCAAGGTGGGGCTGGCGGAAGTTGTAGGCGGTGAGCACCACGTCGAGCACCTTCCCCGCCACCGCCGCGCGGATCACCTCCGGCTCGTTGCGGTGGGTGCTGAGCCCGAGGAAGCGCGCTTTCCCCTGCTCTTTGAGCTTGGCCATGGCCGCGAGCAGCGGCTCGAACAGGGCGGCTTCGCGGGTGGAGACGTTGTGGAGGTAGAAGATGTCCACATGGTCCAGACCCAGGCGCTTGAGGCTGAGTTCGAACTTCTCCACGAACGGCTCGGGCCTGGTCTCGGCGGTGAACTGGCCGGTGCGGCGGTCCGCGCCGTCGGGGACCACCTTGGTGCCGATGACGAAGGAGTCGCGGGGGCGGCCCTTGATCACGCCGCCGATCATCTCCTCGTTGCGGCCGAACTGGTAGC
The DNA here is from genome assembly GCA_017996395.1 of Acidobacteriota bacterium. Lineage (GTDB taxonomy): Bacteria > Acidobacteriota > JAAYUB01 > JAAYUB01 > JAAYUB01 > JAAYUB01. The sequence goes on along the minus strand of JAGOHA010000190.1, from coordinate 1,726 downwards.
TGTGAGCGGTGTCCAGATGGACGATGCCGGCGTCGAGCGCCGCCCGGACCAGGTTCGGATTATCCGCGTTCATCACCCCCATGCTCACGACGGGCAGCTTCAGGCCGGTCCGGCCCAGCACGCGGCAGGGGAACGACCGGGCTTTGGCGGGGGGTTCACTCGAGGCCTGATCCTGCCCCATCGCATGAGGTATCAGCGCGGCGCCGGCCACTCCGGCGGCTCCGACCTTCAGAAAGTCGCGGCGGTTACGCAGACGGTCATCTCGATCCATGGACACCTCCATATCACAACGAGTCATTCAATTTCATTTTCAGGGGACTGCCACATCGCCGTTCATTATCCCAAAGAAAAGCGAAAACACCAAAGATGGATTCCGACGTCTCACCCGGACAGCCGTCAGCCGCCGGCTCCAGGCTCAGTTGTCCAGGTCCTGGGGCTGCAGCTGCTCCTTGCGGGTGTAGCCGGCCGGGGCGGCGTAGGTGCCGGGAGGCGCCTCGAGTTCCGTCCAGTCGATCACCCGGGTGTTCCCGCGGATCTGCATGCCTTCGACGTAGTAGGTGAACTCGGAGGCCAGCGGGAATCCCTCCTGCGCCCCGATGGCGGCGATCAACTCGTCGCCGTAATTCACCATCCGTCGCACCTGGCTGAACAACTGTCCCAGGCGGCGCCAATCGAACGGCACGTCGGTGCTGAGCCACAGGGTCATGTCCGCATCAAATTCGCCCGTGTGTATTTTCAGGAGGCAGCTCCGGCACGGATGGCCGCCTTTGTCGGCGACGGTCCCGGTGAGCGTGACGGACCCCCGCCGGCGGATCAGTTCGAAATAGCCCGACAGGATCTCCGGTACGATGCGCCGGAGGTCCAGCGGCAGAGGCGTTTCAACGTAGGTCTTGTCGGTGTGGTTGACGAACAGGAACCGGCCGGCGGCCTGGTCCACGATGTAGCTCCTGAGGCCGGAGCGGTAAGCCAGCCGGTCGCCGGCGAACCAGTACTCGTTCTGCTGGTCGCGCGCCGGCTCGGTGACGCCGCCGCTGTAATATCCGTCCACATGCTGCGATTCCCGGATGCGGACGTCGCCGGCGGCGGCGGCCGCCAATCCGAGCATCAGTCCCAGCAAAAACAGAGTGCGTCTCATGAGTCCTCCTTTTCGGCTCGGGCGGTCCGTTCGTACGCCGTCGCCCGAGGCGCATGCCGGTATCGATTCTCAGCATTTGTACGTCATTTTGCCGCTCCAGGTTCAGGCCACCCGGTCCGGCGACCGAGCCCCGCCGGCGGAACATCCGGCCAATTGGCGGGTCTGTAAAGTTCAAACAACCCACCGGCCGGCCGGAGTCGTGCCCCGAACGACCCCCGGACACCGGCCCGAGGAGGCGGTCATGATCATCCAGGCCATCAACGTGACACCGTACATCGACATCCTGCTGGTGCTGCTCATCATCTTCATGGTCATCACACCCTTCACCAGCCACGGCATCCCGGTGCGCCTGCCCGCGGATCCGCTGACGGGGGATGCGCCGCCGCCCCCAGGTCCCTTCGCCATCGTCCTCGAAGCCGGGGCCGACGGTGCCGTCGCCATCAACGGCCGGCCCGTGGCGGCGGCCCGGCTCGAGCCCGAGCTGCAGGCGCTCATGGCGCGGGTGGACCGCTACCAGGTGTTTCTCTGCGGCGGGCCCGGGGTCTTCTACGGCGACATCATCCGGCTGGCCGACCGCGCGCGCGCAGCCGG
>JAGOHA010000058.1 GCA_017996395.1 Acidobacteriota bacterium | reverse complement strand
CCCTCCTTTTTTAACGGGCAGCCTCGGGCTGCCTTTTTTTATGGCGAAAACTGTTGGAATAATTGTCAGCCCGCCAGTTGAGCGCTGAGCGTATCAGTTCGAGAGTCGTGCTCGTGATCGTCATCGTGATCGTAATTCGTAATCGTGCTCGTAATCCCAACCCGGCGGAGCCGGAACTAAAGAGGCATGATTGTTCGCTCCAGCTCCGTGCCGCCATGCCGGGTCTCCGGCAAGCCCGCCCAGTTTCAAAGACAATAGCCAGGCGCAGCCCGGCGCAGCCGGGCAGCGCCTGGACAGCCGAGTATTTTTACCCGACGCGCCCCTGAACAGGGGCGCGGGGAAGCGTGGAGTCCGCCGACACTCTTTCTTCGCGCCCCGTACCCGGGGCGCGGCGCGTCAACGAGTTGGCCTTCCAGGCGCTGCCCCGCGTTCGCGGGGCTGCGCCTGGCTATTTTCGTCGTGAATGCGGAGACGGTGCCGGTCGATGTTGGGATGGGCGATCAGGGGGGGGAAGAAACCGGTGAATATTTTTGCCAAATTTTGGCAGAATTTCGGAAGTAACTGAGTAACGTGCTCGTAATCCCAACCCGGCGGAGCCGGAACTAAAGAGGCATGATTGTTCGCTCCAGCTCCGTGCCGCCATGCCGGGTCTCCGGCAAGCCCGCCCAGTTTCAAAAGGCCGCGCCGGGAGGGGTGGCGGTGCCTGCCATGCGGTATTTGCGTCGGGCCCGGGTTATTCATTTATAATACCGCTCATGATGTCTCAGCGGAACACGGGGAGGAAACGGTGGCGCCGCCGGTGGGGAGCCGGCGGCGGCCGTCGGGGAGCGTCCGGTCGGGCGGTCCAATCGATTCTGTTGCTGACCATCGGCTGCTTGATGTTCGGGGCGCTGCCGGCGCTGGACCCGGCGTGGCAGTTGACACAATACGGCGTGAAGAGCTGGGGGCCGGAGGACGGCCTGTCCACCGGGGCGGTCCGGGCGCTGGCCCAGACCGCCGATGGCTGGCTGTGGGTGGGGACCGACGACGGGTTGTACCGCTTCGACGGCATCCGGTTCGAACGGATCGCAGCGGAGCCGGGCCCGGACGTGACGCCGGGCGCCGTGACGGCGCTCCAGGTCGGCCGCGCGAGCGATCTCTGGATCGGCACCCGGGACATCGGGTTGCTGGAGTGGCGGGACGGCCGGCTGGCGCGTCCACCGTTTGCCCTGGGCCGGGGGAATCCGGAAATCACCGCGTTGGTGGTGGATCCGGACGGCGCCCTGTGGGCGGGCACCCGCGACCGGGGCGTCTTCCGGTGGCGGGACGGCCGGCTGACCCCCTTCACCACAGCCGACGGCCTCCCCTCCAACATGATCTCGGGACTGGGCGCCGACTCGCGGGCCGGCGTCTGGGTGAGCACCGCGGACGGCCGGCTCATGCGGCTCGGCGGCGGCGCGCCGGAGCCGTTGACGCCGCCGGGACCGGGCGCGGCGCGCAACCTGCGCATGGCGCTCCGTGACCGTCGGGGCGGCCTGTGGCTGGGCATCGCGGGCGCCGAGGTGGACGGCGCCTCCGGCGAGCCGGTCGAATCGGTCCTGATCCAGAGCCCCGACGGCGCGTGCTACGAAATTTCCACCGCCGGTCCGGGCTATCACGACCGGATTCGGATGCCGCCGCCCATCCTCGAGGACCGACACGGCACGATCTGGTTCGGCACCCGCCGGGGCGTGTTCCGCGTGAGCGGCGGACGCATGGAAATTCTCGATGCCGCGAACGGCCTGCCCGACAACCGGGTGATCTGCCTGCTGGCGGATCGGGAAGACAACTTGTGGATCGGCACCGCGCTGGGTCTGGTGCGTCTCCGGGAGGAGGCCATCGTCACCTTCGGCCGGACGCAGGGCCTGCGCAGCGACCGGGTGCTCGCCGTGACGGAGGGGAAGAACCGGCACGTCTGGGCCGGCACCGACAACGGACTGAACAAGATCACGGGCAGCCGCGTGGCAGCGTTCAAGGCGCAGGAGTTGTCCGGCGCGTGGGTGTACGACATCCTGCCGGCGCCGGAAGGCGGGCTCTGGCTGGCCACACGGCAGGGCTTGATCCGGGCCCGGGATGACGGACTGGCCGGCGTCCGGCTGGCGGACGGGCGTCCGCCGGGAGTCGTCCACGCGGTGTGCGCGGATCGCGACGGCGCCGTCTGGGCCGGCACCGCCGGGCACGGCGTCGCCCGGGTGGAGCGCGGCGCGCTGACGGCGCACCGCGGTCCCATCGGTTCGCCGCTCAACCAGGTGTTCGACCTGTCGGCGGCGCCCGGTGGCGGCGTCTGGGCGGCGACGCGCGGCGGGGTGATCCGGCTGCATGACGGCGCCCTCCGGCCGGCGGGGCCCGACGGCGTGGAAACGGTGTGCCTGCACGCCGACGCCGACGGCACCGTCTGGGCCGGCACCGCCGGCGCCGGACTACTGCGGCTGCAGGACGGCCGGATCCGGTCCGTGACAAAGCGCCAGGGACTCTGGCACGACACCGTGCTCGGCATTGTCGACGACGGCGCGGGGAATCTCTGGATGGCCAGTCCGCAAGGGATCTTCCGGGCGTCGCAGCGCCAGCTCCATGCCGCGGCGGACGGGCAGGAACCGGTGGTGTGCGTCCACTACGGCATCGACGACGGCATGCGCAGCCTGGAATGCCTGCCCGGCGGCTGCCGGTCGTCCGACGGGCGCCTCTGGTTCTGCACCAGCCGGGGCCTGTGCGTGGTGCAACCGGAGCGGCTGCTGGATCCGCCGCCGCCGCCGCCCGTGCATCTGCTCGGGATCACGGCCGACAACCAGGCCATGCCGTCCGGCGGGCGGACGGTGGCGCCTGGTGTGCGCGACCTGGAGTTTCACTTCGCCGCGCTGAACTACCGGGATCCGGAGAAGGTGCGGTTCCGCTGCCGCCTGGACGGATTCCACGCCGAATGGTCCGCGCCGTTTGCCGACCGGCGGGTGCGCTACGCCGCCCTGCCGCCGGGCGACTACACGCTCCGGCTCCAGGCCCGGCTGCGGGACGGCGCGTGGGGGCCGGACGCGCTGGTGGTGCCGTTCACCGTCCGCGCGCCCCTGTGGCGGACCACCTGGTTCCAGGTCGCGGCCCTGCTGGCGCTGGCGGCCGCCGTGCTCGCCGGGCGCGCGGCCGTGCAAAATATCCGCCGGTTGCTGCGGGAGTGGCGCGCCGGCCACCAGGTGGGCCCCTACCGCCTGGTGGAGCGAATCGGGCAAGGCGGCATGGGAACGGTCTGGCGCGCCGTCCACCGGCAGACCGGAAAGGAAGCGGCCGTCAAGATCCTGGAGCCCGCGTCCGACGATGACGAATCGCGCCGGCGGTTCATCCGCGAGGGGCTGGCCTGCGAGCGCATCGACCACCCGGCGGTGGTGCGGGTGTTCGGGCGCGGCGAGGACCAGGGCCGCCTCTGGTACGCCATGGAGTTCTGCCGGGGCCGCAGCCTCCGCGCGTCCATTCCGCCGGAGGGGCTGCCGCCGCGGCGCGCGGTGGAGGTATTTCGTCAGCTGCTGGCGGCGGTGGAGGCGATCCACGCCGCCGGGGTGATGCACCGCGATCTCAAACCGGACAACGTCTTCCTGGTGCCCGCGCCGCCGGCCGAGGGAGAAGCGGCCACGGATGGCGCGGTGCGCGTCCGGGTGCTGGATTTCGGGCTGGCCCGGCCGGCGGACCAGCGCACCCGGACGGGGCTGGGCGTGCCGGCGGGGACCATCGCCTACCTGCCGCCGGAGTACCTGGGGAGCGGCGGCCGCGAGGACGCCGGGGTGGACGCCTACGCGCTGGGCGTGATTCTCTACGAGATGCTCACGGGCGCCCCGCCGTTCGCCGGCGCCGCCGACGATCCGGCGGGCATGCTGTACGCCGTGCTCAGCGAGGAGCCGGTGCCGCCGGCCGAGGTCAATCCGGACGTCCCGGCGGCGCTGTCCGAGCTGACGCTGGCGATGATCGCCCGGGAGCCGGCGCGCCGCCTGGCGGACTCCGCCGCCATCCGGGCGCGGCTGGACCGGATCGAATCCGCCGCGAGCGAGGCGCCATGCCGCGATATCTGACCCGCACCCTGAACATGGCCCGGTTCCTGTCGCGCCAGTTTTTTCTGCACGGGCGCGACGCCTTCCAGGCCGAGCTGGATACCTGCGTGTCGTTCCTGGTGGAGCAGTTCGCGCCGCGCCCCGCCGAGCTCACCACGCACCTGGACGCCCTGCTCGACTCGCTCCTGCACGGTTTCGGCGACGGCAATCCCGACCGGATCACCCGCTGGAAGGCCGAGCTGGCGGGCGGGTGGCGGGGCGAGGTGCCGCCGGAGCGGCGGCTGCGGGCCTTCCGGGCGGACATCGCCGCTCTGCTCCGCCGCATGGAAGACGACCTGGCCAGCGAGGGGCTGGGCGAGCGCGTCGTCCAACACATCAAGACCTGCCCCGACCCGACGCTTCGCCGGCTGACCCTGGAGTCGCTGGCCGATGCCTTCGGATACAGCCGCACCCATTTCGCCGAGCGGTTCCGCGGCGAACGGGGCATCACCGTCCACGACGCCCTGACCCACGAGAAGATGCACCGGGCGTTCCGCCTGCTCACTGAGGGCGATCCGCCGCCGACGGTCCGCGCGCTCACCGAGCGGCTGGGATTTTCCGATCCGGTCTACTTCAGCCGGGTGTTCCGCAAAATATACGGCCGGCTCCCGTCCCAGATCCGCCGGGGATGAGCCGGCCCGCCGCGCCGGACATTCTTACCACCTCGCTCCGCCGCACGCCCGGACGCGCCAGCCGGCAATACGCTGAAAATCAACCAGATGTCGCCTCCCGGCGCCGGTGTCGCCCCGGCAGCGGAGCGGGCGCAAAATCCGACATAGTTGCCGGTTCCCGCCCTTTTCATTCCGCTCTAGACTGCAAGCAGTACAGCCGGTCTGCGCCGTTTGCGACAGGCGCCGGCTGCCGGGTGTCAAAGATGACAGACGACGAGAACGGGCGAGGAGGCCGACATGGTGACGCGCATCGCGCTGCGCCAGGTGACCGCGCTGGGCTTGTGGCTCTGGGTGGGCGTCTGGACCGCCGGGAGCGCCGGCGACTGGTCCGCCGGCATCGGAGGGCGGGTGACGGACCCGGCGGGCCGCGGCATCGCCGGGGTGACGGTGACCGTCACCCGGCTGGACACCGGCGCGGCGCGCACCGCCGTCACCGGCCGTGACGGCGCCTACCGGTGCGCGGAGCTGGCCCCCGGGCATTACGACCTGGCGGCCGAGAAGGCGGGCTTCCACCCGTGCGCCGTTGTCGGCCTCTGGCTCCGCCCCGGCGAGCGGCTGCGGCTGGACCTGGCGATAACCCCGGCGGCCGCCGCGGTGTTCCGATGGCGCGCACAACCGTCGCTGCCGGGCTGGTGACAACATTCGGGCGAGGTGAGATCATGAACGAACGACATGCGGGCAATTCGTGGATGGTCGGGCTGGCGGGCGTCTTCGCCGTCCTGCTGGCGCTCACGGCGCCGGCGGGCGCGCAGGCGCCGCGCCTGGTAGTGCGGGAGGATGGCCAGCCGAAGGCCATGGTCCTGGACGAGCTGGCGGTGGACGTGGCGATCGTGGGGTATATCGCCGAGACGCGGCTCACCATGACGTATCGCAATCCCCACAGCCGGGTGCTGGAAGGGGAGCTGATCTTCCCGCTGCCGGAAGGCGCCACGGTGAGCGGCTATGCCCTCGACGTGGACGGCCACATGGTGGACGGCGTGGTGGTGGAGAAGGCGAAGGCGCAGCGGGTGTTCGAGACGGTGGTCCGCCGGGGAGTAGATCCCGGCCTGGTGGAATGGGTCAAGGGGAACACCTTTCGCACCCGGGTCTATCCGCTGCCGGCGAAGGGGAAGCGGACGGTCATGGTCCGCTACCTGTCGGAACTGGAGATCGGGGAACGGGCGTTCGCCTACCGCCTGCCCATGGCGTTCGACGAGAAGGTGTCCGCGTTCCGGCTCAAGATGTCGGTCCGGCAGGCCGGCGCCGCGCCGGCCATCGTCGCCGCCGGTCCGGCCCGGCTGATGTTCCGGGAGGGGCCGGCGGAGCGCACGGCGGAGTACCGGGCGTCCAACGTCCGGCTGGCGGAGGACCTGGTCGTGGAGATTCCCCGCGCCGACGACCGGCGCGTGGTGGTGGAGCAGGCGGCCGACGGCTGGCACTACTTCTGCATCCTCGACGAGCCGGGCGGCGGGGCGGTCGGGGCGGAGCCGGCGGCGGCGCCCGACCGCGTGGTCATCTTCTGGGACGCCTCCGGCTCCCGGGCCCGCGCCGACCGCTCGCGGGAACTGGAGCTGCTGCGGGCGTACTTCGGCCGGTTCAAGAACCGGAGCGTGGCCGTGGAGCTGGTGGCGTTCCGTAACGTCCAGGCGCCGCCGCAGGCGGTCTCCGTCACCAACGGGGACACCCGGGCGCTGGAGGCGGCGCTGGCGGCGGTGGCCTATGACGGCGGGACGCAGCTGGGATGCCTGACCGTGCCGCCGCCGGCGCGGCCACCCTCGGTCATCCTGCTGTTCAGCGACGGGAACTCCACCTTCGGCTCGGAGATGCCCGGCGCGTTCGCCGCCCCGGTGTACGCGGTCACGGCGGACCCGGCGGCCAACCATCCCCTGCTGCGGCACGTGGCCGAGAGCAGTGGAGGCGAATACATCCACCTCGCCGCGGCGGACCCGGCGGCGGCGGCGGCGCGCGTCGGGCGGGCGCCCCTGTTGCTGCGGCGCGCGGCGTGTGATCCGGCGCAGGTGGACCAGCTGCTCCCGGCGGCCGGCTGCCCCGTGGCGGGGGCCGTGATCCTGGCGGGCCGCCTGGCGGGAGGCCAGGCGGCGGTGGCGCTCCGCTACGAGCGGGGCCGCTCGGAGACGCGCTCCGTGCGGTTCCAGGTCGACCGCGCAGGCGCCCCGGCGGGGGAGCTGCTCCGCACGTACTGGGCCCAGCGGAAGGTGCGGGAGCTGATGGCGTTCCCGGAGCAGTACCGGGCGGAACTGGTGGAACTGGGACGGCGATACGGCCTGGTGACCCCCGGCACGTCGCTGCTGGTGCTGGAGCGGCTGGACCAGTACATCGAGTTCGAGGTGGAGCCGCCGGCGTGCTTCCCCGAATGGCGGGAGGCATACGCGCAGCGTTTGAGCGAAAAGCGGAAGGAACAGGCGGACGCGGAGCAACGCAAGATCGCCCAACTCATCAACGACTGGTCGGAACGCGTGGCGTGGTGGCAGAAGGAGTTCAAAAACGAACCAAAACCCGGCAAGGAAGGGGCGGCGGACGCACGGACCCTGCCCACGCTCCCGTCGGGCGGCTCCGCGTCACTCGCTGCGCCGCCCAGGCCGCCCGCGGCCCGACTCCCTGAGGTGCGGGGGGGCGGTATCCTGCAGGGTACCGTGAGGGACGACACGGGTGGTGCGATTCCAGGTGTCACCTTGACCCTCACCGTCGGAGAACGGGGACGAACCGCGGTCACGGGGGAGGCGGGCGCGTACCGTTTTGTGGCGCTGCCGGCAGGAGAATACCAACTGCATGCCGCGCTGGAAGGATTCAAGCCCGTCACGGTGACCGGGATCGACATCGCGGCAGGGAGTACGCGGACTCAGAACGTGGTGCTGACGGTGGCCGAGATCATGGAAGAAATCGTCGTGGCCTCGTCTACGGATGTTGACGGATCGGATGTCGTGGTTGATGGAATGAGTATCGCCGCAGCGGGAGTGGTCGGCGGGATTGTCGGCGGGGTTGCCGGTGGTGTCGGAGGGAGTCACTCGGATGAAAGTGCGGGGACGGCCGTGGCGCGCCATGGCCGCGGCGGCGAGGTGACGCTTCGCGAGTGGGCGCCGGATCTGCCGTACGTTCACGCCCTGCGCGCCGCCGAGCCAACGGCAATGGACGCCGTCTACCTGGAGCACCGGGCGGCGTACGCCGACGTGCCGGGTTTCTACGTCGACTGCGCCGACATCTTCTACGCCAAGGGGCTGCGGGAGCAGGGGCTCCGGGTGCTGTCCAACCTGGCTGAGCTCACCCTCGAGGACGCCCGGCTGCTGCGGGTGCTGGCCCGCCGCCTGGAGCAGGCCGACGAGCTGGACCGGGCCCGGGAAATCCTAAAGCGCGTGGCGGAGCTCCGGCCCGAGGAGCCGCAGTCGTTCCGGGACCTGGCCCTGGTGCAGGCCCGGAGCGGGGAGCACGCCGAGGCGCTCCGGCTCCTCAACCGGGTGATCCTGGGCGACTGGGACCGGTTCGCGGGGATCGAGCTGATCGCCCTGATGGAAGCCAACGCCCTGATCCCGGCGGCCCGGGCGGGCGGCGTTTCGGACCTCCCCATCGCGCCGGAGCTGGTGCAGCTGCTGGACGTGGACCTGCGCATCGTCCTCACCTGGGACAGTGACGCCACCGACATCGACCTCCACGTGATCGAGCCGGGCGGGGAGACGGTCCGCTACAACCACAACCGGTCGGCCGCCGGCGGGCGCATCTCCCGGGATTTCACGGACGGCTACGGCCCGGAAGAATACCTGATCCGGAAGGCGGCGGCGGGCGCGTACACGGTTGCCGCGCACTACTACGGCACGAACCGGCAGAAGCTCGCGGCGCCGGTGACGCTCCAGGTGGACATCTACACCGACTTCGGCCGGACCACGGAGCGCCGTCGCTCCATCACCCTCCGCCTGGCGGAAACGGACGAGACGGTGACGGTGGGCGACGTGAAGTTTGAGCGGTGACGGAGTCCGGAGGACCTCGCGGCCTGGCGGCCGCGAGGTCTCGAGTACCGCGCGTTCGATGAACGCGCGCCTGAAGTGCCTCGCGGTCTGGCAGCTGTGAGTTCGCTCAGCATGATCATAGGGAAGCGGCGCCGGCCTGGAGTGCGCAGACCCGTCTGCGCTCTGGATCGACGCGGGACGCGTCTTTGTATTTTGCAGCCGTCGCAAATCGACAAACCGTTCCGGAACCCAAAGCGGCGTCGAGCCGCCGCACTCCTGGGCACGGCGTGCCAAGCAAAGCGCTCCGCGCGCAGCGTTGCCGATGGCCGATGTCCGAAGTCCGCCGATTGACCACAAAGTCACGAAGGACACGAAGGAGCGGCTATTTTCATTGATCATCTTTCTTTGGGAATTTCGGATTGGCTATTGGTGATTACTTAATTGGGATTAAGTATTTGGAGTCGAGCCGGGGCTTGCGGGACGAGGTTGGATGGTGAATGGGTGAATCGGTGACTGGGTGAACGGTTGAATCGGAGAGGTGGAAACAACTTGAGATCCGGGCTCAAAACACAAAAAGACTCTGTGTCCTCTGTGCCTGGTGGTGAAGATGGACGGCCTGATGTCCGATGACCGCGTTACAGGCACGAGCCTCGAGCCTCGAGCCTCGAGCCTCGATTACGAATTACGATCACGATTACGAATTACGATTACGATTACGAATTACGATTACGATTACGGGCACGAACCATCAACCATCCACCATCAACTATCAACTTCCAGCCGCAGCGGCGGGCGGCGGCCGTAGGTGAGCCAGCGCCAGAGCCACTCCGCCGGACCGAAGCGGAAGCGCTTCAGCCAGAGCGGGCTGTACCACAGCTGCACCGCCCAGATCGCGACGACGAAACCCATGAGGGGGAAGCGGGAGACCGAGCCAAAGAGCCCGAACCCATACCCGTAGAAAATCGTGGTGGCGATGATGGTCTGGGCCAGGTAGTTGGTGAGCGCCATCCGGCCCACCGCGGCCAGGCGCCGCTGCAGCGCCGACAGGACGCCGGCCTGGTACAGCCGCATGACCAGCCCCACGTGGCCCAGCGCCACCAGCAGGCTCCCCACCCCGTTGAAGTGCCCGGCCACCAGAAAGCTGTGGATGAAATCGAAACGGGTGCGGAACAGGTCCCACATTCCCAGCCCCACGAGGGGGAAGCCCAGCCCGTATCCGGCCAGCATCAGCCGGTGGTAGAAGGCGGGGGAGCGGCGGGCGCTGAACACCTCCAGCTTCATCAGGGCCATGCCGATGAGCATGATCCCGCCCAGGCGCCAGGTGAGGACCATGAGGGTCATGAAGATCTGGATCTGGAGCACCAGCGGCAGCCGGTCCATGAAGATTCCGACCCATGAGCCGCGGTAAACCTGGATCTGCCGCTGAAGCTCCGCGGGGGTCGGTTCGAACTCCAGTTGAAGCTCCGGCCATGTTTTTTCCATGGCCTGCTGGAACTCCGTGGGCGTGCGGCCGGCCGCGCGGGCCGCAGCGGCTTCGTGCGCGGTCTTCCGGGCGAGCATGAAGAAGCCGCCCGTGGCGCTGTAGGCCAGCGCCGCCGCCACGATGGCCGCGGCGCCTACGGCGATGAGCCAGCGCGGGCGCACGCGGCGGAACAGGAAGAGCAGCATGCCGCAGAGGGCGTAGTTGTACAGGATGTCGCCGTACCAGAGCAGGTAGGCGTGCAGCAAGCCGAACGCCAGCAACACGAGCACCCGGCGGTAGAAGACGCCCCCGAGCTTCGCGCCGCGGGCGGCGGACCGCTGGTCCAGCAGCACCAGGCCGGCGCCGAAGAGCATGGAGAAGATGGTCATCATCTTCTGGTCGAACAGCAGGTGGGTGACGATCCACGTCCAGATGTCGGCGCCGGTGTCGCCGCCCCAGACCAGCGGGTTCAGGTACGCCATCGAGGGCATGGCGAAGGCGTAGATGTTCATCACCAGGATGCCGAGCAGGGCCACGCCGCGCAGGACGTCCACCGCGGCCAGGCGCTCCGGCGCGGCCACCGGCTCCAGCCGGGTCGGCGCGGCCGGCGGAGCGGGCGCCGGCGCGACGACGTCCGGGATCGGTTCTCCCGGCGCCGGAACGGTATCGTCCGTCGGTTGGGCGGATTCGCTCATATTCCACTCCCCGTCCGAAAGATGATTATCGTACGCCCTGTTTGCGGACCGCCGGATATCTTTCAGCGCAACCGGTCGCCGCGGACCGCGGCCGGCAGCCGTCGTCGCGTTAGTCCGCCGCCTTGACCTGGTCCCAGACCTTCGTGTAGAGCGCGTTGGCGGCGCCGAGGTCGTCGATCACCTCACAGCGGGCCCGGATCGCCTCCGGCACGAACACCGCCGGGTCGTTCCGCAGCTCCGCGTCGAGCTTGGGGTAGCAGGCGGTGTTGGGGCAGAGGTAGCGGATGAAGTTGGTGTTCTCCGCGGCCACCGCCGGATCGTGCAGGAAGTTGATGAACGCGTGCGCCAGTTCCGCCTGCTGCGCGCCGGCGGGGATGACCAGGTCGTCGCAGGCGATGGACGTGCCCTCCTTCGGGATGACGAAGGCGATGTCGTCGTTCTCCGCCTGCACCTGGAAGATGTCGCCGCTGTAGCCGTGCACCAGGAGGAACTCGCCCGAGGCCAGGCCGGTCTTGTACTGTTCGTTCTCGAACTTGGCCAGGTGCCGCTTCCAGCGGATGACCACGGCCTGGGCTTCCGCCAGCTGCCCCTCGTCGGTGGTGTTCAGGGAGTAGCCGAGGAATTTGAGCGCGCCGCCGATGGTTTCGCGCATGTCGTTGAGCATGGTGGCGCGGCCGGCCAGGTCGGTCCGGTCGAAGACGCCCCAGCTGGGCTCGACGTCGGCGAGCTTGCTCCTGAGGTAGGCGATGCCAGAGGTGGTGAGCATGTACGGCACGCTGTGGTGCATCCCGGGGTCCAGCGCCACCTTGAGGTACGACTGGTCGATGTGGCGGAGGTTGGGGAGCCGGGCGTGGTCCAGCGCCAGCAGCATGGCCTGCTTGTGCATGACCTTGACCATGTAGCTCGACGGGGTGATCAGGTCGTAGCCGCCCCCGCCGGCCTTGAGCTTGGCGTACATCGCCTCGTTGGAGTCGAACGTGTCGATCTGCACCCGGCAGCCGTGCTCCGCCTCGAAGCGCTGGACGAGCTCGGGCTTGACGTAGTCGGCCCAGGTGTAGACGTGGAGCACCGGCGTCTCCCGCGTGCACGCGGGCGCCAGCAGCAGGGCGGCGGCCAGGGCGGCCGCGGACAGGATGCGAGTGATTGGGCTCATCGGTTTTCCTCCGTCAGGCGGCGGCTCAGCCACACCGCGGCGAACGTCACCGCCAGCAGCAGCGTGGACAGCGCGTTGATGACCGGGGGTGAGCCATGTTTGATCATACTGTAAATCTGGATGGGCAGGGTAGTGGAACCCGGCCCGGCCACGAAAAAGGTGATCACGAAGTCGTCCACCGACAGTGTGAACGCCAGCAGTGCGCCGGCGACGATGCCCGGCGCCAGCAGCGGCAGCAGCACGCGCCGCACGGTGGTCCACCAGCCGGCGCCCAGATCCTGGGCCGCCTCCACCACCGCCCAGTCGAAGTCCTGCAGCCGGCCCAGCACCACCAGGGCGACGTAGCTGACGCAGAAGGTGATGTGGGCCAGGGTGATGGTGACCAGCCCGAGCGGCATCCCCAGCGCGGCGAAGAAGAAGAGCAGGCTGATGCCCATGAGGATCTCGGGCACCACCAGCGGGGTGTAGATCAGGGTGAAGTGGGCGCGCTGGAGCCGGCTCTGCCAGCGGTGCAGGGCGAAGGCGGCCAGGGTGCCCAACACCACCGAGGCGGCGGTGGCCGCCACGGCCACGATGAGGGTGTTCTGCAGCGCCTCCCAGATCTCGCGGTGGCTGAACAGCCGCTCGTACCAGCCGAGCGACCAGCCGCCCCAGGTGCTGCCGAAGCGGGAGGCGTTGAACGAGTTGACCACCAGCACCAGGATGGGCAGGTAGAAGAAGGCCAGCACGGCGTACGTGACCACGATGGGGAAGCGGCTCCGGGTCACAGCCCCTCCTCGTCGGTCGGCGCCCGCCGCCGTCCGCGCGCCTGCAGCACGAGCACCGCCGCCATGGGCAGCAGCACGCCGAGGGTGAGCAGCGCCGCCAGCGCCCCGGCGTGGGGCAGGTTGCGGTCCACGAACACGCGCTGGGCGATCTTGTTGCCGATCATCTCCGAGGTGGGGCCACCCACGAGGTCGGGGATGACGTATGTGCCGAGCGCCGGGATGAGCACCACCAGCACCGCGGTGAGCACGCCGCGGCGGATGCCCGGCACGAACACGCGCATGAACGCCTGGAAGCGGCCGGCGCCGAGATCCCGCGCCGCTTCGAGGAGCTGGAAGTCGAACTTCTCCGCCGCGGCATACACCGGCAGGATGGCAAACGGCAGGCAGGTGTACACCATGACCAGCAGCACCGCTGGCGGATGGTACAGCAGGGCGGCGTCGGCGGGCACCAGGTGGAGGAACGCCAGCGCCTGCTTGAAGAGCCCGTCGGGGTGGAGCAGCACCTTCCAGGCGAAGATGCGGATGAGAAAGCTCGTCCAGAACGGCACCACCACCAGCAGCAGCAGCGTCTGGCGCCAGCGCCCGGGCGCCCGGGCGATGTAGTAGCCGGTGGGCAGCGCCAGGAACAGGCAGATCGCGGTGGTGAGCAGGCTGAACAGCACGGTCCGCGCGGCGATGACGGCATAGTGATGGGTGGCCAGGGCGCGGATATGATCCAGCGTCCAGCCCGCCCCGATGCCGCCGAACGGGTCGGCCGGCCGCAGGCTGATGGCGAAGATGAGCGCCGTGGGGAGCAGAAACAGCGCCGCCAGCCAGCCCATGGGCGGCAGCGTCACGAGCCATTCGGGCAGCCGGTCGCGCAGGGGACGGTTCACGGGGCGTCCTCGCCGGCGGGCGCGTCGTCGGGCACGTCGCCGACCTTCTCCGGCGGGCGCTCCACCAGGCGGGCGTCCGCCTCGCTGAAGCGCTCCAGCATGTAGCCGTCGTCGGCGTGCCACGAGATCCAGACCGTCTCGCCCCAGACGATGGGCCGCTCGTCGAGCAGGAAGCGGCTGTGCTGGCGGTGGACGGCCAGGCGGTGGCCGTCGATGCGCACCCAGTACTTGGTCAGGGCGCCGAGGTAGATCACGTCGTCCACCCGGCCCTGGTAGGCGTTGATGGACGGCTTGGCGGCGGGCGCCTCGCGGGCGATGTGGAGCTTCTCGGGCCGGACGCTCAGGAACACGGACTGGTCCATCCCCAGCTGCTTGT
This sequence comes from Acidobacteriota bacterium, assembly GCA_017996395.1. GTDB lineage: Bacteria > Acidobacteriota > JAAYUB01 > JAAYUB01 > JAAYUB01 > JAAYUB01. The sequence continues at coordinate 6,082 of JAGOHA010000058.1, read as the reverse complement.
CGTTGTAGCAGCGCACGTCGGCGAAGCCGGGGATGGCCAGCCGGCAGTAGTCGCCGTCCAGCTCGCCGACGCGCCCCTCGAAGAAGTTGGTGTCGCCGATGAAGGCGGCCACGAAGGAGCTGCGCGGCGCCTCGTAGATCTCCGCCGGCGTGCCGGTCTGGAGGACGCGGCCGCGGTCCATGACCGAGATCCGGTCGCTCAGGCTCATCGCCTCGCCCTGGTCGTGGGTGACGTAGAGGAAGGTGATGCCCACCTGGTCGTGGATCAGGTCCAGCTCCATGAGCATCCGCTGGCGGAGCTTCAGGTCCAGCGCCGCCAGCGGCTCGTCCAGCAGCAGCACCAGCGGCTGGTTCACCAGCGCCCGGGCCACCGCCACGCGCTGTTTCTGGCCGCCGCTGATCTGGTCGGGCCGCTTGTGGGCGTGCCCCTCCATCTGGATGAGCGCCAGCATCCGGTCCACCGCCTCGTCGATTTCGCGCCGGGAGCGGCGGGCCACCTGCAGCCCGAAGCCGATGTTCTCACGGACGGTCAGGTGGGGGAAGAGGGCGTAGCTCTGGAAGATGGTGTTGACGGGGCGGCGGTTGGGCGGCAGCGCGGTGATGTCCTTGCCGTCGAGGAGGACCCGGCCGGCGTCGGGCGTCTCGAAGCCGGCGATGATGCGCAGCAGGGTGGTCTTGCCGCAGCCGCTGGGCCCGAGAAGTGAGAAGAACTCGCCGCGGCCCACGGTGAGGGAGACGCCGTCCACGGCCCGGACGCGGCCGAAGGCCTTGGCGACGTCCTGGAGCTCCAGGAACGCGCTCAACCCACACCTGCCGGCGGGAGGATCGGATGCATGGCGCGATTGTAGGGCCAGCGCGGGGGAGATTCAAAGCGTTTTTCGCGGAGGCGGACATCGGGGCTCGAGGCTAGCGGTTCGTTCCATGCCCATCTGCTCGAGCTCGTAATCGTAATTCGTAATCGTGATCGTAATTCGTAATCGAGGCTCGAGACTCGAAGCTCGTTCCCGTAACGCGGACATCGGACTTCGAGAGAGCCGGACATTCACCACGAAGTCACAAAGGGCACAAAGAGTCATTTCCATTTGTCATCTGTCATTTGACATCTGGCAATCGTCATTTGGTCATCGATCATTTTTCATCCGTCACTGTAGCCCTCCGGCGACCCGCGGCGCGCGGGTCGAACAAGAATAGCCCCGGGTGAAACCCGGGGTCCGCTCCGTCCCGTCATGAGCAGGGGCGACCCGCGAAGCGGGTCGAATATGATTCGAGTGCGTGGGTGAAGCAGAGGTGATCCCGAAGCCCTCAGCTCGGCCGGCCATGACACCCCGTCATTTTCTTGGAGGTCTGGATCACATTCGACCCGTCTCGCGGGTCGCGTCCTGGCGATGGTCGGCGGCACCGACCCCGGGCTCGTGCCCGGGGCCACCAACGTTCGACCCGCCCGGCGGGTCGGCAGCTTGGGCATAGCAGAAAACAAGGGGCAACTGAGTGATCGTGGTCGAAGCTCGCGACTTGTTCCCAGTCATCGGAAATCGGGGATCGGACCTGGGACCTGGGTTCTGGGTCCTGGCTCACAGAATCCAGATCCCATTCACCCATTCATCTTGAACCTCGATTACGATCACGATTACGAATTACGATGACGATCACGATTACGAGCTCGAACCCTCAACCCTCAACTATCAACGATCAACCCTCCCTCAGGCGAGCCGCTCGCCGACCGCTTCCCATTCCCGGATGAGCGCCTCGATCTCCCGGCCCACGGTCTCGAACTCGTGTCCCAGGCGCGCCAGCTCGGCGCCGATCATGCCGGGGGGCGGCTCGGTGAGGATCCGCTCGATGTCCGTCTGCCGCGCCTCGGCCGCCTCGATCCGCGACTCGAGGTCGGCCAGCAGCCGTTCCAGTCGGACGCGCTCGTTCTTCGACAAGCCCGCGGGGCGGGGGCGCTCCTCCGGCTCGCGCGCCCTGGCGGCCGTTGCCGGCCGGTCGGCCGCGTCGGCGGCGGGCGCGGCCGCGCGCCGCGCCCCCCACGCCTCGAGCTCCGAGTAGTTGCCGTGGAACAGCTCGGCCGTGCCGGCCCCGATCCGGATGATCTTCTGGATGATCCGGTCCAGGAAATAGCGGTCATGGGTGATGACCACCAGCGTGCCCGGGTAGTCCTCGAGCGCCTCCTCGAGCTGCTCGCGGGCGGGGATGTCCAGGTGGTTCGTGGGCTCGTCCAGCACGAGCACGTTATGTCGGCCGTAGATGAGACGCGCCAGCAGCAGGCGGTTTTTCTCGCCGCCGCTGAGCACCTCCAGCGGCTTGAACACGTCATCGTCGTGGAAGCCGAAGCGGGCGAGGAACGTGCGCAGGTCGCCCTCGGCCGCCAGCGGGTCCAGCAGCTGGATCTCCTGGATGGGCGAGCCGGTGAGCGACTCCATCTTCTGGTCGAAGTAGCCCACCGAGATGTTGCGGCCCCAGGCGAAGCTCCCGCCGGCGGGGGCGAGCCGGCCGAGGATCGTGCGGAAGAAGGTGGTCTTGCCGGTGCCGTTCTCGCCGATGAGGCCGATGCGCTCGCCGGCGAGCACCGTCATCTCGAACGGGAACCGGACCAGCGGCGCGCCGTAGCCGACGGCCAGGTGGTCCAGCACCAGGACGGTCTCGGAGCTGCGGCTCACGCCTGACAGGTCCAGGTGGATCCGGCGCGTGTCCACGGTGGGCCGCTCGATGACATCGAGCTTGGCCAGCATCTTGCGGCGGCTCTGGGCCTGCCGGGTCTTCTGGCCGTAGATGTTGCGCCGGATGAAGTCCTCGGTCTTGTCGATGAACTCCTGCTGGCGCTGGTACTCGCGGCGCTGCTGCTCCAGCTGCTTGTGGCGGTCGCGCTGGAAGCGGGTGTAGTTGCCCGGCCAGCTCGTGATCCGGCGGTTGGCGATCTCCCACACCTGGTTCACCACGCGGTCGAGGAAGTAGCGGTCGTGGGAGACCACGATGAAGCCGCGGTCCCACCCCTGCAGGTACTCCTCCAGCCAGCGGATCGCCGGCAGGTCCAGGTGGTTGGTGGGCTCGTCCAGGAGCATGAGGTCGGGCTTCTGCAGCAGAAGCTGGGCCAGGCCGAGACGGTTGAGCTGGCCGCCGGACAGGCGTGTGCACGGCATGTCCAGGTCGGCGTCGCCGAAGCCGAGGCCGTGGAGCACGGCCACGGCGCGGGCGCGGAAGGCGTAGCCGTCGCTCCGCTCGTAACTGTCCTTGGCCGCGCCGTAGCGGGCCATGAGCTCCGGCAGATCGTCCGGCGCGGCGTGGGTCAGCGCCTCCTCCAGCCGGCGGATCTCCGCCTCCAGCTCCATCAGGGGGCGGAACACCTCCAGCGCCGCGTCGCGGACGCTGCCGCCGCCGTCCACCCGCACCTCCTGGGCCAGACGGCCGATGCGCAGGCGCGACCGGCGCTCCACCCGCCCCTCGTCGGGGACGGTCTCGCCGGCGATGATGGCCAGGAGCTGGCTCTTGCCCGAGCCGTTGGGGCCCACCAGCCCGACGCGGTCGCCGTCGTTGAGCTGGAGGTTGACCCCGGCGAAGAGGTCCACCTCGGGAAAGTAGCGCCCGATGTTCTCCAGTTTGACCAGCATGGGCGGGGGGCGGCCTCCCTACTCCGACACGTCGAGGCGCATCAGGGCGTCGTTGAGCCAGCGGACTTCCTCGCGCAGCTTTCCCTCGGCGTAGTAGCGGAGCACCGCGTCGGTGCCCGAGGCGCGGAGCTGCCACCAGAGGCCGTCGAATTCGATCAGCGTCCCGTCGCCGGCCCAGTAAACGTCCTGGACCGGGGGGAACACGAATCCCGCCGGACCGCGCTCCTGCAGGATCCGGGTGACGGCGCCGGGGTTGAGCTCGCCGCGGCCGAGGCGCTCCGCCAGGGAGCGGAAGAAGCGCACCGCCCGGTCCTTCTTCCGGTTCCCCTCGGCCATCGCCGTCTCGCGGGCGGGGCCGGCGAGCGACTCGTCGAACAGGGTCACGTCCTGGCGCTCGTAAAAGCGGTGGCGGATGTCGTACCGCTCCAGCACCTCCAGGTAGTAGCGGGCGAAGCTGGAGCCGTCGAGGTGCAGCCGGCCGGCGAGCGCCATGGCGGTGACGCCCACCTGGAAGGCGTCCTTTTCTTTCAGCGCCAGCATGGACCGCGCCCCGCTCCGGCTGTGCAGCATCTCGGTGCCGCCCAGGGCGGCGCCGCCGCTCTCCTCGGCCATGAGCAGGATGCGCGTGCCCGCGGGGAACGTGTGCCGGCGCCCGCGCGAGTCGGTGAGCGCCAGCTCCGCCGCGCCGGCCAGCTCCTGCTCCTCCAGGCGGGCGCAGGCGTTGCCGAAGTGCTTGAAGCCCACCGGCGTGAAGAACGTGGGCACGCGGAAACGCGCCGCCAGCTCCGCCAGCGAGCGGCTGGTGGGGTAGGTCTCCATGAGGAGCCAGGGGCGCCGGTCCAGCAGGCCCTGCCGCCGGGCGCTTTCCAGCCGGAACGCCAGCAGCATGAGATAAATCTGGTTGGGCTTGAAGTAGACGATGCTCCGGGCGGCGTCGCCGGCTTCCACCTCCAGGCCGTTGGCCTGCGCCCGGGCGGCGGTGTCCGGGTCGGCGACGGTGACCATGTTGAAGCGGTCGCCGTCCGGGTCCCAGATGAACACGACGCTGGCGTGTCCGCCGAGGAGGATCGCCTGGGCGCCGATGTTTTTGTAGATTTGCCACTTGCCCGGGTCCACCCCGTGATTGACACCGTCCACCAGGCCGATGCCGTGGTAGGTGGGGCTCTCGGCGAAGTGGAGGTACTCCACGATGCCGCCGGGTCCGGTGGGAATGCCGAGCAGGTCAAAGATCTGCCGGGACGTGCGCCCCATGGCCCCGCCCTGCGTGGAGACGGCCACCCGGAAGCCGGCCGCGCCGGCGGCGGTCACTGCGGCCAGCGCCTCGCGGTCCACGATGGTCTGGAGGTAACGGGCGTACGGCGCCACCACGTCGAAGTCGCGCCGGATCAGGGGCGAGAGCGAGGGAGCCAGCTTGATCACGTAGCGGCCGTCGCGCCGCACGGCGGCGACGATGTCGCGCACGCCCTGCTCGATGGCGGCCGCGGCGTCCAGCAGCTGCATGCCGCGCCCGTCCATGGGCTTGCGGCCGCCCTTGAAGCTCTGGGAGTGGCTGGCGGTGAAGTTTTCGCCGCCGGCCAGTTCCTCATAGAACACGCCGAACGACGAGAGCCAGATGGGCGTGGTGCGGATGGGGCCGTCGGCGTCGCGGTCGCCGCGCAGCCGGCAGGCGATGCCGTGGGCGGCGTAGATGCGGGCGGCCAGGTCGATGTGCTCCTGGGTCCAGGCGCGGACCTCGCCGCCCAGGTGGACGGTGGCGCCCGGCTCGAGGAGCCGGCAGGAGGCCTCGGTCATGATGGCCATGGTCAGCGGATTGAACGGCACCCCGAGCTGGAACAGGTCGGCGGTGTCGGCCAGATCGCGGTAGCCCGCGGTGCCGAGCTGGAAGCGCGCGGCCCACGCCGTCAGGTCGGCGGCCTCGGCCAGCTCGTGGTCGATGACGATCTCCTCGCCGGCCAGGTGAAAGGGAATGTACAGTTTTCGCGCCATGGTGTGTCCTGCCTCTCGGGGGATCCGGCGGCACCGCCGCTCGGGAAGGACCCTGCGCTGACAGCCCGCGTCGGCCGTGACCGCCCGGAGGTACGATTATATTATTGGTTATTGATGATTGCGTATATTTTATTGGCTATTTAGAGACGAGTTCTCTTTTGCTTTGGCTGGGCTCTGGGACCTGGGTACTGGGACCTGGGTTCTGGGACCTGGGCTCTGGGACCTGGGTTCTGGGACCTGGGCTCTGGGAACTGGACCTGGAACCTGGAACCTGGAACCAAGGGACTTAGAACTGCGATCTAGAACTGTAGAACAAGGACCCAGAACCGAGGTCCCAGGTCCTACATCCGATATCCGACGATCGGGAACGAGCCTCGAGCCTCGAGTCTCGAGCCTCGATTACGAATTACGATCACGATTACGATCACGATGACGAATTCCGATTACGAGCACGAACCATCAACCATCAACCATCAACCATCAACTGTC
>JAGOHA010000189.1 GCA_017996395.1 Acidobacteriota bacterium | reverse complement strand
AGCCGACAGGAATCGACACATCATCGAGGAGGATAGCTCCATGTTTTTTCTGGGTCTGTTGATTGCGATCGTGTCTGTCGTGGCGCTCCGCGTGGTGGGCCGCCAGGGTGGCGTGCCCCGCCTCGCCGCCATCGGGGCACTGGTGCTCGGCGTGCTGCTCATGCTGCTCCAGGCCGTGACCGTGGTGCCCGCCGGCCACGTGGGCGTGGTGGACTTCTTCGGCTCCGTGTCGCCGACGCCGCTGCGCGCCGGCATCAACCTGGTCAACCCGCTGGCCAACGTGCTGGTCTTCAGCGTCAAGACGCAGGAGATGAAAGAGGTCCTGGATGTTCCCTCCCAGGAAGGGCTCACCGTCCAGCTGGAGGTGAGCGTGCTGTATCATCTGAATACAGAAAAAGCTCCCGAGGTGTACCGGACGGTCGGCCCCGACTATGTTCGGGTGTTGCTGGAACCGCAGGTGCGTTCCGTGGCGCGCGGCGTGACCGCCGGGTACGAGGCGCGGGCGCTGTACACGTCCGAGCGCGAAACCCTGTCGCGGCTCATCGCTGAAGAAATCAGCCGCAGCGTGGGGCCCCGCGGTGTCGTCATCGAGTCGGCGCCGCTGCGCCGGGTGGGCCTGCCGCCCGGGCTCACCCAGGCCATCGAGGAGAAGCTGCGCGCCGAGCAGGAGAGCCAGCGGATGAAGTTCGTCCTGGAGAAAGAGAAGCTCGAGGCGGAGCGCAAGCGCATCGAGGCGCAGGGCATCTCCGATTTCCAGAACATCGTCTCCAAGGGGATCAGCGAGCAGCTGCTCCAGTGGAAGGGGATTGAAGCCACCGAGAAGCTGGCCCAGTCGGCCAACAGCAAGGTGGTGGTGATCGGCTCCGGCAAGAACGGCCTGCCGCTCATCCTGAACAGCGACTGAAACCGGGGCGGGCCGCCTAGGCCCGCTTGAACCCCTTTTCCACGTCCCGGATGTGCAAGCGCAGCACCACCGGCCGGCCGTGGGGACAAGTGGTGGGTTCCTCGGCGGCCAGCAGGCGGTCCACCAGGCTCTGCATCACCTCCGGCTCGAGGGGGGTGTGGATCTTGACCGCCGCGTGGCACGCCAGAGCCGCGGCCACCCGCCGCTGGACTTCGTCGATGGAGAACGACGCGCCGGCATCGCCGAGCCGATCGAGGATGTCGCGCACGAGCAGCTCCACCTCGACCCGGCTGGCCATGGCCGGCACCGCTTTGATCACCACGGTGCCGCCGCTGCCGAACGGTTCGATCTCGAATCCCGCCGCCGCGAACTGGTCGGCCACGCGGTCCAATTCCTCTCGATGGGCCGGGGACAGCTCCAGCGTCTCCGGTACCAGCAGGCGCTGCCGGGGCACCGCCCGCTCACCGAGCTGGCGCCGGAACGCCTCGTACAGCACGCGCTCGTGGGCCACATGCTGGTCAACCACCAGCAGTTCATCGGGACTGACCGCCACAATGAAGCTCTCCCGCCACTGGCCCAGCACCCGCCACCTGCCGGTTTCCGTCGCCGCGGCACCGGGCACCGGCGGCGCCATGGTCTCGGGGCGGCGGTCGGCCGGTGACGCGGTGGTGGCGTCCGGCGCGCCGGTCGAGCCGTGGGTGAACGTGAAACGCCGCTCCATCGGCGGCGCCGGCCGGGCTGAAAAATCCGCCAGCGCTTCATGGACCCGTTGCCGGACGGCGTCGGCGGCCGAGCCCGTTTCCCCGGTCGGGGTGTCGCCGGCCGGAGTGTCGGCCGGCTCCGCCGGCGCCGCCCAGTCCGCCAGGCTGGCGAATGGCCGGTGGGCCCGGATGGCCGTCTCCAGCGTTCGGCGGATGAACGTCTGCACCTGCCACGCCTGGCGGAAACGGATCTCCGTTTTGGCCGGATGGACGTTGACGTCGATATCGGTGGCGGGAATCTCCACGAACAGGATCACCGCCGGGTAGGTGCCGCCGGGGATGATCCCGCGGTAGACCTGCGACAGCGCCGTGGCCAGCAGGCGGTCGCGGACCATCCGGCCGTTGACAAAGAAATACTGCGCCTCGGTGGATGCCCGGCGCTGGTGTGGACCGGAGATGAAGCCGGAGAGCCGCACGCCCCCTTCCTGCGCGTCCACCGGAATCATATCCGCGAGGAACTCATCACCAAACAGCTGGTGTATCCGCTCATCCAACGACCGGACCGGCGGGACGTCGATCACCCGCCGTGTGCCGCTGAGCAGGGTGAAATGGACAGCCGGCCACGCCAGGGCGTAATGGGTGACGGTGCGGGCGATGTGGGCGGACTCGGTGGTCTCGGCACGGAGGAATTTCTTGCGGGCCGGGACGTTGAAAAACAGGTCCCGCACCACGAGCTCGGTCCCGCCGGCCCAGGCGATGGGCCGGACGTCGCGGATCACGCCGCCGTGGATCTCCACGAGCGTGCCGCCCGCGGCGCCGCCGGCGTTCCGTTCCGCCGTGCGCAGCGCCAGGCGGGACACCGCGGCGATCGACGGCAGCGCTTCGCCGCGGAAACCCAGCGAGGCGATCCGCTCGAGATCCTCGGTCGCGCGCAGCTTGCTCGTGGCGTGGTGCTCGAAGGCGAGCAGGGCGTCCTCGTGGCTCATTCCCTCGCCGTCGTCCCGGATGGTGATGCGCTCCCGTCCGCCCCGCGCCACCTCGATGTCGATGCGGGCGGCGCCGGCGTCGAGCGCGTTCTCCACGAGCTCCTTGACGACGGACGCCGGCCGCTCCACGATTTCGCCCGCGGCGATCTGGTTGATCAATTGTTCCGACAGCACCCGAATTTTTCCCATTGTTTCGGCTCCGGGACCGGCTGACACCGGTCCGATCATTGCAGCACGCCGCGGATCCCTCGTCCGGCCGCCGGCTCACGAGGCCGGTAGGGGACGTTCGGGGAACCACTCGGCGATCCGGTCGGGGCGGTCCAGCACGTGCCGCCAGATGCCCCAGGCCAGCCCGTCGGCCTCGCAGTCCGGGAGCACCGCCGCCGGGAAGGCCGCGCGAAGATCGGGGTCGGCGTTACCCATGACCATGGGCAGGGCGGCGACCGCCAGCATGTCGCGATCGTTGAAGTTGTCTCCGGCCGCGGCCACCTGCTCCATGGGGATGCCCAGCGCCCGGGCCACCCGCCGCAGGGCGGTCCCCTTGCTCACGTCGGGATGCATCACGTCCAGCAGTGTCAGATCGCGGTCGGGGTATTCGGTGAGCAGCACCCGGATATCGTCGCCGAAGCGGTCCCGAAAGAGGGCGGCCAGGCGCCGCATGTCCGCCACCGAGCCGCTGAACATCGCCTGGAGGACATCCAGCCCGGCGAGCCGACCGAGATCGCGCACCACGGTCACGGCGGTCCGGCTCAGCTCCAGGAACCGGAGCATGCGCTCCTGGCCCACGGGACGCTCCTCCAGGTACAGCCGGCCCGTGCCGTGCGGATCGCCGAACAGCACCGGCGAACAGCCGGCGGCACGGCCCGCCACGGCGACGGCGGGAACGAGCGCCGGGGGCAGCGTCCGGAAATGCAGGGGCAGGCGGCTGACCAGTTCCTTGATCACCGCACCGTTCTGGAAGATCATCAGACCGTCCAGTCCCAGGGCGAAGGCGTAGCCGGCGCCCACGCGGTACTGGCGGCCCGTGGCGGGCACCAACTGGATCCCGGCGGCCCGCAGATCGCGGATCGCCTGATAATTGGCCGGGGAGATGGCGTACCGCCGGTCCAGGAGCGTGCCGTCCAGGTCGGTGGCGAGCAGGCGGATCGCTGGCGCCGGTCCGGCGTCCGTCGGCCGGCCGTCGGCCGGCGGGCGGGGATTGGCAGGGCGGCGGCGGTGGCGGCGGGCCATGGGCCGGCTCACGCCGCGGACGCGCCGTCGACGGCGCCGGTCTTGGCGCGGCGGCGCATGAAGATCCAGCTCACGCCGATGCTCAGGACGTAAAGCACGAGCATCGGTCCGGCGAAGATCACCAGGTTGAGGGCGTCGGTGGTGGGCGAGATGACCGCCGCCACGATGAAGATGATCACCACCGCGTGGCGGAATTTCCGGATGAGGAAGCGCGGAGTGACCATGCCCATCATGGACAGGAAGGCGATCACGACGGGGAGCTGAAAGACCGCGCCCATCCCCAGGATGATGAACAGTACCAGGTCGAAGAAGAAGTCGATGTCGATGTTCGGCGTGTAGCCCTTGCCCATGTCGATGAAGAACTGGAAGGCCGACGGCAGGGCGATGAAGTAGGCGAAGGCGCAGCCGGCGATGAAGAGGG
>JAGOHA010000188.1 GCA_017996395.1 Acidobacteriota bacterium | reverse complement strand
CGGGCGTCGACGCGGGCGCCACCAACGGCGGCGAAACGCCGGCGCTGGCGCTGGCCGCGGTGCGCGGCCACGAGGCGGTGGTCCGCCTGCTGCTGGACCGCGGGGCCGAGCTCGGCGCCTGCGCCGGCCGCGAGCGGCTGACCGCGCTGATGTGCGCCGCCGCCAACGGGCACGCCGGCGTGGTGCGGTTGCTGTTGGAACGCGGCGCGGCGGTGGACGCCGGCAACCGGCACGGCTACACCGCCCTGATGCTCGCCGCCGGGTACGGCCGGCTGGAGACGGCGGGTATCCTGCTGACCGCGGGCGCGTCCGTCGCCGCGGCCACGGAAACCGGCTGGACCGCTCTGATGTCCGCCGCCGGCTCCGGACACGCGGACGTGGTGGAGCGCCTCATCACGGCGGGCGCCGACGTCAACGCCTGGACCCGGGACAGCGGCACCACGCCGCTGCTCTGCGCCGTGGGCAACGGCCACACGGAGGTGGTCCGGCTGCTTCTGGCCCGCGGCGCCGACGCGGCGCTCGCGGATTCCGACGGCGTGACCGCCGCGGCGCTAGCCCGCAAGCTGGACCACGCGGAAATCACCCGGCTGCTGGCGCCGGAGACCGCCGTGGTGGCCGGCCGCCGCCCGCTGCCGCAACCCGACCCGGTGGACCCCGGCCGCAGCTTCGCCCATTGACGGACCCGTCGCCGGCCGCCGGCATCATATAATGGATACGGCGCCTCGCCCGTTGCGGCGGGGCGCCGTGTACGCACACCGACTGAACGGAGGCATGGCGATGACGCATCCCGGCGACTGGCGCATGGAACGGGACTCCATGGGCGAGGTGCGCGTCCCGGCCGACGCGCTCTACGGCGCCCAAACCCAGCGGGCGGTGGACAACTTCCCCGTCAGCGGCCTGCGCTTTCCGCGCCCCTTTATCAGGGCGCTGGGGCTCATCAAGCAGGCCGCGGCAGAGGCCAACGCCGCGCTCGGCCTCCTGCCGCCGGAGCCGGCCGCCGCCATCGGCGCCGCCGCCCGCGAGGTGGCCGACGGCCGGTGGGACGCCCAGTTTCCCGTGGACATCTTCCAGACCGGCTCGGGCACGTCCACCAACATGAACGCCAACGAGATGATCGCCGCCCGGGCGCGGCAACTGCTGGGGGACGCCGCCGGCCCGCGCGCCGTCCACCCCAACGACCACGTGAACATGGGCCAGTCGTCCAACGACGTCATTCCCGCCGCCATCCACGTGGCCGCCTACGAGCAGGCCGCCGGCGAGCTGCTGCCGGCGCTCCGCCACCTGCGGGACGTCCTCGACCGGCGCGCCGCCGCGCTCGACGACGTGGTCAAAACCGGCCGCACCCATCTCATGGACGCCATGCCCGTGCGGCTGGGGCAGGAGATCGGCGCCTGGTCCAGCCAGGCGCACCACGCCATCGCCCGCGTCGAGGCGGTCCTGCCCCGGTTAGCGGAGCTGGCGCTGGGGGGCACCGCCGTGGGCACCGGCATCAACGCCCACCCCGAGTTCGGCCGGCGCGCCGCCGCTGCGCTGGCGCGGCTCACCGGGTTGCCTTTCCGCGAGGGGGACAACCACTTCGAGCTGCAGGCGGCCCAGGATACGGCGGTGGAGCTATCCGGCCAGCTCAAGGCCGTCGCTGTCACGCTCATGAAGATCGCCAACGACCTGCGCTGGATGAACTCCGGGCCCCAAGCGGGGCTGGCCGAGATCACCCTGCCGGCGCTCCAGCCCGGCTCCTCCATCATGCCCGGCAAGATCAATCCGGTGATCTGCGAAGCGGTGATCATGGCCGCCGCCCAGGCCATCGCCTGCGACACGGCGGTCACCCTGGGCGGCCAGTGGGGCAACTTCCAGCTCAACACCATGCTGCCGCTGGTGGCCCACAACCTGCTGCAGGCCGAGGGGCTGCTCGCCGCCGCCGCCCGGCTGCTGGCGGACAAGGCCGTGGCGGGTTTCACGGTCAACCGCGCCGCCGTGGCGGAACGGGTGGAGAAGAATCCCATCATGGTCACGGCGCTCAACCCGGTGATCGGCTACGACGCCGCTGCGGCCATCGCCAAGCGCGCCTTTGCCGAGGGGCGGCGGGTACGCGAGGTGGCCGCCGAGGCGACGGGCCTGGCGCCCGCCGAACTGGACCGCCTGCTGGACCCCCGCTCCCTGACCGAGGGCGGCATCAAGGGCGGCGGCTCGGGCGGGTAGCGCACCCGTCGACTCAGTTTCATTTTTATATTGAGTCGGTGCCACAAATTCGCCGCGGCTTCGTCTATGGTGATGATGGCCGGGCGAACCAACGGTTCGCGCGGGTGAGAGCCGGGTCGGATCAACGAGAATGGATTTCTCTCAGACACAGACCACGGGCCGGATGGCGGAAACGGACACCGCGCTGGAACGCCTTTACCAAGACCATGCCGACTGGCTGCTTCGACTGGCGGTCCGCCTGACGGGGTGCCTCGACACCGCGGAGGAACTGGTGCAGGAGGCGTTCCTGCGGGTGGCGCAGCAGCCTGACACCGGCCGATCGCCCGAGAATCCGCGGGCCTGGCTGTGCCGCGTGACGGTGAACCTGTGGCGGGATCGACTCCGCCGCCTGCGGTGGCGACGATTCCTGCCCCTGGCCTGCAGCCCCGATCTGCCGGACGGCCACGACACGGAAGCAGACTACTTGCAACAGGACCGAATAGCGAAAGTCAGGCAGGCCCTCAGCCGGTTGCCCGACCGGGACCGGCTTCTCGTCGTGCTGTACTGGAACGAGATGAGCTACGCCGAGATGGCCCGCGTGCTGGACCTGCGGGTGACCACCGTGGGGAAGGCGCTGTCCCGGGCCATCGACAGGCTGGCGGCACTACTGGAATGAGGTGTGACCATGCGATGCCTTGACCGATCCGCCATGCAATCGTTCGTCGACGGCGAGCTGGATTCCCTCTCCGCCGACACGATCCGCGCGCACCTGTATGCCTGTCCAGACTGCCGCGATGCAGTCGATGCCGTCCGGCGGCGGGCCCAGACGGTTCGCCGTTCACTGGATGAAGCCTGGCCCGTCGTGGCCGCGCCGCCGCTGGCACACGCCGTTCCCCCTGATCAACGACTCGCGGCAGCGGGTGCACCACGCAGCATCTGGCGCCGGCATCTCCAAATTCCGATCCCGCTGCTGGCCGCCGCCGGGCTGTTGATCGCCGGCATGGGCATCGTCATCTGGCAGCAGCGCCTCATCATGGGAGAACTGCGGGCCACCCGGCAGCCGCCGGTCACTACAGTGACCATCGCCGCCGGTGACACGATCCTGCAGCGGGAGATCGTCCTGGACCTGTCCCGGTGCCAGCCCGTCGAGGATACGACAGTCTATGTCTTCAGGGAGGAATGATCATGCAGTCCACTGTTGGGTTGATCGGCTGGCTGCTGTTGCTGACCACCATCGGCCTCACCGCCGGACCGGCGATCGCGCCGGTCGACACCGGAGCGCCGGCCGCGCCGCCGGAAGAGCGCCTGGGTGCCGCCGCGAACGACACAGGCAGGGAGAGGCCGATCATCATCAACCTGGATCTGGCGTTGCTGCAGATCCACCCTGCGGAAACCATGACTCTGTTGGCTCCAAAGGTGCAGGTCGTGTTGGGACATTCGGCCACCATCCAGACGGGTGCGAAAACCACCGACGACCGGACTGAATCAAGGGAGTACCAGCTCACCATCCGGCCCGCCCGGATTCTGCCCGACGGCATCGAGCTGCAGTTTCAATGGACCATGAAGATCGGGACTACCGCCCATACCGGAAAAGCCGCGGCCACGGTGCGCAACCTGGAAAAGGCGGTTGTCAACCTGTTCGAGGATCGAGGACGCGACATCAAATATGCCATCCAGGTGGTCCCTCTGGTGGAAAACGCGATGCCGGCAGGAGCGTACCCAATGCCATTGCATGAGCTGCGCATCACGGGTGGCATGCTGCTCCTCAACGACCGTCGGGTGTGGGGCGGATCCGGTTCCGACGGTTCCGCGCGAAGCGACCGGGAGGGTGCCGTCCACTTCGAGATCCTGACGAAACAGTTCGGCCGCTTCCGGCTATTTTTCCGCCCCGCTGGAAAGACGGACCTAATGGGGACCGTCAAGGGCAACCTCATCCGGTTCGACTATCGGGACAACCGGTTCGAACTGATCTCGCGGGACGACTTCCTTGACGGCGGCCCCTGGAAGGTGTGGATCCAGCACGATCCGGATGTCTTCACGTATCCGGCGCGAGGTTCGGGGTCCA
>JAGOHA010000057.1 GCA_017996395.1 Acidobacteriota bacterium | reverse complement strand
TTGACCAGACTCTTCATCTCGGGCGGCATGGTCTTGGGCCGGTACATCTCGATGGTGGATCCGGACAGGTGCGCCAGGTCGAGAATGTCGTCCAGGCGGACCAGCAACTGGTGGATCTGCTCCCGGTCCAGCGGCGTGACGAACGTCTTGTGCAGGTGGGATAGCGTCTTGTGGATGATCTCGTCGGTTTCGTGCTCGATGGTTTTCAGCTGCTGGGCGAGGGCTTGCAGGTCGTTGTGGCCGTCGGTCATCCGGTGCAGCAGCACGACGCCTTCGACGATGTTGGTCGTGATCTGATTGAACATGTCATAGAACATCTCGTCGCGCGGAACCAATTTATTGAACATTTTTCGCCCCTTGCCCCGTTAGCGGGCACCGTTCAGGATCGGACTGAGGGTGACTATCAGTGAACGAAAGGCAAACGGGTTTTTAACACAATCTGAACGAAAACACAACGCGCTTCTGCGGCGGGCGGCCGGATGCCATCCTCAAACCACCGCTGGATCGGAGTGTGCGCGCGACGGGTGAACCAGAAAGCTACCGCCCGATTTGCCAGCTCAGGGTGAAGCGGTACAAATCGTCGCCGGAGCCCGGATCCGAGATGCGGATGCGCGCGGTCCAGCCGTTGGCCGCGCCGGGCGTCTCGAGCAGCCGGATGTCACCCCGCCCTTCCCACCGCTTGAGATCGAACGACGCCGGACGAGCGGGGAGCGTCTGGCTGAAGGCGCACTTCGGCTGTTTGACAAAATCACCCGAGATCACCTGGATGTTCGCCCGCCTGCCGCGCAGCCAGAGCTCGACGGTACCGTCCACCCGGGCCTGAAAATCGAAGAAGCCTTCCGCGCCGCCGGCCGTCTGGATACTGCCGTCCGTCGACACCGGCAGCGACAGGCCCGGCAATTCCGCGGCGCGCTCCGCCGCTCCCGACCCGCCGCCATCGCCGCCGGGTGTGACGGCTCCGGCGGCCCAACTCAGACGCACATGGTACCGGTCGCTGCCTTTCTTCGAGTCCTCGATGCGCAGCGTGGCGGTGAAGCCGTTGGCGGCCGAGGGCGGCTCCAGCAGGCGGACATCGCCGCGACCGTCTAGCGTGTCCATGCGGAATCCCGTCGGGGTGTACGGCGGCAGGGGCGCGGAGCACGCCGTGCCCTGGTCCAGGGCGGGCCGTCCCTTTTCGGCCACGCACCGCACCGTGTCATCCTGAACGCGCACGAGCAAAAGTTCGTCGGCCTCCAGCCTGATGTCGAATTGCTCACGATCTCCCGACACGCGGCCGGCTGAACGGGCGGTGATCACCACCTCCTCCCCCGTGCCGCCGCCTGATGACGCGTCCTCCCGGCCGGGCGCCTGGCCCACCCGGTCGAAGCCCAGGTACGGGTTGTGGATGTAATCGACGGCGAACGGCTGGGGCATGGTCAGCGCCCGGGAGATGCTGTAGGCGGGATCCAGCGCCCACTGGCCGGTGGCCAACACCTTTTTTCTGCGGGTCAGGTCGTCGTGCCAGCCCCAGAACGGCTTGGCCATGTTGGCGCCCATCTCCCGCCCCAAAAAAGCCCTGGGGATCTGCCGTCCGGCGATGCCCGGCCGCTCGCCGTACGGTGCATAGGTGTAGTAGTCGGCGAACATCCGGCCGGCCTGGTTGGTTCGCGCCCACCACTGGTCGCGGATGGGTAGCAGCTCGTAGCCCACCTGGCGGTCGTTGGGATGCTTCGGGCGCTCCGCTTTTCCCTTGTACTTGTATGTGACGCCGGTGCCGGAGCTGAACCGGTCCGCGGCGAGTTCATAGCGGGCCCGGGGATCGCCGACGCCGAAGATCCCGTGCCCGCCCGACTCCACATAGACCGCCGGACGCTTGTCGGCGCCGAACTGCACCTCGCCGTCGATGTCGTGCACGCCGGTGCCGACCTGACGGTCGGCGCGGTAGGAATAGACATTGTTGTGCGCCAGCGTCTCCATGGCCTGGAGGCGGCCCCAGCGGCCGCCGTCTTTGGCGACCGTCAGGATCAACCCCTCGTTGTCGTTCTCATGGCAGGTTCCGGCGACGCACTTGTCCGAGTAGTCACGGGGATGAAACAGGTTGTAGATGAGGAACCAGTGGGTCTCGGTCTCCATGACCGCGTAATACACATAGGCCTGGGAGGAGCCGGTGTCCGCGTTGGCCCAGTTGTCGTCGCCGTACCAATTTTTGTCGAAATCGAAGCGGGCCAGGTAGTCGGCCTTGGGATGGAACCAGGTCTCCTGGGCGATGAACGGCGCGTAGTGCTCGGCCAGCGGGCGGTACGGATCGGCCGAAGCGCTCTCGGCGGCGAAGTTCGCGGTCTCGGGCGTGCGGCGGGACGGCGCGTCCCCGGCGACCCGGATGGTGAGGGCGGCCCGCTTGCCCTCCAGCGTGGCGGTGACGGTCACGTCGCCGATGCGATGACCGGCGGTGAACAGGACGCAGTCCTGGATGATGGTGGCATCGGTGACCCGGTCGAAGATCAGGTCCACCAGGCTGGCGTTGTCGGACGCGTGGAACGGCTCGTCGTCCGCGCCCTGGAAACGAAACGGCTTGGACAGCCAGGCGCCATCGGCGGGCGACAGGCTGTAAACCGCGTCCGATCGGCGGATCCGCACCCGCTGCGGCTGGCCCGCCCGGTCGGTGACCTGCCCGTAGGCCTTCATCTGGATGACGATGGATTCCGTCGGCCGGACCCGCAGCTCCTGCGGCACCGTGCGCAAGGTGATCTCGCTGACGGCCACCTTGGCCGTCAACCCGGAAACGCCGACCCAGCAGAACATCATCAATAGGCCCACCGCACGTTTCATCACGCCTTGCTCCTTTTTCAAAGTGCTGCCGGCGGCATCACCCGGGCGGGCGGCCGTTCCGCCGGCTCTACGATCTATTGATTCATCCGGGCCCGCACAGTTTCCCAGAGCGGGTGCGCGCCGAATGCCGACACGATGTCGTCGAACACCCGGGCCTGGACGGCTGGATCGTCGCCCGCCCCCGCGACGGGGATCAGGTCGCGCTCCTTGCGGAACCAGGTCATCTGCCGCTTGGCGTACCGGCGGGTGTCCACTTCAATCCGGCGGGCCAGCTCCAGCCAGGTCATCCGCCCGGCCAGGTGCTCCATCACCTGGCGGTAGCCGATGGCTTCCAGCCCCTTGGCGTCGGGCGCGATGCCGCGCGCCAGCAATCCCCGCACCTCGTCCACCAGGCCGCCGGCCAGCATGTCCGCCACCCGGCGGGCGATCCGGTCGTGCAGGTCGGGCCGCGACACGTTCAAGCAGTAAATGCGCGGCGTGAACCCGGTCAGCGGGCGTTCGGACGTGCCGAAGTGCTCGGTGAACGGCCGCCCCGTGGCGTGCGCCACTTCCAGCGCCCGGCAGATGCGCTGAAAATCGCGTGGGGCGATCCGGCGGGCGGCTGCCGGATCCCGCCGGCCCAGGAGGCGGTGCAGCACCTCCGGGCCCCGCCGCTCCCGGATGCGGTGCAGGCGGTCCCGGAGCGCCTCGTCACGGCCCGGCCCCTCGAAGATCCCGTAGAGCACGGTGCGCAGGTAGAAGCCGGTCCCGCCGGCCAATATGGGCCAGCTCCGGTGGGCACGGATCTCCTCGAGAGCCTGCCGGGCCAGATTCTGGAACTGGCCGGCGGAAAACCGCTGGGACACCTCCACCACATCGAGCAGGTGGTGGGGGATCTCGGCCCGGATCTCCGGGCCCACCTTGGCGGTGCCCACATCCAGACCGCGATACACCTGCATGGCGTCGCAGTTCACGATTTCGCCGCCCAGCCGCCGGGCGAGACACACGGCCAGCGCGCTCTTGCCGGAGGCCGTGGGACCGACGATGCCGATGAGCGGATACTCCATTGCCGGATCCATGATCGTTCCCGTCAGTCCCGGAGCACAATCCAGGCCAGCAGCGCCGCGGCCAGCAGCCACAGCCCCCAGAGCTGCGTCCGCGATATCCGGCCGCACATCGCACCGAGGCGCTGCAGCGGCTGAATCCGGTTCCCCATGCCACCGATTGTAGCGTGTCCGCCTCCGGCCGCCAAGTGTTTCATGGTGATTCGCCCGGCGCTCCACCCCAACCTTGACTTTCCGCTCCGCCCCGTTTATGATGCGGTTTCAAATTTTAAACCTTTGCTGAAAACCAGGTGGGACGATGAAAATCCACGAGTACCAGGCCAAGGAAATCCTCAGGGGATACGGCGTCCCCGTCCCCCGAGGCCGCATGACCACCCAGGCCGCGGAGGTTTACGACCTGGCCAAGGAGATGGGCGGAACCGTGGTGGTCAAGGCGCAGATCCACGCCGGCGGCCGCGGCAAGGCCGGCGGCGTCAAGCTGGCCCGCTCGCCCCGCGAAGCGCAGGACATCGCGACCCGGCTGCTCGGCTCGCGCCTGTTCACCCATCAGACCGGACCGGAAGGCAAGCAGGTGCAGAAGCTCCTCATCGAAGAGGGGCTCAACATCAAGAAGGAATACTACCTCGGCATCGTGGTGGACCGCAGCCGCCGGCAGCCCGTGTTCATGGCCAGCGCCGAGGGCGGTGTGGAGATCGAGGAAGTGGCGGCGCGCAATCCCGCGGCCATCCTCAAGGAGCACATCGACCCGCAGATCGGCCTGTCCCCCTTCCAGGCCCGCAAGCTGGCGTTCGGTCTGGGCCTGCCGCCGGCGCTCGTGGGCCAGGCGGTCAAGGTGTTCGCCGCGCTGTATGCCGCGTTCGTCGCCACCGATGCCTCCATGGTGGAGATCAACCCGTTCCTCGAAACCGCCGAGGGGAACCTGATCGCCCTGGACGCCAAGGTCAATTTCGACGACAACGCGCTGTACCGGCACCCCGAGTTCAAGCTCCTGCGCGACTACTCCGAGGAGGATCCTCTGGAGATCGAAGCTTCCCGATTCGGACTGAACTACATCAAGCTGGACGGGAACATCGGCTGCATGGTCAACGGCGCGGGCCTGGCCATGGCCACCATGGACATCATCAAGCTGGCCGGCGGCAACCCCGCCAACTTCCTCGACGTGGGCGGCGGCGCCAGCGAGGAATCCGTCACCAGCGCGTTCCGCATCATCCTCTCGGACCCGCACGTGCAGGCGATCCTGGTGAACATCTTCGGCGGGATCGTGCGCTGCGACGTCATCGCCCGGGGCATCATCAACGCCGCCAAGGCCGTCGGCGTCAAGGTCCCCATCGTGGTCCGGCTGGAAGGCACCAACGTGGACGAGGGCCGGCGCCTCCTGCAGGAATCCGGATTGAACATCGCCCTGGCCGACGGCATGAAGGACGCCGCCGAGAAGGTCGTCGCCAAGGCCCGAGCGTAAGAGTCAAGGAGGCAAGCGTGGCTATCCTGATCGATCAGAACACCCGCGTTGTGGTGCAGGGCCTCACGGGCCGCGAGGGCACCTACCATGCCCTGCAGTGCCGCCAGTACGGCACCCAGGTGGTGGCCGGGGTCACGCCGGGCAAGGGCGGCACGATTCACGAGGGCATCCCGGTGTTCCACACCGTCGCCGAGGCGGTGCGCGAAACCGGCGCCAACGCGTCGCTGATCTTCGTACCGCCGCCCTTCGCCGCCGACGCCATCCTGGAGGCGGCCGACGCCGGAGTCGCCCTGGTGGTCTGCATCACCGAAGGCATCCCCACCCTGGAGATGATCCGGGTGGCCGCCTACCTCAAGGGCCGGCCGGTCCGGCTGGTAGGACCCAACTGCCCCGGCGTCATCTCGCCCGGCAAGTGCAAGATGGGCATCATGCCCGCCCGCATCCACAAGGAGGGGTCGGTGGGCGTGATCAGCCGCAGCGGCACGCTGACCTACGAGGCCGTGGGCCAGCTTACCCGGTGCGAGATCGGCCAGTCCACCTGCATCGGCATCGGCGGCGACCCGGTGCCGGGAACCACCTTCATCGACGCGCTCGCCCTCTTCGAGCAGGACCCGGAGACCCAGGCCGTGGTCATGATCGGCGAGATCGGCGGCTCGGCCGAAGAGGAGGCGGTGACGTGGATGCAGCAACATTTCACCAAACCGGTGGTGAGTTTTATCGCCGGCCAGACCGCTCCGCCGGGGCGACGGATGGGCCATGCCGGCGCCATCATCGCCGGCGGCAAGGGCACGGCGGCTGAGAAGATGGCCGCTCTCCGCGCGGCCGGCGTCACCGTGGTGGAGAGTCCGGCCGAGATCGGCGCGGCCATGAAAAAGATCCTGCGTGGTTAAGGAAGGAACCGCACATGTCCGAAACGAACGTCAAGAAACCGCATGTGATTGTCATCATTCCCGAGAACTGCAAGGGCTGCGGCATCTGCGTCGAGTTCTGCCCCACCCGCACCCTCGGACTGAAACGAGGCAAGGCGGTGGTGGTCAATCCCGACAGCTGTACCGGCTGCCAGCTGTGCGATCTGCGCTGCCCCGATTTCGCGATCATGGTGGACAACGAGTTCGCCCAGAAATTCATTAAACAACCCATTCAACCCCAGGTTCAGGACGATGAAAATTAAAGAAGTCCGTTTCGTTTCCGGCAACGAGGCGTGCGCGATCGGCGCCATCGCCGCCGGCTGCACGTTCTTCGGCGGCTACCCCATCTCGCCCTCTTCGGAGATCGCCGAGTTCCTGGCGGAGCTCCTGCCGGCCAACGACGGCCGGTTCATCCAGATGGAGGATGAGATCGCGGCCATGGGGTCCATCATCGGCGCGTCGCTCGCCGGCGCCAAGGTGATGACCGCCACCAGCGGCCCCGGGTTCTCGCTCAAGCAGGAGAATCTGGGATTCGCCTGCATGGCCGAGGTGCCGTGCGTGATCGTGAACGTGATGCGCGGCGGACCGTCCACCGGCGCCCCCACGTCACCGGCGCAGGCCGACATCCTCCAGTCGCGCTGGGGCACCCACGGCGACCACCCGATCATCGTCACCTGCCCCACCACGGTGCAGGAGATCTTCCTGGAGGTCATCCGGGCCTTCAACCTGGCCGAGCGCTTCCGCAACCCGGTGCTGTACCTGCTGGACGAAATCAACGCGCACATGCGCGAGAAGATCGAGATCCCGGAGCCCGGCGAACTGGAGCTGGTCCGCCGGCCGGCACCGCCGCAGGCCGAAAACTGGGGGTTCCCGTACCGGCGCAATGCCGAAGGCGTGCCGCTGATGCCCGATTTCGGCACCGGCAGCCGCTGCCACGTCACCGGCCTCGACCACGGCGAAACCGGCTTCCCCACGGGCAACGCCGAGGTCCGCCAGGCCCTGCACCACGCGCTGATGGCCAAGATCGACAAGAACGCGGCGTCGATCTACAAGAACGACCTGTTCATGGTCGAGGACGCCGAAACGCTGATCATCGCCTTCGGTTCCACCGCCCGCTCCGCCCGGCGCGCCGTGGAATTGATGCGGAAGGAAGGCCGCAAGGTGGGGCTCTTCCGGCCCATCACCCTGTACCCCATCCCCGAGGCCGACATCCTCAAGGCCGCTCAGGGCAAGCGGAAGATCGTGGTGCCCGAGATGAATCTGGGGCAGTACGTGCTGGAGATCCGCCGGATCCTCGGACGCGACATCCCCATCGCCCAGGTCAACCGGACCGACGGCGAACCCATCACGCCCGACCAGATCATGGCCGCGGTTTAAAAGCGAGGAGCGCATCATGTCACCCAAAAGCGTCGATTACGCCCATTACCTGCGCACCCAGTACATCCCCCACATCTGGTGCCCCGGCTGCGGCCACGGGATCATCCTCAAAGCGGTCCTCCGCGCCGTGGAGCGGCTGGGCCTGGACAAGAACAAGATCGCGTTCGTATCCGGCATCGGCTGTTCCTCCCGCGCGGTGGGCTACGTGGATTTCAACACCCTCCACACCACGCACGGACGGGCGCTGGCCTTCGCCACCGGAGTCAAGATCGCCCGGCCGGACCTCCATGTGATCGTGGTCAGCGGCGACGGCGACGCCCTCGCCATCGGCGGCAACCACTTCATCCACGCCTGCCGCCGCAACATCGACATCACCCTGATCGTGTTCAACAACTACATCTACGGCATGACCGGCGGGCAGTATTCGCCCACGACACCCGAGGGCTCGTTCGCCAGCACGGCTCCGTTCGGCTCGGTGGAGCCGCCCTTCGACGTGTGCAACCTGGCCACCGCCGCCGGCGCCACCTACGTTGCCCGCGGCACGGCCTACAGCACGGCCCAGCTGGACAAGTACATCGAGAAAGGCATCCAGAATCCCGGTTTCTCGGTGATCGAGGCCCTGAGCCAGTGCCCCACCTACTACGGGCGCAAGAACAAGCTGCGCACTCCGGTGGACAATCTCAAGTGGCAGAAAGACGTGGTGATCTCCGCCGCCAAGGCCAAGGACATGACTCCCGAACAGCTGGCGGGCAAGATCCAGGTCGGCGAACTGCATCACTGCACCCGGCCGGAGTTCATCCGGACCTATCAAACCATCATCCAACGCGCGAAGGACGCCGCTTTGGCGGAATAACGCAGGGGAGGCAACCGTGGTCGAACGTTTTGAAATCAGACTCTCCGGATCCGGCGGTCAAGGCCTGGTCCTGGCCGGCGTCATCCTGGCCGAAGCGGCGGCCATCCACGACAACATGTACGCGGTGCAGTCGCAATCCTACGGCCCGGAGGCCCGCGGCGGGGCCAGCAAGTCCGAGGTGATCATCGGCAGCGAGCCCATCAGCTACCCCAAGGCGACCAGCCCGGACCTGCTGCTGGCGCTCAATCAGGAGTCGTTCAACAAGTATGCGCCCAGCGTTCAGGCCGGCGGCCTGATCGTCGTCGATTCCGAGTATGTCGTCGACGAATTGAAAGGCGATTACCGGCTGATCGGCCTGCCCATGTCCGAGCTGGCCCGCACCCAGATCGGCCGGGAGATGGTGGTCAACATCCTCTGCCTGGGCGTGATCCAGGAACTGACCGGCACCGTGTCCCGCGAGGCGCTGGAGCGGGCGGTCATGCACCGGGTGCCCCGCGGCACCGAGAACATCAACATGAAGGCGTTCGCCCTCGGCATCGATACCGCCCGCAAGTACAAGCAGGAACATCCCGATGGTTGAGCGCACGCTTTGCATCGTCAAACCCGACGCCTACAAGGCCCGCGCCGCCGGCGCCATCCTGTCGCGGATCCTGGCGGCCGGCCTGGATGTCGTGGCCGCGCGCATCACGCATCTGACCCGCACCCAGGCCGAAGGGTTCTACCACGTCCATCGGGAACGACCCTTCTTTCCTAACCTGGTCCAGTTCATGACCGAGGGTCCGGTCCTGGTGATGGTGCTGCAGGGCGACAACGCCATCCAGCGCTGGCGCGATCTGATGGGGCCCACCAACCCGGCCCAGGCCGCACCGGGCACGATCCGCAAGGATCACGGCACCAACATCGAGCGGAACGCCGTGCACGGCTCGGATGCGCCCGCGACGGCGGCGTTTGAAACCCACTATTTTTTCAGCGACCTGGAGCAGATCCACCCGGACATCGGCTGACGGGGCTTCCCGTGGGAATGAAGGAACTCTGGCAGCGCTACCAGCAGGGCCAGGTTCAGCGCCGGCTGAACCGGCTCTCCCGTCGCCTGCGGGAGAAGTACTCGCAGGGGTACGAGCGCGTGGCCGCCGCCGAAGAGCTCGACACCATCCCGGGTGACGAGGCCATCTTCCTCCTGCTGGGGCGGTTCGACGTGCTGGTGCCCAAAATCAGCGAAGACGAGGAAGAGCGCCGGTATGTCTGCGACCTGATCCGTGCGAAGGGCGCGACGGCGGTCCCGGCGATTCTCCGGTTCATCCGGGAGAAGGAAAATCTGGTCTACCCGTTGCGGCTGCTGGCCGAAATCGTCGGGCGGGACGAGGCGCGCCGGATGATCCTCGACATCTTAACCAACGAATATTCACCTGAATACGATCGGGCGCCCCACAAAAAAATGGCCATTATCCAAGCCCTGGCCGAGGACCGCGGCGAGGCGGTCGTCACGGCCTTGATGCCTTTCCTCCGCGATCCCAACGATGACGTGGTGATCAGCGCCGCGGAAGTGCTGGCGGCGCAGCCGGAAGCCGAGGAGGCGGTGCGGGGCGTGTTCCTCGACCTGCTGACCGAGGAGGAGGAGAAGCCCCGGATCAAGCGGAAGATCGCCGAGCTGCTCAAGGACCACCGCTGGAAGGTGACCGGTTATCGCAAGAAGGTCGAGGACATCCTCCCCGAAGGCTTCTACCTGGACAAGAAAGGATTCGTCAAGCAGCTCGGGGAATCGTGACGCCGTCCGCCAAACCGGTGCGCCGGTCATGGGCCTGAAGCGCCGATGGTTTTGACTGTTCGTCCACCAGCCTGAAATTTCGAGGGAAAAAGCATGAAAGTCTATTCGACCGCCTGCCTCTTCGCCCTGGCAGTCCTGGCCGCCGCGCTGGCCGTCTCGTGCGGCTCCGAACCGGGGAGGCCGGCAGCCGGAACCGACAAGCTGTCGATCATCTCGCCGCACACCACCGATATCCGCGACAACATGCTCCCCCTGTTCCAGGATTGGTACCGCCGCAAAACCGGCCGGTCGATCGACGTGGAGTGGATCAACCAGGGCGGCAGCTCCGACAACCTGCGGTTCATCCGCTCCGAGTTCGCCCGGACGCCGCAGGGCATCCACATCGACCTGTTCTG
The DNA here is from genome assembly GCA_017996395.1 of Acidobacteriota bacterium. Taxonomy (GTDB): domain Bacteria; phylum Acidobacteriota; class JAAYUB01; order JAAYUB01; family JAAYUB01; genus JAAYUB01. The sequence goes on along the minus strand of JAGOHA010000057.1, from coordinate 9,918 downwards.
GGGGGGCGGCATCTCCCCCCATCTCACTCTGAAGAAAGAAGGCCTCCTGCAGCGCACCGAACTGGACCCCGCGGTCGTGAACGCTATTCCCAAAGAGGTGAGCGGCATCCCGATCTATGATCCCGAGCTGCAGTGGTACGGTTCCTGCCTGTCCACATTCGGCATTCTCAGCCACGAGATGGTGCGGCAGTATCAGAAATTTCCCGAGATCCGGACATGGGAGGATCTCACCAACCCGGCGGTCAAGGGATGGATCAGCGTGGCCGATCCGCGCCACAGCGGCGTGGGTCACGTGGCCTTCGACATCATCCTGCAGGCGTACGGCTGGGAGAAGGGCTGGCAGGTCCTGAACCTGCTGTCGGCCAACGTGAAGAAATTCAAGATCTCGTCGAAGGATGTGGTCAAGGACCTGGTCTCCGGGGACGCCGCCTACACCCTGGTCGTGGATTACTACGCCTGGCGGGAAGTCGAGGACCTGGGCGCCGACAAGGTCACGTTCGTCGTGCCGGATGGCCTGTCGATCGTGAATCCCGACTGCTTCTCCCTGCTCAAGGGCGCCGACCATGCCGCGGCAGCCAAGTTGTTCATGGAGTATGTCCTGTCGTCGGAGGGCCAGCAGGTCTGGATGCTGCGCAAGGGCACTCCCGGCGGACCGCCCCAGTCCAGCCTGTACCGGTTGAGCCTCCTGCCGCCCGTATACGACGCGGTCAAGGGGCGGACGCTTATCACCGAGAACCCCTTCCAGTCCGCCACATTCATCAACTACGATCTGGGCCTGGGCGAGCGGCTCTGGGACGTGCAGAACGACCTCATGGGCACGTTTCTGGTGGATGCGCACGACTCGCTCGTGTCCGGCTGGGAGGCGGTGATCCGGGGGGGCCGCAAGCCCGCCGCGGTCGCCGCCCTCTGCCGGATGCCCGTCGACCAGGCCGAGGCCGAGGCGCTGGCCCTGCGCTGGGATGACGAGAAGCTGCGCAACGAGAAGATCAACGCCTGGCTGCAATTCGCCCGGCAGCGATCCCAGGAGGCGATCCGGCTGTCCAGATGAAGATCGAGATCCGGGGAATCACCAAACAGTTCGCCGCCACGACGGTCCTCCGGGAACTGGATCTGTCCGTCGCCGAGGGCGAGTTTTTCTTCATCCTCGGCCCGTCGGGCTGCGGCAAGACCACCCTGCTCCGCATCATCGCCGGGTTCGAGCCGCCCACGCAGGGCGACGTCCTGTTCGACGGCGAATCGGTGCTCAACCTGCCGCCCAATCGCCGTCGCATCGGCATGGTGTTTCAGAACTACGCCCTCTGGCCTCACCTGACGGTGCGGAGCAACGTGGAGTTCGGCCTGGACATTCAGAAACTCCCCCGCCCCGAGATCGCCGAACGCGTCGCCGAAGTGCTGGAGATGGTGCGGATGACCGGATTCGAGGATCGGCTGCCCAATCAGCTCTCAGGCGGCCAGCAGCAGCGCATCGCCCTCGCCCGCGCCATCGTGACCCGTCCCGGGCTGCTGCTGCTCGATGAGCCGCTCAGCAACCTCGACGCCCGGTTGCGGCTCGAGATGCGCGACGAGCTGCTCCGGGTCCAGAAAGCCACAGGGATCACCACGATCTACGTCACCCATGATCAGAAGGAAGCGCTGTCCATGGCCGACCGGATGATCATTCTCGACAGCGGACGCATCGTCCAGCACGGCAGCCCGATCGAGGTGTATCGGACCCCGCGGACGGTGTTTGTCGCCGGCTTCATGGGCGAGACCAATCTCGTGCCCGGCACGGTGGACAGCCTCCACAACGACTGGGTGTCCGTCCGGACACCGCTCGGACCTGTCGCCGGCCCCCTCCGTCAAGCGACGCTCACAAAGGGGCAGCAGGTTCTGGTGTCGCTGCGCCCTGAATCCATTCGGCTTGAAGGGGAGAGCCCTGAACCGGTGGGGGCCCGGTTCGCCGGCCAGGTGCAGAAAACCGTGTTCATGGGGGAGGTGGAGCATTTCTGGCTTCGCGCCGGCGAGATTTCCCTCAAGATGATGCTGAGCAATCCGAAGCCCGGTCTGGAACGCCCGGGAACCCAACTGGGACTGATGGTGGATTTCGACGACATCACCGTCCTTCCCCATGAAGAGCCGCCCGCATGACCCGCTCGGCCGCCACACGGATGCGACCCGTGGATTGGGGACTGGCCGCCTGTGCGACCCTCTTCATGTTCGTGTTCATGATCTATCCCCTGTCCTACGTGTTCATCAAGGCGTTTTTCTTCGACGGCCGCTTCGACCTGGGGTTCTTCGGCTTGCTGTTCCAAAATCCGCTGCTCCGTGAATCCATCGTCAACAGCCTGCTGATCGGCACGCTGACCACGTTCGGTACCACGGTCCTGGCGCTGCCGCTGGTCTACACGTTCGCCCACTACCGGTTCCGCGGCAAGGGATTCCTGCAGGCGCTGGTGTTGGTGCCCATGATCCTGCCGCCGTTCGTGGGCGCCATCGGCATGAAACAGCTGTTCGCGCGGTTCGGGGCGGTCAACCTCCTGCTCATGCAGCTCGGAGTGATCCAGCAGCCCATCGACTGGTTCGGAGACGGCGGGTTCATGGGGGTGATCTTCCTCGAAACCATGAATTTCTACCCCATCATGTTCCTGAACCTGTCCGCCGCCATGGCGAACGTGGACCCGTCGCTGGAAGAAGTGGCCCTGAGCACCGGCGCCTCCCGCTGGGCGGTCCTCCGCCGCATCACCCTGCCCCTCATGCTGCCCGGTTTCTTCGCCGGGGCGGTCATCGTGTTCATCTGGTCGTTCACCGACCTGGGCACCCCGCTCATCTTCGATTTCCAGAAGACCATCTCCGTGCAGATTTTTTCCATGGTCACCGACATCAACGAAAACCCCATGGGCTACGCGCTGGTGGTGCTCGTGATCGTGCTGACGGCGACTTTCTTCCTGGTTTCCAAGCGGCTCATCGGCGGCCGCCGCTACGAGATGCTGGCCCGCGGCCACGTCACCGGCCGCGAGAAGCCCGCTTCGCCGGTTGTCACCGGCTTGATCCTCGTGCTGACGGTGGGGCTGGTCCTGGTCGCGCTGCTGCCCCATGCCGGCGTGCTGCTCATGTCGGTGGCGGAGCAGTGGTTCGGCACCGTGCTGCCGGCGCGCTTCACCCTGGCCCATTACCAGAGCATCTTCACTCAGCCGCTCACGTCGGTGTCGATTCAGAACAGCCTCTTCTACAGCATCCTGAGCACCCTGCTGGATGTGGCGATGGGAGTCATCGTCGCCTTCCTGCTGGCGCGGCGGAAGTTCCACGGGTCCAGCCTGCTGGACGCCCTGGTGATGTTGCCGCTGGCGCTGCCGGGGATCATCGTCGCCTTCGGCTACGTGGCCACGTTCAGCGGCACCATCCTCGATCCGCGGGTCAATCCCACCATCCTTCTGGTGCTGAGTTACGGCATGCGGCGTCTGCCCTACATGGTCCGGTCGGCGTACGCCGGTTTCCAACAGACCAGCGTGACGCTGGAAGAGGCGGCGCAGAGCCTCGGCGCCACGCCTGCCCGGACCATGCGCCGGATCACCATTCCGCTGATCGCAGCCAATCTGGTGGCCGGCATGCTGCTGTGCTTCGCCTACGCGATGCTGGAAGTCAGCGACAGCCTGATCCTGGCTATGCGCGAGGAGTTCTATCCCATCACCAAATCCATCTACATCCTCTCCTCGGCCACGTCCGGCGGTTACTACCAGGCGTGCGCGCTCGGATTCGTCGGGATGGTCATCCTCTCGACTTCCATCTTCCTGGCCGGTAAAATCCTGGGCAAGCGCCTCGGCGAACTGTTCCGGGTCGGCTAGGCCCCCGGCACCGATTCTGAGTGACACCGGCAGCGCCGCCAGCGGTGCCGATTGAGCGTGGCGTAATTCCCGACAGGTGGTGCACGATGCAGTTGGACATCGGCGACGGTTTCTGGATTCGTTCCTTTGCGCCGGACGATGCCGCCGCCCTGGCCCGCTACGCCGACAACCGGAATGTGTGGCTGGGCCTGCGCGACCGATTCCCGCATCCCTACACCATCGAAGACGCCGCCGCCTGGATCGCCGCGGTGCCGCGCCATCAGCCGGAAACCCATTTTGCCATCGCATCGGCCGGCGAACTCATCGGCGGAATCGGCCTGGAACTGCAGGAGGACGTATACCGGCACGCCGCCGAGCTCGGATACTGGCTGGGTGAACCGTTCTGGGGCCGGGGCATCGCCACCCGGGCGGTGCGCGCCCTGACCGGATGGGCGTTCGCACAATTCCCTCTGGTCCGCATTCATGCCCGGGTATTCGCCAGCAACCCGGCCTCGGCCCGCGTACTCGAAAAATGCGGCTATGCAGCGGAAGGTCGGTGCCGCCTGGCTGTCCGCAAGGACGGACGATGGCTGGACGAACTCATCTACGCGCAAGTGAATCCGGATGTTCTGCTTCAACTGGATCAGTGAGCAGAACGGGTACGCTGCGCCGCCGGGCGGAATCAGATCCTACGCATTCAGCTTGTCCAGCAAGTCCCTGATTCGATACGCCAGCGCTCGTATCGCGTACGGTTTTTCGATGAAATTGACGCCGAGCGTGAGACTGCCGTCGGCCATCAGGTGGTGATCGGCGTAGCCAGACGCGAACAGCACCGGCATCCCGCGCAACCGGGCGGGCAGGCGGTGCGCCAGCTCGATACCGCTCAGTCCCGGCATCACCACGTCGGTGAACAGCAGGTGAACGGAGACAACCGGGTCGTCCAGCAACCGGAGGGCGGCGATGCCGGAATCGGCTTCCAAAACGTGATACCCCAATCCACGCAGCCCGTCACAGGCGAATTGTCGCACCTGCGGATCGTCCTCCACCACGAGGATGGTTTCCCGGCCTTCGGCGGGCGGCGCCTCGGGCGCACGCGGCGCAGCAGCCGTGTCGTCGATGGGTGCGACCGGCCAGTACACGCGGAACCGCGAACCGCGTCCCGGTTCGCTGTAAACGTTGATCGCTCCGCCGTTCTGCTTGACGATGCCGAAGACCGTCGCCAAACCCAGACCGGTGCCCCGGCCCGCCTGCTTGGTGGTGAAGAACGGCTCGAAAATCTGGCTCTGGATATCCGCCGTCATCCCCACCCCGTTGTCGCTGACCGAAATGATCACATACCGGCCGGGCTGGATCTCGGGGTGATTCAGAATGTATTCATCATCCAGCGCCGCGGCACTGGTGCTGATGGTGATGTGTTTGTCGGCCGTCGCCGCGTCGAGTTCGGCGAGTGCATCCCGTGCGTTCACCACCAGGTTGAGGAACACCTGCTCCAGTTGGCCGGGGTCGGCCTTGATGGAGGGTAAGCCTGCCGCCAGCACCGACTGCAACTGGACGTCCTCGCCGATCAGCCGGCGCAGCATCCGCTCCAGTCCAACGAGAACCTGGTTGACGTCCACAACGACGGGTGCGATCACCTGCCGCCGGCTGAACGCCAGAAGTTGCCGAATCAGGTCCTCGGCCCGACGTCCGCCTTGCACGATTTCGCCCACGCTGCGATAAGCGGGCTCCCCCGGTTTCAGCTCGGAGAGCGCCATCTCCGCGCGGCCGTTGATGACCGTCAGAATATTGTTGAAATCGTGGGCGACACCGCCGGCCAACCGGCCGATGGCTTCCATCTTTTGGGTCTGCCGGATCTGGCTCTCGAGCGCCCGCCGTTCGGAGATATCCTCAATCAGACCGTCGTAGCCGGCCAGCCGGCCCTCCGGATCGCGGAACGCCGCCGCCGTCACGGCGCAGGGGACGGTCGTGCCATCGGGCCGTCGGATCGTCACGATATCCAACCGGGCCCCGCCCGTTCGCTCCAACTGGTGCACCAGGTCCGACCATTCGCCGGGTCGATCAAAATACCCGGCGGCCGGGCGGTCGAGAATGTCGTCGCGGCGCGCGTGCCCCAGGATACCCGCCAGCGCGGGGTTGGCCTCCACGAACCGGGCGTCCGCCCCCGTCGACGTGCGGAAAATGCCGACCGTCAGATTGTCCGTCAGCGTCCGGTACTTGGCCTCGCTGAGCCGCAGGGCATCCTCGACGCGCCGCCGCTCGACGATCTGCTCCTGCAGCGCGAGGTTCACGTTCTGCAGCTCGCGGTTTCGCTTGCGGATGGCCACGGTGCGGGCAAGATGGACGCTCCAGACGAGCAGCGCCAGCCCGGCCAGTCCGAGGGCGCGGAACCACCACGTCGCCCAAAACGGCGGTTGGATCCGGATGGCCAATCGCACGCCGGTCCGGTTCCAGACACCGTCGCTGTTTGAGCCGATCACCCGGAAGATATATTCGCCGGGCGGCAGGTTGACGAAGGTGGCGTAGCGCCGGCTGCCCACCTGGTTCCAGTCGGTGTCCCAGCCCTCCAGCATGTACGCGTGCCTGTTCTTTCCCGGCATCACGGGGCTCATCGCCGCGAAACCGAGGGTGAACACCCGGTCACCGTGAGTCAATTCAATGGCCGAGGTGGCGGTGATATCCCGGGTCAGCACAACGCGCCCGTCGGCCAGCGGCCCCGCATGCACCGGCTGATTGAATATCTGCAGCGCGGTGATCGCCATCGGCGGCGCGTGTGGATTGTCGCGGATGCTCTCCGGATGGAAGGCGTTGACCCCCTCGATGCCGCCGAAGAACAGTTCGCCCGACCGGCTGCGATGGTGCGCGCCGGCGTTGAACTCGTTGCTCTGCAGGCCGTCGCTGACATCAAAATTCCGGCAGGTTCCGGACGCGGGGTCGAAGCGGGCCAGGCCGTGGTTTGTACTGAGCCACAGGTGGCCCTGCGCATCCGGCAGGATGCTGTAGATCATATCGTTGGGCAAGCCGTTGCGCGTGCTGTATGAAACGAAACGGCCGGAGCGGAGTTCCAACCGGGACAATCCGCCCGCGGTGCCGATCCAGAGAGTACCCGGCTCCGCTTCGAGCAGCGCCATCACGTTGTCGTTGATCAAGCTGGCCGGATCTCCGTCCCGATGCCGAAATCCGGCAAACCGTCCGGTGGCCGAATCGAACCGGCTGAGACCGCCACCCATGCTGCCCGCCCACAGATTGCCGTCGGTAGTGCGGATGATCGCGTTGACCTGATTGTGCCCCAGACTCCCGGGATCGTCCGCGTCATGGGTCATCCGCGCAAACGCACCGGTACGGCGGTTGAATCGCAACAACCCGTCGTTCGTGCCGACCCATGTCGAGCCGTCGGCCTCCAGAAGGATGTCCCGGACCTGATGGGTGTGGAAGCCAAACCGTTCGATGAAGTTGTATTGTTTCCAAATCTTCTTCTGGATCCGGTCGAACGCGATCAGATGGGGCTGGCCGCTCTCCATGCCCAGCCAGATGATCCGGCCGGGTTCGTCCGGATCCTCACGCAGGACCCGGACGATGCCGTCGGACCAGCGCTGCGGCAGGTGTTCAAACCGCCCGGTTTTCCGATCGAGCCGGTCGAATCCGCTGTATCCGCCCACCCAGAGATGCCCGTCGCGATCTTCCAGAATCGCCCGTACGCTGGTCACACGCATGCTGTCCGGATCTGCGGGGTTGCTGCGGTGTCGTTCGAATTTCTGCTGATAAGGGTTCCACAGGTCGAGCCCCTTACCGTGGGTGCCGACCCACATGGTATCGCCCCGATCCCGAAACACCGCAGCGATCAGAGGATAGCTGATGCTGTGCGGATCGCTGGCAGCGGGCATCAGATGGACATATCGGTTCCGGGGCGTGTCGAGGACGACCACGCCGGCGCCGTGTGTCCCCGCCCATAGCCGGCCGTGCGCGTCCACCGCCAGCACATTGATATAGCGCAGCGGTTCCGCGTTGGCCCCTTGTTGGGCCGCCTGATCATACGCGAATCGGCCGCCCCGGTCGTCCCAGCGATGCAATCCCCCGCCATTGGTCCCCGCCCAGATGACGCCGTCCGCGTCTTCAGCCAGGCAATTGACCTGTGCCGTCTCATCTCCGAGCGGTGGCTTGGTGATGCCGACGGGATGGAAGCGTCCCTCGTCGGAATCCCAGCGGATGACGCCATCGAAACCGCCCGCCCACAGCCGGCCCTGACGATCCACCAGGAGCGTCGACACTTCGTGTCCGTCCAGACGATCCGAGCGGTTTCCGTCCGACTGGAACAGACGCCAGTCCCGCCCCCCCGGTTCCAGCGACACCAGACCGCCCCGTGTCGCCACCCACAGTCGTCCCTGGCGGTCCCGGCGGATGGCTTCGATGCCGACGAACCCCAGTTCGCGTGGCTCGCCGGCCGCCGATCCGAATCGCCGAACCTGAAGGGTTTCCGGATCGAGCCGGTTGAGTCCGCTGGCTGTCCCCACCCAGAGGCAGCCGTCCGGATCTTCGAAGATGGCGGTGATGGTATCGTTGCTCAGGCTGTTCACGTCACCCGGGTCCTGCGTGACGTGCATGAATTCATATCCGTCGAACCGGTTCAGGCCGTCCTCGGTTCCGAACCACATGAAGCCGCGGCGATCCTGAAGGATGCAAAACACGTTGCTCTGCGACAATCCCTGGTCGATGGTCAGGTGGGAGAACATGAAACTGTCGGCGTGGAGCAGCGGCGGTGCGGCGTTCCCCGCCCCGACCGCCAGGCTGGTGAGCCCCAGCAGCCAAAGGATCAGCCGGCATCCTATAGCCGGCAGCCCTGATGACGGACGACCCGTTCGCGCTCTGAACAGGATATCCTCCCTCCGCGCGGACTGAGCGAGAATCGTCGCTGTGCCGAGCCGTTTCGACCGGATCGACCCATGGGCATCCGCCGGTGGCCGGTTGCCGGATTCGAAGGCAGCCATCCATCGGCGGTGATCCGGTGCGCATTCCATGAACATGCTATCTGTTTTTGATTGTGCAGAATGGACGATGACCTGTCAAGGTCTTTCCAGTCATGGCGATGTGTCATTGCGAGCTCACGATCTGACAGAGATGAATTGGAAGCCGCATGGAGCCAGCTAGCCGTCCGGGATCCATGTCACAATTGATTTCCTCCGGTTGAATCGGTATGCTCACAACAATTCTCTCAGGTGGACCCGATGAAACAACAGGTGACTGAGTCGTTCATCATCGCATGGCTGGTTTCCGTTGCCCTGCTCCCCCTGGTTGTCGGCCGTGCCGCCGCCGCGGAGCCTGCCCGCTGCCGGGCGCGGGAGATGGGCGTGGTCATCGGCATTCTGCCGCCGGGGCCGCTCAACACCATCACCGACGTGGCGGGGGTGCGAGTGGGACATGTCACCCTGATAGAGGGGCGTGACATCCGGACCGGCGTCACCGCGGTCCTGCCCCACGGCGGCAACCTGTTCCGGGAAAAAGTCCCGGCGGCCATCCATGTGGCCAACGGTTTCGGCAAGCTGGCGGGCTCCACCCAGGTCAACGAGCTGGGCGAAATCGAGACGCCGATCGTGTTGACCAACACGCTGAGTGTCGGAACCGCGGTGTCCGCGGTCGTGGCGCACCTGCTGGCCCTGCCGGGCAACACCGACGTCCGCTCGGTCAACGCCGTGGTGGGCGAAACCAATGACGGCTTTCTGAACGACATCCGGGCCCTGGCGGTCCGGCCGGAGCACGTGCACCAGGCCATCCGGGCCGCCGTGGGCGGTCCGGTGGCCGAAGGCGCCGTGGGCGCCGGCACCGGCACGGTCTGCTTCGGTTACAAGGGGGGGATCGGCACCGCCAGCCGCAAACTGCCGCACCATCTGGGGGGATGGACCGTGGGCGTGCTGGTGCAAACCAATTTCGGCGGGATTCTCCAAGTCAACGGCGCACCGGTGGGTCGGGAATTGGGCCGGTACTATTTGAAGGACGAACTGTCCGCCGGCGGAGCCGACGGATCCTGCATGATCGTGGTCGCCACCGACGCGCCGCTCCTGCATCGGAACCTGCGCCGGCTGGCGGAACGGGCCGTCTTCGGACTGGTCCGGACAGGCGGGACGGG
>JAGOHA010000056.1 GCA_017996395.1 Acidobacteriota bacterium | reverse complement strand
CGTTCGTCGTCAGCTTTTCAAGAGCGATGGCGGACATCCGCAGGTCGCCGGTCCACTGGGCGCGCTCGCGCCAGCACGTGTCCACCGCACCCCCGTCGATGCACGCGGTGAGGTTGTTGCGGCAGGCCTGCAGGATGTCGGCGGTCAGGTCGTCCGGCGGGGAGAGACGGGCCCACTCCAGCGGGTATTCCTGCCGCCAGGCTGTCACCTCGACGGCGCCGACGGGAACACCGCCGAGCACGTGGATGTAGCGGCAGCCTCGCTGCCCCACGGGCGCGCCGCCGATGACGCCGGGCGCCACCGCGTCGGCCAGGCGCACCTTGGTCCGCTCGTGGTAGGCGGTGATCAGGTTCAGGTCTTCCACTTCACCATAGAGAAGGGCGACGCCGGCGGCGAGAGGGTTGCGCACCTCCACCCGGTGCAGGCCGATGAGAGGGAGTCGGCCGGTGCGGTGGAACAGGTTCTTGAGTCCGACCTGGCGTGTGCCGGCGAACACGTCGGCCAGCCGGTGCGGCTCAAACGGCAACCGGAGGCCGCCCCGGCGTGGCGTGTCCGTCCACTCGATCGCCACCGGCACGTGACGCAACGGCGCGATGGCCGGCTCCACAGCCGCCCAGTCCGGCCGCTCCGCCGACTCGAGAGGCAGGGGGGCGCCGGGGGCCACGGGGGCGCGGACCACGTTCTGGAACGCGAGCTGACGGTCCATCTGGGCGGCGAACGTGACGGAATCATCCCGATGGCAGACCCATTGTGCCGTCGGATCCAAGTCGGCCAGGAAAGGGTCGGGGAACAGACAGCGGAACCAGAGGCTGACGGTTTCGGAATTCAGATACTGCAGGCGGACCCAAACAGTCGCCGCGTGCGTGGCGTCCCAGGTGTCGATCTCCACGGTGCCCGACGCGCAGCGGAGGCCACCGGCGCCGGCGAAGGCACCATCGAGCCAGAGCTCGTACGCACAGTTCGAAGCCAACCGCAGGCGTCGTCCGCCGGACGTGACGAAGAGCAGCGACGCCTCCCGGACGTCGCGCGCGTCGAACACCGGCCACATGACCCGGGCGTTGTCGGCGATCAACCTCACCGCGATGCCTCCGGTTCGCCGCATTTCATCGTGTTCGCAAATGCTATCACAATCGTGCTCACGACCGTACTCGTTATCTCAAACCGGCGGAGCGGGAACTCATTGATTGGGAGTGTTCGGAATTCACTCGTTCAACCAGCCGTTCATCAATCGGTCCAGCGCCTGCGTCATGAGCACGATCCGCCGGTTGGCGATCGGAACACGAACACAATCCGCCGGTTGGCGACATGGAGGTGCCGCGAGCGGCAGCGAGCGGCGCGAAAGCCCACTCGTCACGCCTTCCCCCAGGTGCCCGACCACACTGTCTGAGCCGCTTGAATACCCTCCCATCAAGGATCAAATCATCACCCGCGATCGAATACGACACACCACGCTGCGTGCGCTGCACTGCCGTCACCGTGATGGAATGGTGTCGTGGCGCCGGCCGGTTGGGGGCGGCTGGCCCCTGGCGCCGCTCGCTGCCGCTCGCAGTACCTCCCGCCTGCCGGCTGTTCGTTTTTCTCATGGTTTCAGTCAAGAAAATCTTGCCAGCAGAAGCCAGAGTAACGGGAGTTACCGAATACTCATAAAAGCATTCGAAATCCGAGTCCAGTTCATCCGACGAAGGGCTCCGTCCGCGAGGCACTCGAAGATTCCGCGAGGAATCAGCATGTTATGAGGCATCCATTTGGTTTGAGAAAAAACATATAAATGTGACAAATTATAAAAGTTCATGCGATAATCAGGATGGGTTGTCGGTCACTACCGTCTGATCCAGCTCTGGCAGCTCCCCCGGACACCGTGTCGGGAACCAGTGAGTATTATTCAGAACACACCAAGGACGGATTCATGCCAAGAAGAGAACCGCGATCCGCAGCCATCCTGAAGGTGAAGCTCCGCCTGTTCTTTTTCATCGCGCTGATTGGCCTGTCAACGCAGTTCGGTTTGATTCCGGCCGCCCGTGGGGCAGACCGCGTCATCTACGACGACGGGCTCCGCAACGGCTTTCAGGACTGGAGCTGGGCCACGCGCAGCCTGACCCAGTCGGCGGTGGTCCACGCCGGTGGGGCGGCCGTATCGTTCGAGCCCGACGGCTGGGCGGGCATCTACTTTCACGTGGACGCCGGCCTGACAACCGACGCGTACGAGGCGTTCGACTTCTGGATCCACGGCGGCGCCGCCGGCGGCCAGGCTCTCACCGTGGCCCTCTACACCGGCACGTCGCTGGCGGGCTCGGCGCCTCTGGCCAATTACCTGCCGGGCGGCGTCCTGCCGGGCGGACAATGGGTGCACGTGCGGGTGCCGTTCGCGGACCTGGGCCTGGCGGCCGGCGTGATGAACGGCTTCTGCCTGCAGGACCGTTCCGGTGGCGACCAGGCGACGGTGTATGTCGACGACATCCTCGTCGCCGAACGCACCGGCCCGCCACCCGAACCCACGACCGTTGCCGTCAGTGTCAATCCGGCCGCCGACCGCCGGCCCGTCAACCCGCTCATCTACGGGGTCAGCTTCGGCGAGGCGGCCCAGCTCGATGCGCCCGGCTTCACGGTGCGCCGCTGGGGCGGCAATCACACCACGCGCTACTCGTGGCTCGCCGACACCGGCAACCGGGCCATGGACTGGTTCTTCCTGAACATCCCCGAAGACAATCCCCACCCGGAACGCCTGCCGGACGATTCGGCCGCCGACGTGTTCGTCGACGAGACCCTGGACGCCGGCCGCGAGGTGCTCCTGACGGTGCCGCTCATCGGCTGGACGCCCCGGGACCGCGCGGTGCGCTGGGGCTTCTCGGTGCAGAAGTACGGCGCCCAGACCGAGACCGAATGCAGCGCCAGCGGCTATCCCGACTGGTGCCGCGCCGACGCCGGCAACGGCATCCTCGCGGGCGGGGCGGAGGTCACGGGCAACGACCCGGCGGACACCTCCGTCGCCATCGGCCCCGATTTCGTCGCCGACTGGATCGACCACCTCGTCGCCCGGAACGGCACCGCGGCCCAGGGCGGGATCCGGTTCTACGCCCTGGACAACGAGCCCATGCTCTGGAACAGCACCCACCGCGACGTCCACCCGGCGCCGGCCACCTACGACGAGATCTGGCAGCGCACCGTGGATTACGCCGCGGCGGTCAAGGCGGCGGACCCGTCCGCCGAAGTGCTGGGGCCGGTGGTGTGGGGCTGGTGCGCGTACTTCACCTCGGCCGCCGACGGCTGCCCCGACGGGCCCGACCGCCAGGCCCACGGCGGGCTGCCGTTCCTCGAATGGTACCTCCAGCAGGTGACCGCGTACGAGCAGGCGCACGGGATCCGGCTCGTGGACTACCTGGATATCCACTATTACCCGCAGGGCGGCATTTACTCGGCCAGCGAAGCGATCGCGGAGCAGCGATTGCGCTCCGTCAAAAGCCTGTACGATCCGGCGTACGTCGACGAGTCGTGGATCGGCCAGGCGGTCCGCCTCATCCCGCGGATGAGAGAGTGGATCGCCGCGCGCGCGCCGGCGGTGAAACTGGCCATCACCGAGTATTCGTGGGGAACGAACGATGCCTCGCCCAGCAACGCTCTGGCCCAGGCGGAGGTGCTGTCCGTCTTCGCCCGCGAAGGCGTGGACCTGGCGACGCGCTGGGTGGCGCCCGACGCCGACAGCCTCGTGGAGGACGCGTTCCGCCTCTACCTGGATTACGACGGGGGCGGCGCGCGGGTGACGGGCGAATCCGCCCGCGCCCTGAGCGCCAACGTGGACCAGGTGGGCGCCTACGCGCAGGTGCGCGGCGACGGGCGGCTCTACGTGCTCCTCTTCAACAAGGATACGGTGCCGCACACCGCGGCGGTCAGCGTGGCCGGCGGCGATTCGTACGCGGCCGAACTTTACCGTTTCGATGCCACGCATCGGCTGGGACCGGCCGGGACGGCGGCGGCACCGGGCGGGGCGCTGACGCTGGAGCTGCCGGCGCGCTCGGCGACGCTGGCGGTGCTGGATCCGTCGGCGCCGCCTTACAACGGATACGGCGATCTGGACCTGGACGGCGAGGTCGCGGCCTTCGACGCGCAGATCATGGCGGACTATCTGGCCGGCTCGCTGCGGGCGGGTGATGTGCCGTTCGTCGCGTCACCGGAGATGGCCGATCTCGACGGCGACGGCCGGATCACCGTGACCGACCTGGTCATCCTGAAAGCCCACCTGGACGGCTCGATCCCGGTGCTGCCGGTGAACCGGTGACGTCGATTCGCGCGTTCACAGGTTTCAGGCTCACTGGTTCACAAGTTCGAAAACGGTTGATGGTTGATGGGTTGATAGTTGATGGTTGCGTTGAGGTGGGATGTTTCCTGGAGATGTCCCGTGGGCTGTCCCCAATTTCTAGATATTCGGCAGGTTAGGCCGTCCGTTTGCCCTGACCAATGCCAATCGCCCCGGACGCCTCCCGCACTCCGTTTCCCGCAAGCTGTTTACTGCTTACTATTTACTGTTTACTGTTTACTGTTTACTGTTCATAGTCGTTCCACTTCCGCCGGCCCACGGTGCCCAGCGGGATCAGCATGGGCACGAACCAGAACAGGTGCCACCAGGACAGGCCCAAATCACCCTTGGAGCCGAACGCCCAGAATGCCCAAGCCACAGAAAGGAAGAACATGGCATAAGGTGCCAGCATCAGCTTCCAGTAAGGCGTGGCGGGATGCCGCCAGGGGGCGCCGAAGACGATCACCAGCACGGCGAGGCCTGTCAGCGCCATGCCGATGATGCCTGCCAGCCATTGGCCCTGAAACATGAAGACCACCGCCAGCAGGGCCAGCCAGATGAAGCCGCCCAGCCAGCCGCCGGTCCAGCCGATTTTCTCACCCTTGCGTTCTGCCATAACGATGACTCCTTGCCGGAGAGGTCATGTACTCACGCGGCAATTGTTTTGGATCGAGCGATTGGATATCCGGTACCGCCGCTCGGACATCGGGCATGGGCCCTGGGACCTGGGACCTGGGAGCCGGGAACTGGGGCCTGGATCGCAGTGGATAGGCCTAACACATCGAGTGTCTGGAAATTGGGGGTATCCCATCAACCATCAACTATCAACTATCAACTATCAACACAATGATAAGAGAAGGTGGCGGCTAAAACAACACACTAAAATCCACCGCCGGGGAGAGGGTGACAATGGCCAGCGTCCAAAGGCAGGCGCTGGCGAACGCGGCGGGCAGCGCCGAACCGGTGGATCGCTCCGACGCGGCGCCGACCAGGGCCAGGCTTGCCAGCATGGGTGCCAGCGGGAACAGATCCATGGCGAAAAAGAAATTACCCAGCAGTAAGCCGGAGCCGAGAATCAGCACGGCGAACCAGGCGAACAGCAATCCCGTCGCCAGCCACATTCCGGCGGCCGGATGGGTGCGACCGGAACGACGGCCCAGCCAGGCGGCGAGTGCCGGCCCCGCCAGCTTCTGGATGAAAATGGCGAACCAGAGGGTGATGGCGAACAGGGGGGCGAAGAACAGCGGGACGAATAGCCAGCGCTCCGGGCCCGGCCGCAGTCCGATCCAGTGGCGCCCCACCAGCAGGAGGCAACCGACGCCCAGCACCGCGGCCAGCGCTGCGGCGCGTAGCCAGACCTTCCAGCCGCCGCCGAGCGCCTCCCGAAACAGCCGCGCCAAGGGGAGACCGGCGGCGCGCGCCGGGCGCCGCAGAGCCAGCGTCAGGCTCGCGGCGCAGCTGCCCAGGATGGCGGTGGCCAGGGCGCTGAAGGCCAGCCCGGTGAGCACCAGCGGCAGGAACAACAACGCCAGCGGCCAGCCCAGCAGGCTGATCGCCGTGCGGCTGATGACGGTCCGGGCGAGAATGGATTGAGATGGTGCGTCGGCGGCCGGAGGCGTCGGTCCGGACAGGGGCAGCGCCGACCCGGCGTACATGAGGATGGCCAAGCCAAGGAGCCCCAGCGCCAGCCAGCCCAGGCGAGGTCCCAGCGCCAAGGCGCCGCCGGTGGGCAGGCCGAACGATTCGAGCACCCAGTTCCGGGTCCGGCGGAGCACGCCGCCGTGGTACGGAATCAACAGGTGATCCACCCCCGGCAGGAGCCGTACCTCCCGGGCGGTGCCGTCGGCGATCGATCCGTACCGGCGGTTATGGACGGCCGGGCCATCGGTCAGCAGGCGGTCCATGGTGGCGCGGACGCGCTCCGGCCGGAACGCCTCGTCGAGGGTGCCGATGAGCAACAGCGCGTTGCGCGGGATCTGCGGACCGCCCGCGCCCGCCGGAGCCACGGTGCCGAGGCCCACCCAGGCCCGAACGGCGTCGCACCCGGCGGCGAAACGGAAGGTGGGCGGTCCGCCCATGGAGAATCCCACCAGCGCGAGGCGGTCCATGTCAGACTCCGGCGCGCGCCGCGGCAGGTCGGCGGCCACGGCGGTCAGGTCCCGGGCCAGCCCGTCGCGCTGGCCGAGGCGGCCGCCGCTGGCGCCGTGGCCCCGCCAGTCGAGGGCCGCCACGGTGCATCCGCCGGCGGCCAGCTCCAGCGCCAGCGACGCCATCATCTCCTTGTTGACGACCACGCCGTGGCCGATGATGACCACCGGCGGGGGTGTGACGCCGGGCGCCGGCCGGTACAGGTCGTAGGCGATGGAGATGCCGTCGGCGGTCCGTACGCGGAGGCCATCCCGTCGGACGCCACCGGAGTAGTCCGTCAGCATCGTGATGGCGGCCGCCAGCAGGCCCGCGGCGACGAGGAGGACAATCCAGCGTGTGCGGTCCATCCGGCAGCCTCCGATGTCACCCGACGGTGACCAGCAGGATGCCCGCCAGCGCCACCAGCGAGGCGGCGGCCTTGCGGCGGGTGAAGGGCTCGCGCAGGAAGATCGCGGCCAGAATGAGCACGTAAATGGTGCTGGACTGGTTGAGGATGGCCGCCACGCCCACCTCGACGTATTTCATGCCGGCGATCCAGAAGATCAGCGACAGGTAGGAGCCGAGGATGGCGCCGGGAAGCATGAACCGCCAGTCGCGGTTGGGGCGGATCACGGCCAGGTGCTCGCGCCGCTTCGGCGAGAACACCGCGATGGGCAGGAGCGCCGCCAGACAGCCGATCTGGCGCACCGTCGTGGCCCAGATCACGGGCGCATGCTCCAGCACCGGCTTGGCGATGACGATTCCCAGCGCCAGGGTGAACATCGCCAGCACGCCCCAGACGACGCCGAGGATGATCTGGCGCCGGGAGGCGCCGGGCGCCGGTGTGTGGCCGGCGGCGGCGATCATGCCCGACATCACCAGCGCCATGCCGATGAGCTGCAGCGCGCTGAGATGTTCGTTGAGCAGCAGCCAGGCCAGGCCCACGGTGAAGGGGGAGTAGAGGCAGTCCACGATGGCCGAGATCCCCGCGCCCACCATGTTCAGGCTCATGTGGAACAGCGTGTCGGAGATCCCGATGGCGATGATGCCGCTCAGGATGAGGATGAGATAGTCGGACAGCGTCACGTCGGCGCGCAGCAGCGGCTCTCCCATGATCAGCAGGGTGGCGAGCAGCAGCGTGCTGGACACGGACACGCGATAAAAGTTCAGCGCGAACGGCGAAACCGTCTCGCCGGAGCGCTTCAGCAGGATCACGGCGCAGGCCCAGATGATGGCGCAGGTGAGGGCGTACAGTTCGCCCATGATGTCATCTCCCAAAACCGGCTGATGGCCGGGACACAGTCTGTTCGTAGTCTGACCGGACAGTCTAGCAGAGTGTGGTGGTGAGTGAAAGGGAAGAGAACAGTGAACAGTAAACAGTAAATAGAGAGAAGTTAGGAGATAGGAGATTGAGTGAGGGGTTGGTGGATGGTGTTGGCAGCGAGGGTATGCCGCGATGTTGGCGGCAGGGAGGACTTGCCGCACCGTATGGAATTCGCTAGACTGTCGGTGCACATCATCGGTTGGAGGGATTCATGCAGCTCGATCTCACCGGGCAGTCCGCGCTGGTGACCGGCGCCTCGCGGGGCATCGGCAAGGCCATCGCCAGGGCGCTGGCCATGGCCGGCGCGCGCGTCGCCGTCCACTACCACCGCAACCACGCCGCCGCCAAGGCGGTGGCCGCCGCGCTTCCCGGCGGCCCGCACCTCGTGCTGGGGGGCGACGTCGCCGACCCGGCGGTCCCGCCGGCCCTGGTGGAAGCGGCGGTGCAGGGGCTGGGCGGACTGCAGGTGCTGGTCAATAACGCCGGCGTGTTCGAGGAACACCCGCCGCTTGACTCGGACTACGACTCCTGGCGGGACGCCTGGCAGCGCACCCTGGGGGCCAACCTTTTCGGACCGGCCAATCTCTGCCACGCCGCGGCGCGGCACATGGCCGCGCACGGCGGCGGCCGCATCATCAACGTGTCATCGCGAGGCGCCTTTCGCGGGGAGCCGGACGCGCCCGCCTACGGCGCCAGCAAGGCGGGGCTCAACGCCATGAGCCAGTCACTGGCCAAGGCGCTGGCGCCCCACGGGGTCTTCGTGTACGCGGTGGCGCCCGGCTGGGTGGAGACGGACATGGGCGCCGACTACCTGGCCGGTCCGGGCGGCGATGCGATCCGCGGCCAGAGCCCGCTCAACCGCGTGGCCCGGCCCGAGGAGGTGGCCCGGACCGTGCTCTTCCTGGCAGCGCCCGGCGCCGAGTTCCTCACCGGCGGCATCATCGACATCAACGGCGCGTCCTACCTGCGCACCTGACGGCGGCCGGCTTCGGGCCGACCGCGGCGCCCGGGCGTCCGATCACTTGAGTGGCGGATAGAGCGCGTTCCACCACTCCGGCTCGTCCTTGAGCCAGCAGGCATACCACGCCATGATCGACTCCGACCAGTGCCGGCGCTTGTCGTGCTCCATGATCCAGTGGTCCTGTCCCTCCACCTGGAGGTACGCCACGGGCGCCCCGAGCAGCTTCAGGGCGACGAAGAAGGCGTCGCTCTCGCCCACCGGGACGTTGGTGTCCGCCGCGCCGTGGGTGAGGAGCAGCGGCGTCTTCACCTTGTCGGCGTGGTAGAGCGGGCTCTGTTCCACGTAAATGTCCTTCCGGTTCCAGGGGAAGGAATCGGCGGTGGCCAGGGCGCTGTAGGAATAGCCCCAGTAGCCCTCGCCCCAGTACGAGGCCAGTTGCGAAATGCCGGCATGGGAGACCGCCGCCGCGTACTGGTCCGTCAGGGTGAGCAGGCGCATGGTCATGAATCCGCCGTACGAGGCGCCGATGCAGCCCACCCGCTTCGGGTCGGCATACGGATGCGCCGCCAGGAACCGGCGGGTTCCCTCGATGATCTCCTGCGCCGAGGTCAGGCCCCAGTCGTTCACGTGCCGGGCCGAGAACTCCTGGCCGTAGCCGGTGGCGCCCGACGGTTGCGGGACGTACACCAGGTAGCCAAGGCTGGCCCACCACTCCTTCGGATAGCGGGTGCCGAACGCCCGGTTGACGGGGCTGGTGCCGCCATAGTAGTTCACGATCACCGGGTATGTCTTCGCCGGATCGAAGTCGGGCGGGAAGACGATGTAGCCGTCGATGGTCCGGCCCGGAGACATCTCGAAGGACCAGTCCTCCACGCGGCCGGTCCTGACGCGGGCCAACTCCTCCTGTGCCGGGCATATGAGGGTTCGGGCGGCGGTCTGCTCGAGGTCCAGGGCGACAAGGGTCTGCGGCTGCCACGGCGATGTGCCTGTGACTACGCCGGTGAGTGTCCGGTCGGCCAGGACGAAGCGCTCGGCCACGTCCACCGGCAGGGCGATGGGCGTGAAGCCTGGCAGCTTCTCGTCGTAGCGGTACAGCCGCACCCGGGTGCCGTCCTCGGCGCTCAGGTAGATGCGGCCGTCGACGCGGCTCCAGGCGGCGCCATTCACCGCCGGGTGGAACTCGCGGGTGACGGGCGTGACGGTATCGGCGGCCGGATCCCAGATGTAGAGCTCGCCGTCGCTCTCGTTGGGGATGACCCCGGCCGGCACGTTCACCCCCGCGGCGCCGAAGGCGGTCGGTCCGGCATGCACCAGCAGGCGCCGTCCGTCCGGGGCGTAGCACGCTGCGCTCAGCCAGCCGAAATCCCGCAACTTGCGGGCGGCGGACGTGGCCAGCTCCAGCTCCCACAGCTCGATCCGTGAGAACGGCCGCCGGCTCACGTCCTCGACGGTCCGGGTGAACAGCAACCGTCCTCCGTCGGGGGAGATGTCGTCGAGAGAAGCGGTCAGACCGCCGGCGGTGAGCCGCCGGATCATGCCGCCGGGCACACCGGCCAAATACAGCGCGCTCTTGTCGCGGTAGTAGGACCAGCGGTCCATCAGGCCTTCCACCCGCTTGATGCCGGTCTTGCCCTTTTCGGCTTCCTGCTCGACGTCGAAGACGATGCCGGTGCCGTCGGGGAGCCAGCGATAGGCGCCCAGGTGTTCCAGCCGGTTCAGAACCGGCGTGGCCGCCTGGGTGTCCAGGTCCAGGAGCCAGACGGTGGTCAGGCGCTTGTCCTTGTCGCGTTCCGTGCTCGCGTACGACAGCTTCCGACCCACCGGCGCCCATTGCACCCGGCCGATGTCCAGACCGCCGCGCCAGGTGAGTTCCAGTTGGCCGTCGGCGATGCGGCGCACCTCCAGCCACGACTCGTCGGACGATGCGCCGGGGGGACGGCGGCGCAGCCCCAGCGCCACGTGCGCGCCGTCCGGCGAGACGGCCATGGACTGGATGGCCGGCCAGCCGAGGATGTCGTCGATGCTCACGGCCCGGATCGGGTCGGTGGTGGCGTGGACGGCCGGCGCCATCGCCGCGGGGGCGGCACACGCCGCCCCCACGCTCCACTCCGTGGTGAGGTGCGGATCCATGACTGTTTTGACCAGGAGCAGATGGCGGCCCGGGGTCAGTTTGGCCGTTGCGGCCACCTTGCCCGTGTCGTCGTCGGACGGCTTGCTCCCGGACGCCATGGGTTCGCCGTCGAGCCAGAAGCGGCGGGGGTGCGTCCCGGTCACGCTGATTTCCATCTCCACCCAGCGCGAGACGTTGATGTATGCGGCCAGCCATGCCACGGCCGGTGAAACTGCCGACGGAGTGGGCTTGAGCAAGATCACTCGGCCGTTCGTGTCCGCCGCGACACCCTGCCAGGCGAGGGGCGCGCCGCCGGGACTCACGACGGCCAGACCCGCGACGGGATCGGCCGGCAGCCGGTCAAAGTCCGGGGCCTGGAGCAGGTCATCCGGCTTGACGCCGCCGACGGCTTCGTCGTGGAATACCGGCAGCGGCGCGGCGGCCGGACCCAGCAGCAGCCAGCGGTCGATGGCAATCTGAGTCGGTGCCGCCGGCTTCGCGGCCGCTTCCGTCGGCACGGCGTTCAGGGGCAGCGAGCAGCCGATCAGTGCGCAGAACGTCACCGCCAGGCAAAAGGTGGTCTTCATGGCTCATCCTTGCTCCGTTGGATTTCCATGTCCGGATCGGTGCACTTGGCGCACCGATGAAAACAATGGATGCTGGACACGATGATCATACGAAGTGCTCCGGCAAACGGTTGCTTGCCGAACGCCATACATTAGACGAGATCCCGGTACGGTGCAATGGTTATTGCCGCAGGGGAGAGAAAGAAAAACGGGCGGAGCCGGGGGCTCCGCCCGTTGGTGACAGGAAGAATGGTGACGGCTACTTGAGCACCGGCAGCCGGCCCGGGGTCCAGGGGGCGCCGGCGGCCTCGACCTCCCGCTCCAGCTGCGGCAGGTCGGTTTGATGGATCCGGGTGATGGCCTGGAGCACGGACGGGAATTCCTTCTGGAGGATTTCGTAGGCCGTGCGGGCCGTCCCGGTGGGCTTCGATGTGGAGCGCCACATGGAGTAGGTCATCGCCGACAGGCGGTCGTTGAGCGGCACCGGCGCCGGCGGGATCTCCTCGGCGCTGGCCTTGGCTTCCTGGCCGCGGAAGGTGAACAGCACCTGGTCCAGTTCCAGCGCCAGCGTCCGCGCGCGCTCGGTCAGCGCCGCCGGGGCCGCCGGCGTGGCGGCCAGCGCCTGGCGGATGTGCGCCAGCCGCTTGAACATCTCGTCGGCCAGCCGCTCGGACCCCATCATGGTCCGGGCCAGCTCGGCCGCCTGCTTCTGGAACGCCACCAGCTCGGCCCGGTCGGGCGCCGGCAGGGTGGCGTTGTTCAGCACGACGGCCCCGAACGGCACCGGCCCGGCCAGCGGTTTGGGCTGGCCGTCGGTGACCAGCGCCATGCTGACCGTGTACGGGCCGGGCATGGCCAGCACGCCGCCCCGGGACTCCGCCAGCGGATCGAACTTGTTGTCCTTGAGCTGGACAGGGGTGGTGGGGGCGTAGCGCAGGTCCCAGGTGACGCGGTTGAAGCCCTTGCCGGCCCGGGTGGCAATGGTGCGCACCACCTGGCCCGCGGCGTCGGCGATGGTGAAGAGCAGATGCGGCTTTTCCTCGCGCTCCTCGGCACGCAGCTCGTCGACGCTCGGCTGCGGAATGGGTTTCCCTTCCTTGAAGAGTTCCGCTTCCTTTTCCTGCCGGATCTGGCGGCGGGTTTTGGGCGCGTCCTTCAGGTAGTAGGTGAACGTGGCGCCGAACGGCGGATTCTTGGCGGAGTAGTAGGAGGAACCCTGGCTGGAGAGGCCCCGGCTCTGGATGTACATGAGGGCGTCGCGCGCCGGGAAGAGCCGGGCGTCCGCCTGCAGCATCTCCGGGGTCACCTGACGCAGGGCGGAGTAGTCGTCCAGAATGTAGAAGCCGCGCCCGAAGGTGGCCAGCACCAGGTCGTTTTCGCGGCGCTGGATGGCGATGTCGAACACCGCCACGGTGGGCAGATCGCCGGTGAGCTGCACCCATTTCCGGCCGCCGTCCACGGTGAAGAACACACCGAACTCGGTGCCCGCAAACAGCAGGTCGGGATTCACGTGGTCCTGGGCGACGGTGTAGACGGTGCCCCGCTCGGGCAGGTTGCCGGCGATGGACGTCCAGGTCTTGCCCTTGTCGGCGCTCTTGAGGAGGTACGGTTTGAAGTCGTCCCGCTTGTGGTTGTCGAATGCGGCGTAGACCACCTGCTCGTTGAAGCGGTCGGCCTGCACGTCGCTGACGTAGGTGTTGGCCGGCACGCCGGGGAAGTCGCCGGCCTTGCGCCAGGTGCGGGCGTCCTCGGAGATCTGGATCAGCCCGTCGTCGGTGCCCACGTACAGGAGGTTTTCGCGCACGGGGGACTCGTCCATGGCCAGGATGACGCCGTACTGCGAGAGCGACACATCCTTGGCCACCGCATCGACGCTCCAGTACTTGCCCATGACGGGGATGGTGTTGCGGTCGATCTGGGCGGTCAGGTCGTCGCTGATCACCGTCCAGGTGTCGCCGCGGTCGTCGCTGCGGAACACCTTGTTGGCGGCGCAGTAGAGGCGGGCGGGCGCATGGGGGCTGATCATGAGCGGCGTGTCCCAGAACCAGCGGTAGGTCTTCTCGCCGGACCGCGGCTCGGGGCGGATGTCGACGCTCTCGCCGCTCTGCCGGTCGTAGCGGCACATGTTGCCGTACTGCGCTTCAGCATAGACGATATTGGGATTCGTCGGATCCACCGCCGTCCAGAAGCCGTCGCCGCCCTGGGTGACGAACCAGTCGGCGTTGACGATCCCCTGGCTGCTGGTGGTGCGGGACGGGCCGCCCATGCTGTTGTTGTCCTGAGTGCCGCCGAAGACGTAGTAGAAGGGGAGGGAGTTGTCCACGTTCACGCGGTAGAACTGGGTCACCGGGAGGTTGTGCTTGAACTCGTAGGTGGCGCCGGCGTCCCACGACTCGTAGAGCCCGCCGTCGCCGCCGATGAGGAAGTGGTCGGTGTCGGCCGGATCGATCCAGATGACGTGGTCGTCCACGTGGCGGCCGTTGTTGCTCAGCCGCTGCCAGGTCTTGCCGCCGTCGACGGTCACGAACGAGAACGTCTCGACGGAATAGACCTTGTCCACGTTCTTCGGATCGCAGTAGATCTCGTTGTAGTACTGGCCGGAGCTGGCGTGGTCGCTCATCTTGGACCACGACTCGCCGCGGTCGGTGGAGCGGTAGAAGCCGCTCTCGTCATTGGCCGCCTCGATCATGGCATAGATCACGTCGGGGTTGACCGGCGATACGGCCAGGCCGATGCCGCCCATGTGGCCCGCGGGAAGGCCGCTCGTGAGCTTGCGCCAGGTCTTGCCGGCGTCTTCGGACTTGTGGATGGCGGTCTCCGGGCCGCCGCCGATTTTGGTGTAGACGTGGGCGCGGCGCTGTTCCGAGGTGGCGTAGATCCGGTCCGGGCAGCGCGGATCGAGCACCACGTTGTTCACGCCGGTGTTCTCGCTGATCTCCAGCGCCTTGGTCCAGGTGGCGCCGCCGTCCTCGGTCTTGTACAGGCCGCGGTCGCCGCCGGGGCCCCAGGCGGAGCCTTCGGCGGCCACGTAGACCACTCGGGAGTCGCGCGGGTCGATGGCGATCATCCCGATGTGGCGGGATTCCTTCAGACCCATGTGCTTCCAGCTCTTGCCGCCGTCGACGGATTTGTACACGCCGTCGCCGTAGCTGACGGAGCGCTGGTGGTTGTTCTCGCCGGTGCCGATCCAGACGACGTTGGAGTTGGCGGGGTCCATGGCCACGCAGCCGATGGAGTAGGCCCCGTGCTTGTCGAACACCGGTGTCCAGGTGGTGCCGGCGTTGACCGTCTTCCAGACGTGGCCCGACGCCACGGCCACGTAATATTCACTGGGCTTGTTCGGATTGACGGCGAGGTCGCCGATCCGGCCGGAGCAGTAAGCCGGGCCGATGCTGCGGAACTTCAGGCCGCTGAAGGTGCCTGAGACAAAGGGATCCTTCTCCTTGCCCTTGGCGTCCTGCTTGTCGGCCTCGACGGCTATGACGGGGAGGGCCAGAAGGCAGACCAGGGCAAGCAACAACAATCTCGATCGCATGTCGTCTCCTCTACACAGGGGTTTGAAAACCCAGTATACGCAAACACGGGCCGGGTGTTGGAAAAAAGTGAGGCTGCCGCCCCCGGCGGCTCGTGCGATGTTGCGCGGCGGCGGGTTGGGCTGAAGCCGGTTTCCGGCTATAATGGGACTTCCGGAGCCAGAAACGAGATCCACACGGGGAGTGCGCGCATGACCCATGACTTTCCGGTGCCCGGCTGGGATCGGTACGAATCCATCGAGTTCATCGGCGAAGGCGGGATGGGGCGGGTGTACCGGGCGCGCGATCCGCGGCTGGGCCGCTGGGTGGCCATCAAGATCATCCGGCAGGGCAGCGCCGACATCCAGGAGCGCTTCATGCGCGAGGCCCGGGCCCAGGCCCGGATCGAGCACCCCCACATCTGCCCCATCCACGAGGTGGGCACCGTCGGCGATTACCCGTACATCGCCATGCACTACGTCGACGGGGAGTCGCTGGAGAAAGCCAGTCCGCGGCTGACTCTGGACCAGAAGGTGGCCCTGCTGGCGCAGGTGGCCGATGCGATCCACGCCGCCCACCGGCTGGGGATCGTCCACCGCGACGTCAAGCCGGCCAACATCATGCTGGAGCCCGGCGCCGACGGCGGCTGGCACCCCTTCGTCACCGATTTCGGCCTGGCGCGCGACACCGAGACGGATGGAACCACCGTCACGGGCTCCGTGCTGGGTTCGCCGCTGTTCATGGCGCCCGAGCAGGCCAAGGGGTCGCTGAGCCGCGTGGACCGGCGGACGGACGTGTACGGTCTGGGCGCCACGCTGTACTTCCTGCTCACCGGCCAGCCCCCGGTGTCGGGTGACAACGTGTTCCAGGTGATCATGCGGCTGGCGCACGAGGAGCCCGAGCCGCCGCGCCGGCACGACGCCAGCATTCCCCGGGACCTCGAGACCGTGGTGCTCAAGTGCCTGGAGAAGGAACCGCAGCGCCGGTACGAATCGGCGCAGGCGCTGGCTGCGGACCTGCGCCATTACCTCGACGGCGAGCCCATCGCCGCCCACCGGGCCAGCCTGTGGTACCGGGGCGTGAAGCTGGTCCGCAAACACCGGCTGGTGTCCGCGGTGATCGCGGCAGCCGTCGTGGTGGTGCTGGCGGCGGGGTGGATGACGGTGAAGGCCCGCCAGGAATCGGCCCGGCAGGCCGTGCTGGCCCAGCAGTTCGGCGCCGCCGCCAAGGAGACCGAAGGCTTCCTGCGCGTCGCCCACATGCTGCCGCTCCACGACATCCGGCGCGAGCGGGCGGTGATTCGGGAGCGGATGGCGCAGGTACGGCAAGCCATGCGCGAAGCCGGGCGCCTGGCGGACGGACCGGGCTACTACGCCCTGGGTCGGGGCCATCTGGCGCTGCAGGAGTACGAGGCGGCCCGCGGAGCGCTGCGCCAGGCCTGGGACGCGGGCTTCCGGACTCCCGACGCCGCGTACGCCACCGGCCTGCTGCTCGGCCTGCTGTACCAGGTGGAGCGCGAAGCCGCCGATCGGATCTCAAACGCCGAACTGCGGACGGCCCGGTTCGAGGAGATCGAGCGCGAATTCCGGCTGCCCGCCTTGGACTTCCTCCGGCGCGGCGCCGGCGCCCAGGTGGAGTCGCCGCTCTACGTGGAGGGGCTGATCGCCCTGTATGAGGGGCGTCACGACGACGCCCTGGCGCTGGCCGGGCGCGGCTTCCGGCAGTCGCCCTGGATGTACGAGCTCAAGCGCCTGGAGGGGGACGTCCACCTGAGCCGCGGCAGCGACCGCGTCAACACCGGCCAATACGAGCAGGCCGCCGAGGACTTTCAGCGGGCCGGTGAGGCGTACCGCGCCGCCGCGGAGATGGCGCACAGCGATCCGGCGCTCTACGAGCAGATCGCCGCCCTGCACCTGGCCCGCCTCACCCGGGCCCGCAACGCCCTGGACCGGGTGCAGGCGATCGCGGCGGACGGCTTGGGCGCCTGCGACCAGGCGCTCCGGGCCGATCCGGAGCGGGGCTCGGCGTTCAGCCTGAAATCCGAGATCATCCGGCTCCAGGCCGACGTCCTCGCCGAGAACGGACACGATCCGATGCCGGAGATCACCAGGGCCGCGGCGGCCGCGGCGGAGGGAGTCCGCCTCGACCGGAGCAATCCCGCCGCCTGGGTCACCCTGGGTGACGCCATGCAGCGAGAGGGCGTCTTCCTCAGCTATCGGGGCGAGGACCCCGTGCCGGTCATGGCGGAGGCGATCAGGCGGTACAAGGAGGCGTTGAGACTGAACCCCCGGCTGTTCCTCGCCCACCACCGCCTGGGGCAGTGCCACCGCCTCATGGCCGAACATTGCTTGAACCAGGGGCGGGACCCACTGGCGGAACTGGCCCTGGCGTCGCGCGCGCTGGAGCAGGCGCGCGCGCTGGCCCCCAAAGCCTACAGCCTGTACAACACGCTGGGCAATACGTACGCGATGGAGGCGGAATACCGGTCGGACCACGACCAGGATCCGCGGCCCGCGCTGGAACATGCCGTCCGGGCGTACGAGCAGGGACTGGCGCTCAATCCCCGGATCACCAAGCTGCTGTGCAACCGCGGCATGGCCTACGAGACGAGGGCGCGGTACGAGGCGCGTCACGGCATCGATCCGGCGCCCTCGCTGCAGCAGGCCGTCGAGGCACACCGCCGCGCCGATGCCGAGGAGCCCGATTCCGCCTGGATTCTCAACAATCTTGGTTTCGCCAACGCGCAGCTCGCCTGGGACAGCCTGCAGCACGGGCGGAATCCGGCGCCGCCGCTGGCCGAGGCGCTGCGCGCCCTGGAGCGCGCGCATGCCATCAATCCGGAGGACAGCTACATCGTCGACAATCTCGCCTTCGCCCGCCTGATCCAGGCGCGCTGGGAATGGGCGCGGGGCGGCTCGCCGGACGCCGGGTTGAAGCATGCCGGCGCGTTGTGGCAGCGGGAGCTGGCGCTCAACGCCGTGGAGCGATGGCCCTATGTCGGGCTGACTCGCCGGGCCCTGTTCGCGGCGCAACTGGCCGCGGACGCCGGGCGGGACGCCGCCGCGCTGTTCCAGCAGGCGCGGGGATGGGCCGAGCGCGGCATCGCCCGCTGCGGCGGCATTCCGGAGCTGCACCTGCTGGCGGCGGAGGTGGAACTGGCCCGGGCGGCGTGGACGCAGCGTCGCGGGCGGGACGCGCAGGCCGCGCTGGCCGAGACGGCGCGGCGGCTGGAGGCTGAAGCCATTCGCGGCGCCGACGGGGCGGAACGGTCCCTGCTGCTGGCCGAGTGCCGGCTGCGTCAAGCTGCGATTGCGGCTGATGGTCCGGCGGTGCGGGAGCGGTTGGAGCGGGTTGCCCAGTCGCTGGATGAATCCGCCGCGATCAACAGCCGTCGGGCCCGGCTGGGCGCGGTGCGCGCGGCCCTGCTGTCGCGGCGGGCGGCGGCGGCGCCGGCCGGCGAGCGGGAGGCGCTGCGGGCGGAAGCCCGGCGGCTGCACGCGGAGGCGCTTCGCCTCAATCCGCTGCTGCGGCTCGAAGTCGGGGATCTGTTCGCGGGCCGGTGATCGCCGCGGCGAAACCCATCTCCGGGTGGCGCGGGGGGCGGTGATCGGCAACGTCAGCCGGATGAATTCTGTCCCGGCGGCGCGGGATTTCCTTTACAATAGGCGCTCGGCCGGCGCCCGGAAGGAAAGCCGCGGCGCCGGTTCAATCCAGCGGGAGGCGGTCCAGCCCATGAGCACGGAACCCAACAAGGTCATCTACTCCATGATCGGCGTCGGCAAGTACCACGGCCAGCGCGCGGTCCTCAAGGACATCTACCTGTCGTACTTCTACGGCGCCAAGATCGGCGTCATCGGTCTCAACGGCTCGGGCAAAAGCACGCTGCTGCGCATCATGGCGGGCGTCGAGAAGGACTTCGTCGGCGAGACCGCTTGCGCGCCGGGCTACACCATCGGCTTTCTGGAACAGGAACCGAAACTGGATCCCGCCAAGACCGTCCGCGAGGTGGTGGCCGAGGGGGTCGCGGAGACGGCGGCGCTTCTGGAGGAGTTCAATCGGATCAGCGACCGCCTGGGCGAACCCATGAACGACGACGAGATGACCAAGCTGCTGGAGAAGCAGGGCGCCATCCAGGAGCAGATCGACGCCCGCGACGCCTGGGACCTGGACAGCCGCCTCGAGATGGCCATGGACGCGCTCCGCTGCCCGCCGGGCGACACGCCGGTGAAGGTGCTCTCGGGGGGCGAGCTGCGCCGCGTGGCGCTCTGCCGGCTGCTCCTCACCCGGCCCGACATCCTGCTCCTGGACGAGCCCACGAACCACCTCGACGCCGAGTCGGTGGCCTGGCTGGAACACCACCTGCAGGGGTACCCGGGCACCGTTATCGCCGTCACCCACGACCGCTACTTCCTGGACAACGTGGCCGGCTGGATCCTGGAGCTGGACCGCGGCCAGGGCATTCCGTGGAAGGGGAACTACTCGTCGTGGCTGGACCAGAAGCGCACCCGCCTCCAGCAGGAGGAGAAGGCCGAGAGCCAGCGCCAGAAGACCCTCCAGCGCGAGCTGGAGTGGATCCATATGTCGCCCAAGGCCCGCCAGGCCAAGGGGAAGGCCCGCCTCACCGCCTACGAGCGGCTGCTGGCGCAGGAGAGCGAGAAGCAGGCGCCGGAGCTGGAGATCTTCATCCCGCCGGGCCCTCGCCTCGGCGACGTGGTGATCGAGGCCAAAGAGGTCCGCAAGGGCTACGGCGAGCGCCTGCTGGTGGACGCTCTCTCGTTTGCCATCCCGCCGAACGCCATCGTCGGGATCATCGGGCCCAACGGGGCGGGAAAGACCACCCTGTTCCGGATGATCACCGGCCAGGAGCAGCCGGACGGCGGATCGATCCGCCTCGGCGAGACCGTTCAGCTCGCCTACGTGGACCAGAGCCGCGACACATTGAATCCCGAGCGGTCGGTCTGGGAGGAGATCACCGGCGGCACCGAGACCATCGACCTCGGCGGCCGGCAGGTGAACTCGCGGGGCTACGTGGGCCGGTTCAACTTCGCCGGGGGCGACCAGCAGAAAAAGGTGGGCCAGCTCTCGGGCGGTGAGCGCAACCGGGTCCACCTGGCCAAGATGCTCAAGTCCGGCGCCAACGTCCTGCTCCTGGACGAGCCCACCAACGACCTGGACGTGAACACGCTCCGGGCGCTGGAGGACGCGCTGGAGAACTTCGCCGGCTGCGCCCTGGTCATCAGCCACGACCGCTGGTTCCTGGACCGCATCGCCACCCACATCCTCGCCTTCGAGGGCGAGAGCCAGGCGGTGTGGTTCCAGGGGAACTACTCCGACTACGCCGCCGACCGCCGGGCGCGCCTCGGTGCCGCCGCCGAGATCCCCCACCGCATCAAGTACCGCCAGCTCACGCGCGACTAGCACTCAACGGTTGATGGTTGATAGTTGATCGTTGATGGTTGATGATTCGTGCTCGTAATCGAGGCTCGAGGTTCGAGACTCGAGGCTCGTTCGCGTAACGCGAACATCGGACATCGGACTTCGGATTTCGTGCTCGTAATCGTGCTCGAAATCGTACTCGTAATCGTGCTCGAACGCACCACCGGCTGATCGAAACTAGAATCAGGAGGTCACCGCCATGTCCGCAACAGGATCACCCGGACCTTCCCCGACGCCAGAAACCGGCATCGGCGGGGAGTTTGTGCTTCCCCCCGAGGACCGGACGCTCGGCGCGATCTGCTATCCCAACGTCTTTCCGATCCTGGTGCCGCTCGTCGTCCTGCTCACCCAGCCG
>JAGOHA010000187.1 GCA_017996395.1 Acidobacteriota bacterium | reverse complement strand
TGCGACCGCGTGGCCATCATGGACCACGGCCGCGTCATCGCGCTGGGGAGCCCCGCGGAGCTGGTGGCCGCGCTCGACGCCGAGCAGATCGTGGAGTTCGCGGCCGACGCCGAGCTCGAGGCGCCGGCGCTGGCGGCGCTGCCGGGCGTGAGCGCCGCCGCGCGCCGCAACGGCGCCTGGCGGCTCAGCGTGCGGGACATGGGCGCGGCGCTGCCGGCGCTCCTGGCCGAGCTGGAGCGGCGGGGGGCCGCGCTCAGCCGGCTGGCCACCCACCAGGCCACCCTCGAGGACGTGTTCGTCCACCTCACCGGCCGGGAGCTGCGCGATGGCTGAGCCCTCCGACGCCCCGGCCGGCGCCCGCCGCCGGTTCCATCCGCTGGTGGAGCTCACCCGCGCCCGGATCCTGGAGTTCGTCCGGGAGCCGGAGTCGATGTTCTGGGTGTTTGTCTTCCCGGTGCTGCTGGCGCTGGCGCTGGGGATCGCCTTCCGCACCCAGCCGGCGGAGACGTTCCGCGTGGCGGTGGAGACGGATCCCGCGGGCTCGGCCCGACTGCTGGAGCTGCTGCGGGAGGCGCCCGGGCTGACGGTGACGCCGCTCGATGCGGCCGAAGCCCGCCGGGCCCTGCGCACCGGCCGCGTGGACCTGGTGATCGTGCCGGCCGGTGCGGCGACACCGGACGGCGCGCCGCAATGGACCTTCCGCTACGATCCCACCCGGAGCGAGAGCCGCAACGCCCGCCTGGCCGCCGACGACGCCCTGCAGCGGGCCCTGGGCCGGCGCGACATCGCCGCCGCCGGCGAGGAGCGCGTGGTCCAGCCCGGCGCGCGCTACATCGACTTCCTGATCCCCGGGCTGGTGGGCCTCAACCTGATGGGGAGCGGCCTGTGGGGGATCGGCTTCACCGTGGTCCAGCTCCGGACGCAGAAGCTGCTGAAGCTCTTCGCCGCCACGCCCATGCGCCGGCCCCATTTCCTGCTGTCGTTCATCCTGTCGCGGCTGCTCATGCTGGTAGGCGAGTTGGGGGCGCTCATCGGCTTCGGCTGGCTGCTCTTCGACGTGCGGGTGCACGGCTCGTGGCTGGACCTGGCGGCGCTCTCCCTGCTGGGGTCGCTGGCGTTCGCCGGCATCGGGCTGCTGGTGGCGGCGCGCCCCAGGACCATCGAGGGGGTGTCCGGCTGGATGAACCTGGTGATGCTCCCCATGTGGATCTTTTCGGGGGCGCTCTTCTCGTACGCCCGCTTCCCCGAGGCGGTCCAGCCGTATCTGCGGCTACTGCCGCTCACGGCGCTCAACGATGCGCTGCGGCTGGTGATCAACGAGGGCCGGCCGCTGTACGCCGGCTGGTTCGAGCTGGCCGTCCTGGCCGCCTACACCGTCATCTCCTTCGTCCTGGCCCTGCGCTTCTTCCGGTGGCAGTGAGGAATGGTGAATCGGTGAATGGGTGAATCGGGAGACGGGAGACGGGAGACGGGAGACGGGAGAAGGTAGACGAACGGAACGAATGATCAACCATCAACTCTCAACTGATTGCGAACTGACGAACCCGGAACTTGAGAACCTGTGAACGTTCCAACATTCAAACCTTCAAACAGCTCGATTACGATCACGATTACGAATACGATTACGATTACGAATTACGAGAAGGAGAACCCCTGACTCCTCACTCCCAACTCCTCACTTTGACTGGTTGAGGTCCCGCCAGAAGTCGATGGCCGTCTGGGTGCGGAAGGCCACGTGGCGGCGCAGCGCCCGGACGATGGCGGGGGCGTAGCGGGAAGGGACGCGCTCGGCCAGCCGGCGCGGCTCGCCGGCGGCGATTTCCTCTGGAGTGAACTGGGGGATGCGGCCCAGCAGGAGGCTCAGCAGGAGCAGCCCGCCGTGGTAGATGTCCACCGGCTTGCCGATGGCGCCGAACTGCTCCGGATCGAGGAATTCCGGCGGATGCATCCACTTGGCCAGGATGGTGTTGAACAGGTTGATGTCGCTCTCCAGGCGGCTGATCCCGAGATCCCCCACCTTGAACACCACCATCGCCGGCGGGGCGGAGAGGAGCTGCTCCCGGGACATGACCACGAGCACGTTGGTGGGCGAGATGTCCTTGTGGACGTAGCCCGACTGGTGGATGAAGTCGATGGCCTGGAGCAGATCGCGGCTCACCGCGGGGAGCCAGTCTTCGCCGGGGAGGTCGGGCGCGCCGATCAGGTCCATGAGCGTGGCGGCGCAGCGCTCGATGATCAGGTAGAAGGTGTCGCGGCACTCGAAGGCGTCGTAGACGTAGGTGATGTTGGGGTGGCGCAGTGCCTTCAGGTTCTGCAACTCCGTGAGCCACTCCTGCCGGACCTGCTCATAGGTCCGCCCCTGCGGCAGCAGCACCTTGGCCACCAGGTCGTTGCCCCACTCGTCGGTGCACTGGAAGACGGCGCCGAAGTAGCCGTGGCCGGTCGCGCGGCCCAGCGTGTAGCGCCGGCCCAGGCACTCGATGACCTCGCCCTCCTGCGGGGGGCGGAAGCTGCGGAGCGGCTCGGGGCCCTGGCTCTGGTTCACGACGTCATCCTCGACCGGTTGCGCTCATTGTACGGGCCGCCGGCCGGTTTTTCAATCGGCATGCCGCCACCGCGCCCATCCACCCATTCACCCATTCTCCCTACCCCCGACTCCCTGTTTCCCCTTCCGCCCCCACGGCGTTACAATAGGCGAACCCCGTCTGCTGGAGCCGCATCGTGACCCCCGACTGGACCCTGCTCATCTTCCTGGTGACCTACACCGGCGTGGCGTTGGGTCACATCCCGCCGTGGGCGCTGGACCGGACCGGCTTCGCGCTGCTCGGCGCCATCGCCATGGTGGTGAGCGGCGCGCTCACCATCCCCCAGGCGGTGGCGGCGGTGGATCTGCCCACCATCCTGCTGCTCTACGCGCTCATGATCGTCTCCAGCCAGCTCCGCCTCGGCGGATTCTACACCTGGACGGTGCTCCGCCTCACGCGCTACCTCGACCGGCCCCGGCTGTTTCTGGCCCTGGTGATGGCCGTCGGCGGCGCGCTGTCGGCCCTGCTCACCAACGACATCGTCTGCCTGGCGTTCACGCCGGTGCTGGTGGTGACCGCCTGCCGGCGCCGGCTCAACCCGATCCCGTTCCTGCTGGGCCTGGCGGCGGCCACCAACATCGGCTCGGCGATCACCATCATCGGCAATCCCCAGAACATGCTCATCGGCCAGCTGGGGCGGCTGGACTTCGGCCGCTTCGCCGCGTGGTGTGCGCCGCCGAGCGTCGTGGCGCTGGCGGCGGCGTTCGGCTTCATCTGCTGGGTGTACCGGAATCGCTTTGAGGGCGGGGGGGCGGCGTGCGGGGAAGCGGAACCGTCCGACTGGCCGGCGTTCAACCGGTGGCAGACGACGAAGGGGCTGCTGGTGGTGGGCGGGCTGATCGTGCTGTTCTTCACGCCGGTGCCGCGGGAGCTGTCGGCCATCGCGCTGGCGGGCGTGCTCCTGTGCAGTCGCCGGATGAGCACCCGCCGCCTGCTCGGCTTCATGGACTGGCACCTGCTCACCCTGTTCGTCGGGCTGTTCATCGTCATCCAGGGGATCGAGACCACCGGCTGGCCGGCGCGAATCATTGCGGCGTTGGCCGCAGAGGGGATCGACCTGCGCGACCTGGTGCTGCTGGCGGGCGTGTCGACGGTGCTGAGCAACCTGGTGAGCAACGTGCCCGCCGTCATGCTGCTGACGCGCTTCCTCGATCCGGCGGCGGCGGCGCAGTGGTACGCGCTGGCTGTGTCCAGCACTTTCGCCGGCAACCTGATCACCATCGGCAGCATCGCCAACCTGATCGTCATCGAGGGCGCCCGCAACCTCGGGATCTCGGTCACCTTCAAGGAACACGCCCGGGTGGGCGTGCCGGTGACGCTGCTGTCGCTGGGGATCCTGTTGGGGTGGATCTGGGTGGCGGGATGAGAACGGTGAACAGTGAACAGTGAACAGTGAGTAGTGTGGAGATAGGAGATAGGCATTGGGAGTACCAATCCATCGTATTCGTAATCGTAATTCGTAATCGTAATTCGTAATCGTGATCGTAATCGTGATCTAACTCGAGCCTCGAGCCTCGATCACGATTACTCAGTTACTCCCGATTTTTTGCCATATTTTGGCTGGGTTTTTTAACTGACGCCATAAGCAAAATCAAACAGCCGGCAGGCGGGAGGTACCGCGAGCGGCAGCGAGCGGCGCCAGCGGCCAGCCGCCACGATGTCCCGATGCCGCGACACCGTCCCATCACGGCGGCGGCAGTGCAGGTCACGTGACCTGGTGTG
>JAGOHA010000186.1 GCA_017996395.1 Acidobacteriota bacterium | reverse complement strand
GCGGCGGCGGTGATCGCCTGTGTCCGCGCGCCGGACGGCTCTTTGCGCCTGGTGCGCGGCTCGGACCACCCGGACCTGGCCGCCTGGCAGGCCGAAGCGCGGGCGTTTGATTTCTCCGCCCGCGGCCTGCTGCAATAATCGAATCCCGACGGGCGGCGCCGACGTCGCCTCCATCCATATGGCATGACCACCATCGACTGGATCGTGCTGGGCGGTTACATCCTGCTCATGCTTGCCTTGGGCGGCTGGGTGGGCCGGCGGCAGCATTCCCAGCGGGATTATTATCTCGGCGGCCAGGCCGTGCCACCATGGCAGGTGGCGCTGTCGGTTCTGGCCACCCAGGTCAGCGCCATCAGCCTGGTGAGCGCGCCGGCCTTCATCGCCCTGCGGGCGGGCGGCGGCCTGGTTTGGCTGCAGTACGAATTCGCCATCCCGCTGGCGATGATCGGCGTCATGGTCTGGCTGGTGCCGGCCTACCGCCGGGCCGGCGGTGTGACCATCTACGAGTATCTGGATCAGCGCTTCGGCACGGCCACGCGGTCGGCGGTGAGCCTGGTGTTCCTCGTGAGCCGGGGGCTGGGCGCCGGCGTGGCGCTGCTGGCCACGGCCATCGTCACGGCGGTCTGCCTCGACTGGCGGCTGCCGGAGACGATTCTGGCGATCGGCGCGGTGGCGGTTGTCTACACCACCCTCGGTGGCATCGTCGCCGACATCTATTCCGACATCATCCAGCTGGGAGTTCTGTGGATCGGGGCGCTGGTGACTGCGGTGACTATCGGCACTCGGATTGACGGACCGCTGATCCCGGCGATCCAGGCCGCCGCGGAGCGGACGCGCGTGTTCGATTTCGCCGCCACCGGCTTCGGCGACGGCCAGACCTTCGCCTTCTGGCCCATGCTCTGCGGCGGGTTGTTCCTCTACCTGTCATATTACGGGTGCGATCAGAGCCAGACGCAGCGACTGCTGACCACGCCGTCGGTCGGTGGTGCGCAGAAGGCGCTGGTCATCAACGGACTACTGCGCTTCCCGCTGGTGCTGAGCTACTGCGCGGTGGGCGTGCTGCTGATTCCCTTTCTGGCGACGCATCCCGATTTCGCTGACCGGCTGGCGGGACGGCCGCCCGACTTTCTGGTGCCGTACTTCCTGGTGGAATACCTGCCGGCCGGCCTGCTGGGAGTGCTCGTGGCGGGCATTTTCGCCGCATCGATGTCCAGCCTGGACAGCGCCCTGAATTCCCTGAGCGCCGTCACCTACCGGGATTTCCTGGCGGGCCGTTTCCCCGTCCTCGCCCGCCTGGCGCCTGTCCAGGAGGTGCGGCTGGGCCGGGCGCTGACGGTGGGCTGGGGGATCGTGGCGACCGGTTTCGCCCTGGGCATGGCGGGCGGGTCCGAGACGGTGCTGGAACTCGTCAATAAGATCGGCTCGGCCTTCTACGGTCCCGTGCTCGGCGTCTTTCTGCTGGGCGTGTCCAAACGCGCGTTCCGCCAGCCTGCGGTTTTGTCCGGACTGTTCACTGGCGTGGGCGTCAACGTGACCCTCTGGCTGGTCTGGGAGGAAGCGATTTCCTGGCTGTGGTGGAACGTCATCGGCTTGACGGTCTGCGTGGCCGTCATCCTGGCCGCACAGAGGATCACGGGAAGGGGGCAGCTGATGGAAGTCCGGCCGCCGGATGCGGTCGTGTCAGGGCGGCCCACCGGTTTCATCGTGACCTTACTGGTCACGTTCGGAGTCATCGTGGTGGCGGCTGCGGCGATCGAGGGCTGGCTGCGGCCGTGAGGCGCGCGCCGGGCATGGCGCAGATTGCCGCGGCGGCCAGCCGTCGTCAGCGTTCTGGAGTCCGACCCACAGGCGCCCCGGTCTCGCCGGGGAACTCCGGGTACAGCCGCTCCATGCAGTCGGGGCAGATGCCGTGGCTGAACTCCACGTTGGCGTGGCTCTGGAGATAGCTTTCCACCTGGTGCCAGTAGCCGGAGTCGTCCCGGATCTTCTTGCACGAGGCGCAGATGGGCAACAGACCGCGCAGGGCGCGGACTTGCTGGTTGACGCTGCGAACCTTGCGGATCAGCTGTTCCCGTTCGGCCGTGATGCGCTCCCGGACGGTGACATCGGTGAAGAGCAGGACCGTCTGCCCGTGGGCCAGCTTCTGGGTGTGCCACTCGATATCCTTCATGCTGCCGTTCTTGCATCGGGTCAGGAAGATCCGGCCCGAAGCCCCCCGGTCTCGCCGGAATTCCCGGACCCAGGCGTCGTAGACCTGTTGCCGGTAGTCCGGATCCGGGTAGAACTTGCGGTACGATTCATCGAGCGTGGGCAGGTCGCTCGCGGCGTAACCCAGGATGTCGACGCACGTGTCGTTGAGGTACAGGACACGCTCTTCGGCGTCGATGAGGGCGATGCCGAACGGCAGGTGTTCCAGCAGTCCGTGCAGTTGGGCCTGTTGCCGGATCAGGTCGGCCCGGTCCGCTTCCACCGCCGCCAGCTGCTCGTGCAACCGTTGGAGTTCCTGTTGGAGCTGGCTCTTCGTCACTGTCGAGCGATTCATGGCCGCACCCCACGGTTCCGATCACGGTCTGCCTGACCGGGGCCGGTCCGGTTGGTGACACGCCCATCCGGCTGCGCGGGCGAGTAAGGTGGCATCCGTGGGACCCCCTGCAATCGGCGCCTGAAAAAAATACCGTTGAAGGGCTCACAATATGGAGAAAGTCGGGTACGGTTTGTGAGCCAGATCACAGTTTTGGATGATCGGTCGTCGCACCGTCCGGCGGTGGGATTGTTGGAGTCGCGGCGGACGGATCGGGCCAGAACGAATGGCGGCACTGGTTCTTGCCGCTGCTTTTGACCGTGTACATCAGGTTGTCGGCCAGTCGCACCATCTCTTCCAGCGTCGGGGGGATCCGGGTGAAGGTGACCGCGCCGATGCTGGCGGTTACGGCAACGGTTTTCAAGTCGGTGAACAGCCCCTGAAGCGAGCGGCAGATCCGCTGGAGGACGGGCTGGACTTCATCGCGGCCGATGCCGGGGAGCAACAGCGCGAACTCGTCGCCGCCCAGGCGGGCGACCACGTCGTGCTGGCGCGTGGTTCGTCGTAGGGTGCGGACGACGTTCTGCAGGAGTTCATCGCCCACCGCGTGGCCCAGCGTGTCGTTGACCTGCTTGAAATTGTCGAGATCGAGATAGGCCAGGGTGATGGGTTGGCCGGACTGGCGGGCCCGCCGCAGCTCCAACTCGGCCGTTTCCTCGAAGTGCCGCCAGTTGGCCGCCGTGGTCAACGGGTCTTGACGGGCGAGGCCGTGTTCATGCCGCAGCGAGGTGATCAGGGTCGAGAGCAGGGTGGCATGGAGCAGGAAATAGATCAGCCGGACCGTGGCGTTCCAGTACGGGATCAACGGATGGGTGTATACCGTGCCGGAGATCAGGTCGTTGACCAGCCAGACCGCCGCGCTGAGCAGGGCAATGACATAGCCGCTGTTTCGGTCTTGCAGGGTGATCAGGGAAATGGGCACCAGAAAGAAAACCGAGAACGAGATCTCGTTTCCAGTGACGTAGTCGGCGTAGCCGATGATCCCGACAAGGGCCAGCGTGATCCCCAGGCTGAGCCACCGGGGGAGCAGGGTCAGATGAGGCATTCTGAGTGACATAGCCGATTTTTCACCGGATCACCCGATTCCTGAAGGGGCGGCGCGGACACCCTTTCAGAAACCGGCGAGATTCATTTCAGATATTCCGCCAGCCAGCGATGGATCTCCTTCCACCAGCGGACGTTGTTCTGGGGTTTTTCGATGACGTGCCCCTCGTCGGGGAAGTAGAGCAGCCGGGCGGGCACGCCCTTGACCCGGAGGGTGGTGAACAGCGACAGCCCCTCGGTCACGGGGACGCGGAAATCGATCTCGCCGTGGGTCACCAGGGTGGGGGTGGCGAACGCCGCCGCCCGGGTGTGGGGGGACCAGCGCGCGTAGAGATCCGGCATGGTCCACGGCGTCTCGCCCATGTCCCAGGCGGGGTACCACAACTCCTCGGTGGCGCCGTAGAAGGCGGCCAGGTTGTAGAGGCCGGCGTGGCTCACCAGGCACTTGAAGCGGGTGGTGTGCCCCATGATCCAGTTCACCGAGTAGCCGCCGAATGAGCCGCCGACGGCGGCCTGGCGGCCGGCGTCGACGAACGGGTAGCCGGCGAGCACGTGGTCGAGGCCGGCCATAAGGTCCCGGTAGCAGCGGCCGCCGTAGTCGCGGCTGACCTCCTCGCGGAACCGGGCGCCGTACCCCTCGCTGCCGCGGGGGTTGATGAACACCCCGACGTAGCCGGGCGCGGTGA
The DNA here is from genome assembly GCA_017996395.1 of Acidobacteriota bacterium. Taxonomy (GTDB): domain Bacteria; phylum Acidobacteriota; class JAAYUB01; order JAAYUB01; family JAAYUB01; genus JAAYUB01. The sequence goes on along the minus strand of JAGOHA010000186.1, from coordinate 63 downwards.
TGAGCGAGTGGGTGAACCAGTCGGTGAGGAATTCGTCGGCCCACATGCCCTGGGGGCCGCCGT
>JAGOHA010000185.1 GCA_017996395.1 Acidobacteriota bacterium | reverse complement strand
GTGTAGATGCCGTCGCGGTGGAAGAAGTGGGGGTTGTCCACGAGCAGCACCGGGACATCCGCGCCGGGCAGGCGGGTGCGCCACACCGTCACGGGATGCACGCCGCCGGGTCCCAGATCGATCTTGGTGCCGAACACCTTGACCGGCGGTTCCGGCAGCTTGCTCCGGTCGATCTGGCCGTAGGCCGGCGTCATGACGGACACCCGGACGCCCTCGGCCACCAGCGCCCGCGGCAGCGCGCCCACCACGTCGGCCAATCCGCCCACCTTCGACAGCGGCGCGACTTCGGCTGATACCATCAGGACATCCATGGCGTGTCTCCTCGCTAACGATTTCCGTTGTGGTTGCGCTGCATGAGTTCCAGCTGCAGCAGGTTGACTTCCCGGAGGAAGCGGGCCGCGTCCTCGGGCGGCGTCGGATTGATGTAGAAGCCCGTCCCCCATTCGAAGCCGGCCATCTTGGTCAGGCGGGGGAGAATCTCGATGTGCCAGTGGTAGTCCCATTCCACCGTGTCCCAGTAGGATGAGCGCCGGGGTCTGGCCGTGGTGTTGGGCACGGTGTGGATGACGAAGTTGAACGGGGGATCCTTCAAGCCGATCTTGATGCGCAGCAGCGTGTCCTTGAGGATCGAGGCGAGGTCGGCGCCCTGGCGCGCGTCGATGCGGGCGAAGCTGTGGCTGTGGAACCGGGGCAGGATCGTCACCTCGAACGGGAACCGCGCCGCGTACGGAGTGTAGGCGACGAAGCTGTCATTGGTGCTGATGATCCGCTCCTGGCGCTCCAGCTCGTAGTCGAGGATGTCGCAGAACAGGCAGCGCTGCTTGAGCTGGTAGTGGGCCCGCGCCGAATCCAGCTCCAGCGAGACGGTGCGCGGCGTGACCGGCGTGGCGATGAGCTGGGAATGCGTGTGCCGCAGCGAGGCGCCCGCGGCGCTGCCGTGGTTCTTGAAAATGAGGATGTATTTGAACCGCTCGTCGCGGCTCAGGTCGAGCCAGCGCAGCCGGTAGATGTCCACGATGCGCGTCAGGTACTCCACCGACATGTCCGCCATGCTCAGCTCGTGATCCGGGCTCTCGATGATCACCTCGTGCGCCCCGATGCCGCGCATGCGGTCGTAAACTCCGGCGCCCTTCTTCTCCAGATCGCCCTCGATCATGAGCGCCGGGAACTTGTTGGGCACCACCCGGATTTCCCATCCCGGCGAATTGGGCGCGGCACCCGGCGGGCGGACGGCGAAGATCTCGGGGGGCGTCTTGTCCTCGTTCCCCGTGCAGAACGGGCAGAACGTTCCCGGCGGCTCCACTTCCTCGCGGGGGATGATGAAATCCCCGGGGCGCTTGCCCCGCTCCACCGAGATGATCACCCACCGCTGCTGGATCGGATCGTGTCGCAGTTCCGACATGTGAGCTCCCTACATGCAGTCGCGAATCGAAACCCGCCGCTCCGGCCCGTCACAGGGTCTGGAGTTCAACGGTGAGACGCCAGCGCTGCTGCCGCCCGGTGAGCCGGAACAGGAAGCAGACAGAGAGTCCCTGGTAGGTCTTCTCCATGGCGTCGATGGCCAGGGACACGGTCTCCACCGGCCAGCAACAGACGGTCACCGGCTCCGAACACCGGAAGTGCACGGCGTAACCCTCGCGGCGGTTCTCCAGGCTCCAGCCATCCACCGCGTCCCAGCGTCCCGGCCCGCCCAGACCGCGTGCGGCGGCCCGGTCCGCGGACGGGAAGCAGCACTTTTCGGGATCGTCGCCGCCGGCGATGCCCAGATTCCACTCCACGCCGAGCCACCCCGGCCGGGGGTCGGCCGGCGACCACTCGTAGTCGAACTCGAGGCGGGGGGCGTCGGCCGGCGCCGCCAGCGTCTTGCGGTAGGGGAACCGCTCGTGGGCCAGCCGGAGGTCGACGCGTCCATCGTCCCGCACCTCGGCGGCGAACGCGCCGTCCCAGAACGGGACGGCGCCGTCGGTCCGCCCCGTCCGCAGCGCCTCGGGATCCGGCAGCTCGGGGTAGAACGTCTCCCGCAACGAATGGCGCGGGTGGTCGTCGAACGACAGGTCGCCGGGCGCGCCGGTGTCGCCCGCCGGTTCGCCGGCCAGCCGCACCACCTTGCCGGCCGGAGCGGCCAGATGGTACTTCTCGCGCCAGCGGGCGAGCACGTTGAGCAGGTTCACGCCGACCGGCTTGAACGACAGCTCGGGGATGGCGCCGCCGTGCGACGGCGCCAGCACGCAGAAATAGTCGCGGTGGTTGACCAGGATCTCGTCGCGAAAATCGAGGTCCAGGTCCGCCCGGACGATCTCGGGCGGCCGGTTCGGGTCCGGCTGCTCGTGCCGCTCCAGCCCCCGCTGCGCCTCCAGCAGGTGGCGGTAGGCGGCGTGGCGCAGATGGGGCAGGTACAGGCCGCCGAACACACCGTGCCAGAAGACGTCGTTGCACTGGGCCTGCAGCAGGTGGTCGTAGGCGGGGAGCGCCCGCTTGGCGCCGGTGTCGAACCGGCGGCTCAGGTGCAGGATCCGCTTGTGCAGGTAATTGCTCTCGGGGTATTTCACCAGAAAATTGCGCCAGATCCCGCCGCGCACGAACGGCTTCGCCTCCGCGGCCAGTCCGTCCTGCTCCAGGCGACGGGTCAGGGTCTCGTACTGGAGCGCCCGGCCCGCCGGCAGCGCCCACTGCCCCATCTCGGTGTAGGAGGCGCCCGGCAGGGCGGCCCGCCCGCGCGGTGCGTGGTCCCGGCTGAAGTCGGCGAAGGTGGTCGTGGTCACCAGCTCCGGATGCGCTTCCAGCCAGCCGAAGAAATGCTCCAGCCACTGCCGCCCGTACACCCAGTCATAGGTCCCGGGCCAGGAGCCGAATTTCTCGGCGTCGTCCATCATGACGGTGAGCCGCTGCCCGCCGGCCTGCATCAGCCGGAACGCCTCCTCCACCCGGGGCAGCTCCGCCCACGGGATGAGATAGCGCATCGTCTCGCTGATGGGGAACACGCCGACGGCGCGGTCCAGCTCCTCCACCGTGAAGTAGCCGTCCAGCTCCTCCGGCGTCAGGCCGGCGGCGTAGAAGTGGTAGTCGTCCAGCGACACGTAGCGGATGCCCGCCGCGGCCAGGTCCTGGACCATGCCGGACTCCCAGACCCGTTCCGCCAGCCAGACGCCTTGCGGCGCGCGGCCGAAGCGGCCCGCCACCAGCTCCGACAGCCGGCGGATCTGCTCGGCCCGGTCCGCCGGCGGGATGACCGGAAAGATGGGCTCGTACATGCCCCCCGACAGCGGCTCCACGCGGCCCGCCGCCACCAGTCCGGCCAGCTGGTCCAGATAGTCGGGATGGCGCGCCGCCAGCCATTGGAAGAGGAAGCCCGAGCAGTGCCACACCATCCGAAGCGAGGGGAAGCGGCCGAAGGTGTCGAGGAAGGGCCGGTACGCCCGCTGGTATGACTCTTCCAGCACGTGATCGAAATTGCCCACCGGCTGGTGAAGGTGAACGCCGAGGACCAGCTGCACCGGCTGCACGTCGCCCCCTAGACCACCCAGTAGTATTTCTCGAGATCGTCGATGGCGATCTTCTGGGCCAGGAAGCCCTGGTGGGGCATCCGCTCGGCCAGGTTGTCGCCGATGAAGATCTTGAGCGCGAATTCGATCACCTGGTTCTCGTGGATCCCGATGTCGGCCAGCGGCACGCCCAGTTCCACGATCTGGCGGACGCCCGCCAGTCCGCACGGCCGGCGGGCGGCCTCGGCGCCGCTGTCGTCCACCGTGACCTGCTCGTAGACGAGTTTCTTCCGGCGGTTGTCCTTGACCATGCGGTAGAACAGGTCACCCGGCTTGCGGAAGTGGATCTCGACGCGGAACGGGTATTTCTTGTCGTTGAGAATGGCGGTCTCCACGTCCAGGCGGATGTATAGGTTGTGATGGTCGAATCCGAAATGGAACCCGTTGAAGATCTTGTGCACCTGCTGCATCGTCGTGAACGCGTACTGGTTGGAAAAGTACCCCGCCGCCAGCCATTCGAAATAGTCGGTGATGAACCCGTCGAGCACGGGCGTCAGGAGCTCGAAGGGGCGCTGCACCTTGAACCGGCTCACCTTCTGGATGATGGGCGCGGCCAGCTCGTCCGGCGGCTGCAGGCCGAGCTGGCGCCAGGCCTTCTCGAGGTGGGCCCGGAAGAGCTGGTCGAACTCCCGGTCGTACTCCGAGAAGTGGTCCTCGCCGTACCACCAGAACCAGTCGCTCCCCTCGGCCACCATCACGTGCTCCAGCGCCCGTTGGAAATCGCGCCGCCGGACGGCATCGTCCGGGGGAAGCGTGAGCGACACTTCCGCGAGCTTCTTGCGCGTGGCCGCCAGCAGGTCCCAGCCGCGGTTCTTCTCCGGGTGGCCCACCCAGGTGGAGAACG
>JAGOHA010000184.1 GCA_017996395.1 Acidobacteriota bacterium | reverse complement strand
CTCGCGGCAGCACGTCTCGAGGCGGTGCAGGAGCGCGACGCTGTCCACCGAGTGGATCATCGCGAACAGCTCCACCGCCCGCCGCGCCTTGTTCCCCTGCAGGTGGCCCACCAGGTGCCAGGTGAAGGCGCCGCCGGCGGCGAGCGCCGGGATCTTCTCCGCCGCCTCCTGGACGCGGTTCTCGCCGAGGATCACCGGGCCCAGCGCCGCGAGCTCGCGGATGGCATCGGCGGCGACGGTCTTCGACACCGCCACCAGCCGCACCGACTCCGGCGCGCGCCCGGCGGCGCGGGCCGCCCGGGCGATCCGTTCCATCACGTCCCGGTACCGTTCGCAGAGTGTGCTCACGCGGCGCCTCCCCGCTGCCATTCCCTGGCCCGATTATAGGGCCGCGCCCGACGCGTTGTAAAGGCGGCGTCCCGGACCGGGCGCAAAGTGTGCTAAGATGGCCGGCGCGAGAGGGAAGCGCCGATGGCTGCACCGACACCGGGACATTTCATCACGTTCGAGGGCGTGGAGGGCTGCGGGAAGACCACCCAGATCCTCCGCCTGGCCGACCGGCTGCGGGCGCGCGGCGTCCCCGTGACCCTCACCCGCGAACCCGGCGGCACCCCGTTCGGCCAGGCCGTGCGCCGCGTGCTGCTGGACCCGGTCGGGCCGCCCCGCGAGCCGGCCGGCGAGCTGCTCCTGTACCTGGCCGACCGCTGCCAGGACCTGGCCCAGTGCATCCGCCCCGCCCTGGCCGCCGGGCAGGTGGTGCTCTGCGACCGCTACCACGACGCCACGCTCGCCTACCAGGGCGCCGCCCGCGGCATCGCCCGCGCCGTCATCGACCGCCTGGCCGCCGCGCTGGACATCCTGACCCCCGACCTCACGTTTCTCCTCGACATCGATCCCGAGCGGTCGCTGGCGCGCGCCATCGCCCGCAACGCCGCCACCGCCGAGGGCGCCGCCGAAAGCCGCTTCGAGGGCGAGGCGCTGGCGTTCCACCGCGCCGTCCGCGCCGGCTATCTCGAGCTGGCGCGCCGCGAGCCGGCGCGGTTCGCCGTCATCGACGCCGACCGCGCGCCCGACCCCATCTTCGCCGACATCGCCGCCCGCGCCGACGCCCTGCTGGCCGGCCGGCGCCGGGAGGGCTGAGCCGTGCCGCCGTTCATGGGCAACGCCGCCATCGGCCGCCTCCTGGCCGAGTGCCGCCGGCGCGACACCCTGCACCACGCCTACACCTTCGCCGGCCCTGACGGCGTCGGCAAGAAGCGCCTCGCGCTCCAGCTGGCCAAGAGCCTGAACTGCGCCGCCGCGCCGGCCGGGCTCGACGCCTGCGACGCCTGCATCTCCTGCCGCAAGGTGGACTCCGGCAGCCACCCCGACGTCCAGGTCATCGCCCCCGAGACGAAGGTGTTCAAGATCGACCAGGTCCGGGCGCTGATCCAGGAGATCTACTACCTCCCCTTCGAGGGGCGGCGCCGCGTCTTCATCCTCGACGACGCCGACCGGATGAACGAGGAGGCGGCCAACTCGCTGCTCAAGACCCTCGAGGAGCCGCCCGAGAGCAGCAGCCTGATCCTCATCACGGCCAACCTCTACGCGCTGCTCCCCACCATCCGCTCCCGCACCCAGGTGCTCAAGTTCCAGCCCATCCCGGTGCGCGAGCTGGAGGCGTACCTCCGCGAGCACGCCGGGCTGCCGGCGCTCCAGGCCGCCGCCGCCGCGCGCCTGAGCGGCGGGAGCGTGGGGCTGGCCCTGTCGCTGGACATGGAGGCGGTCGCGGCCATGCAGGAGTCCGCCTTCGAACTCCTCACCGTCATGGCCCATCCCAACGACGCCGCGCTCTTCAAGCACCTGGCGGACGCCTTCCCTCCGAACAAGAGCCCGGAGCTCATGCTCCAGATTCTGATTTCCATTCTGCGCGATTTGGTTATAATGGACTTTTTTCAGGACCGGGACCACGTGATGCACAACGACCGGATGGAGACCTTGAAAACCCTGCGCGCCTCATTCAGCCCCCCCGTCGTGGAGTACCTCCTGCGCGAGGTCGAGGAGCTCTACCGGAAGCGCCACCTCAACCTGAGGCTGGACACCTATATCCAGAACGCCGTCCTGCGGACCCGGGCCTTGCTGCTCCGGAGAATCGAGGCATGACCCAACTGGTCCACGTCCGGATCGAGGACTGCTGCCGGACCGATCCATATCTCAACGACGAGCTCACCCTGCTCAAGGGCGACGCCTGCATCGTCCAGACCGAGCGCGGCACCGAGCTCGGCACCGTCGTCCACGTCCAGCCCGTCGACGCGCCGCCCGCCGGCGTCAACGGCCAGCGCCGCATCCTCCGCAAGGCCGACCCGCGCGACGTCGCCCAGTTCGGCAAGAAGCGCGCCCGCGAGGAGCGCGCCCACGAGGCGTGCGTCCGGCTCATCGAGAAGCACAAGCTCGTCATGAAGCTCATCCGGGTGGAGTACATCCTCGACGGCTCCAAGGTGGTGTTCTACTACACCGCCGACGGCCGGGTGGATTTCCGCGCCCTGGTCAAGGACCTGGCCTCCCAGCTCAAGACCCGCATCGAGATGCGCCAGATCGGCGTCCGCGACGAGGCCAAGCTCCTGGGCGGCGTCGGCTGCTGCGGCCTGCCGCTGTGCTGCCACACCTGGATCCAGAAGTTCTACCCGGTCTCCATCAAGGTGGCCAAGCAGCAGTGCCTCAACCTGAACCCGTCGCGCCTGTCGGGCGTCTGCGGCCGGCTCATGTGCTGCCTGATGTACGAGAAGGACAAGGCCGGGCGCGCCGACGCGCCCGCCGCCGGCGCCCCCGCCGACGCCGCCGAAAACGGCTCCGATCATGACGCCGACAACGGCGCCGAGACCTGGACGGAAACCCCGCCGGACGACCACTCCTTCTGAACGCCGCACCCATGTTTTTACTTGAGTTTTCACGACCGATAGTCTAATATTCAGCCAAATCGAAGCATCTTCCGCCGGAATTTGACACCATCAGATTTGGCTTGGAAACCGATCGCTTCAGGACGGAGAACCAGGAGGCACCATGGTCAATCGAAAGCTGATCCGGCCTTCCATTTCTGAAATGTCGCCCTCCACGCCGAAGTTCCACGGCCCGGGGTACAAGCGCGTGCCGCCCGACCAGACCCACGCCGAGAATTTTTATTACGTTAAGCAGATGAACAACAAGACGCCGATGGTCATCCGCCTGACCAACGGCGAAGACCTCCAGGGCTACATCGAGTGGTACGACCGGGACTGCATCAAGTTCAACCGCGAGGGCGCCCCGAACCTGCTCATCTACAAGACCAGCATCCTCTACATGTACAAGCAGGGCGAGGACACGGGCGACGACGAGGGCAGCCGGCGTCCGCGCCACCGCCGCTATCCGGACCGGGACGACCGGGCCGACAACGGACTCCCGGACGGCAACCGCGACTAGCCCCCTGCCATGGCGCCACCGCGGACCATCGCCATCACCATGGGTGACCCCGCCGGCATCGGCGCGGAGGTCGTGCTGAAGGCGCTGCGCGAGCGCGCGCCCGATCCGCCCGCCGCGTTCTTTGTCTTCGGCGACGGCAACGCGCTCATGGAGCACTGCCGGGCGCTGGGCCTGCCGTTCGAGCTGCCGGTCATCCCGCTGGAGGCGTTCCGGCGGCAGGCGCCGGGCGAGACGTGCCTGGTGGACTTCGCCAACGTCCACGGCCGGCTCCAGTTCGGCGTCGAGCGGAGCGACTACGGGCGGGCGTCCATGGAGTACATCGAGGAGGCGGTGTTCGGCTGCATGTCCGGCCGCCTCGACGCGCTGATCACCGCCCCCATCAACAAGAAATCCATCCACCTGGCCGGGTACGACTTCCCCGGCCACACCGAGTTCCTGGCCGCGCTCACGCACGCGCCGCGCGTCGTCATGTCGTTCCACGCCTGCAATTTCTGGTGCGTGCTCACGAGCACCCACGTGCCGCTGGCCGACGCGGTGGAGCTGGTGAAGAAACAGCGGATCGTGGACACCATCGAGCTGGCCCACCGCGAGCTGGCGCCGTACGTCGCCGAGCCGGCCATCGCCGTGGCGTCGCTCAACCCCCACGGCGCCGAGGGGGGGCTGTTCGGCATGGAGGAGGGGCTGGAGATCATCCCGGCCGTGGCCGAGTGCGCCGCGCGGGGCCTGCCGGTGAAGGGCCCCTTCCCCGCCGACACGGTCTACCTGCGCGCGCTCCAGGGCGACTTCAACATCGTGGTGAACCACTACCACGACCAGGGCATGATCCCGGTGAAGCTCCTCTCCTTCGGCAAGGCGGTGAACGTGACCCTGGGCCTGCCGTTCCTGCGCGCCTCGGTGGACCACGGCACGGCCTTCGACATCGCCGGCCGCGGCGTCGCCTCCCCCGAGAGCATGCTCGAGGCCTGCCGCCTCACCCTGGAGCTCCTCGACCG
>JAGOHA010000055.1:11909-21595 GCA_017996395.1 Acidobacteriota bacterium | reverse complement strand
AGTCGTATCCGGATGAGGCCGCGCGGGGCCGCCTGTCGTTTGAGATTCTGGAGATTCTTCCGGTCCGGGGGCGGGAGGTGTCGTTGCTGGGGGACGCGCGCCCCGGGCGGATCCACGCCGTGTCGGTACTGGCGCGCTGGACCATCGCCACCGCCGCGGCCACCCCCAGCGGCCTGACTCTGCTCGTGCTCCACCGCCGGGGCGACACCTGGGTGGTGGTCCAGGACGCGTCCATGTGAACCGGCGCGACCCCCACCGCACCGCGCCGCCGGCCCGCCTGCGCGGCGACTTGCTTACTTGGTGCCGAACAGCCGGTCGCCCGCGTCGCCGAGGCCGGGCAGGATGTAGCCGTTCTCGTTGAGGTGATCGTCCAAGGCGGCGGAATAGATCTCCACCTCCGGAGCGTGCCGCTCCAGGTTGGCCACGCCCTCGGGCGCCGCCACCAGGCAGAGCACCTTGATCCGGTGGCAGCCGGCGGCCTTCAGATAGTCGATGGTGGCCCGCAGCGAGTTGCCGGTGGCCAGCATGGGATCCACGATGATGGCGGTGCGGGCGTCGACATCGTGGGAGAGCTTCCGGTAGTAGGTCACCGGCTCCAGCGTCTCCTCGTTCCGGTAGATCCCGATGATGTTGACGCGCGCCGACGGGATCAGGTCCAGCACGCCGGGCAGCATGCCGATCCCGGCCCGCAGGATGGGCACCACGGCCACCTTTTTGCCCGACAGCCGCTGCACCTGGACCGCGCCGGCCCAGCCGCTCACTTCCATCGGTTCCAGCTCCAGGTCGCGGGTGGCTTCGTAGGTCAGCAGGTTGGTGATCTCCTCGGCCAGCCGGCGGAACTTGGACGTGGGGCACGCGACGTCCCGCAGCAGGCCCAGCTTGTGGGCGATCAGGGGATGTTGGACAACCCGGAATCCCATGGTGTTTCCTCCCGGTGTGAATGGTGGCGGCGCCCGGCGCCGCAGCGACCGCGCGTCACATGATGGCCCTGGGGTCGGGCCGGCCGCCGGCGCGCCCGATCCGCTCCAGACGGTCCAGTTTAAAAGACAGGTGGCGGCCGTGGGCGGCCAGCGGCCCGGCGGCAAGCGCCGCCGCCTGCCGCCGCGCCGCCCGCAGGGCGGGCCGCCAGTCCCGGCCGCCGACCATCGCATCGTACAACGTGCAGAGCTCGCAGTCGGCCAGATACAGGCCGATCATCTCGTCGTTCGGATTGATCGCCCCGGCGCGCGCCAGCGCCGCCCGCGCCGCGGCGACTTCCTCCGCCATCGGCTCGCCCCGCGTCGCCCGCCAGCGGGCCGTTGCCAAGCGGACACCTGCCCGGGTGCGGTGAGTCCAATGCGTGTTGGGGTTCGCTTTCTCGGCGGCCGCCAGGGCCGCTTCAGCCCGACGAGCGAGCGCCGGCGGATCGCCCTGGCCGAGCGGGATTTGGTACTCCATCAGGCTCAGAAGGGCCAGGGCCAGGTTCACGCCGGAGGACACGTTTTCCCGGCCGACGGCCAGCGCCCGTTCCAGGCTCGCGGCGGCCGCTTCGAAGTTGGCGGTTGGATCTTCTCCAAGGCTTTCGCGGTAGACGCCCAGGTCCATCTGGATCAGGCCGTGCGTGTTGAGGGCCACCACGTTGTCCGGCTCCACCGCCAGCAGTCGGTCCATGGAGGCGATTCCCTTGAGGAACAGCGGTTGGGGATCCTCCTGCCGGGTCATCGCCAGCTTGCCGCACTGCCAGTAGACCGTGGCCACCTTGTCCAGGAAAGCGACGCTGTCCGGCTGGCGCCGCAGCGCCTCCTCGGCCACCCGGACCACCTCCGCCGCCTCGGCGTCGGCGGGTTGGCCGGTGTTGAACAGGTGTTCCATCCAGCTGGATCGCGTGTCGATGATGACTTTGTACGCGTCCAGCAAATCCGGATCGATCCGCTGCGCCTCGCCCGCTGCGGCCAGCGTCCGGGGAAAGGCGTCGGCATCGGGCTGGCCGGTGTACCAGACGCCCATGAAGAGGACGTCGGCCCACAGGTTGGCCAGATCGAGGCGGACCTGGGCGTCGCTCGGCGCCACTCGAATCGCGGCTTCATACGCCTTTGCGGCGCGGCGGTAGGCAGCCATCGCCTCGGAATAGCGCCCGGCGATCCGGTGCCCGGCGCCGTCCCCCCGCCAGATCCGGCCTTCCAGAACCTTGGCCTCGTAGAGCCACGGCAACCGGCGAAACGCTTCCCCGGCCTTGGTCAGGGCGTCCCGCAACCTGCCCTCGTAGAAGGCCAGGATCGCCTCCGGCCACTCGGGGCAATCGGTGTTCAGGCCGGCGCCGGCCCGCAGGTAGCGGCAGGCCGGCTCGCGCAGGGTGCGCACGATTTCATCCCGGCGGGCCTCCCGCTGCGTCTTGCCCTGAATCTGGTAGAGCGCCTGCTCCTCGCGGAAATAGATCTGTCCCAGGGTGCTCCCCAAAGCGAAGGCGACCTCGGGTGTCCGATAGTCCATGTTCCAGGCGCGCTCCAGGTGCTCCCGGGCGCGATCGAAGTCATGCAGCGCCAGGTAGCCGCGTCCCAGCGCCGAGTAGCCCGGGCCGGCGGCCACCCCGCCTCGAGCGCGCATTTCCCGCTCGATGGCCTGCATGGCCCGGCGCACCATGGCCTTGGCTGGTCGGATGTCGTGGATGTCCAGCGACTGGGCCCGCCACAGCACCCCTTCCACCTGCTCCACCCGCTGGCCGAACCGCTGCGCCAGCTCCGCCTGCTCGGCGGCGTCGCGGCGCGCCTGCCACCAGAGGGCGAGTAGTACGGCCGTCGCCACCAGGGCGACTCCCGCCACGGCCGCCACGGCCTTGTGCTTGCGCAGTCGCTTGCCGATGCGTTCCACCAGACCCGGCGGGCGGGCCTGGATCGGCTCGCCGTTGAGGAACCGGTCCAGTTCGTCGGCGAGCGCCCGCGCCGAATCGTAGCGCCGGCGGGGATCTTTCTCCAGGCACTTCATGACCACGCACTCGAGGTCCACGGGCACGGCCGGCGCGTGCAGCCGCAGCGAGTCAGGTTCCTTGTTGATGGCCTGCAGGAGCGCCTCGACGGGCGTGGCCGCCTCGAACGGGGGATGCCCGGCCAGCAGGGCGTAGAGCGTGGCGCCCAGGCTGTAGACGTCCGCGCGGCGGTCCACCGTCCCCGCCTGGCCCAGGGCCTGCTCCGGCGACACGAAGGCCGGCGTCCCCAGGGAGGTTCCGCTCACCGTGAGCGCCTCGCCGCCCATTTCCCGGACCAGGCCGAAATCCACCACGAATGGGGTCAGCGTCCCGTCCTCGTTCGTCTCCACCATGATGTTGGCCGGCTTGATGTCCCGGTGGATGAGGCCCATCCGGTGGGCGGCGTGGACCGCCTCGGCCGCCTGCCGGATGATCAGCACCTTCTGCTCCAGCGACATTTCCGCGGCGGCGGCGCTCAGGGCCCGGCCCTCGATGAACTGCATGGCGATGTAGGGCCGGCCGTGCACCTCGCCCACCTCGTACACTTTGCCCACGTGGGGATGGTCGATGCGGGCCTGGGCCCGCGCCTCGCGGAAGAAGCGCTGCACGCATTCGGGATCGTCACCGGACAGGAACTTGACCGCCACCCGGCGGTTCAGCCGGTTGTCCCAGGCCAGGTACACGCGGCCCATGCCGCCCACGCCGAGGAGGCGTTCGCAGCGGTACAGGGCCCAACCCGGCGCGGGCCAGCCGGTTTCCTCGGTGGGGGCTTCGGGCGGCGCGGCGGCGCGGCCGGTGCCCGAAGCCGCGGGCAGCGCCGGCGGCGGCAGCGGGTCTTCCGCGTGGCGGTGTGGCGGCGTGGCTCCGGATCGGCCCGGCAGGACGACGGTCTCGGGCCCCTCATCCGGGTTCGCGGCAGGACCGTCTGCGTGCCGATGGCGGGAATCGGAAGTCACGATCCTATTCTATCGGCTCGCCGGGCCGCCATCAAGGAGGAACTCGCCGGTGACCGTTGACTCGGACCGGTGAGGGGGGTATAGTGCACTCGGTTGTTTGAGACACAGGCGCCCGCCGGGCTGAAAAGGGAAGGCGGTGAAAAACCGCCGCGGTCCCGCCGCTGTGACCGGGGACGAACGCCGCGCGATCCACTGTCCCGCCGAAAGGGGGATGGGAAGGAGCGGCCGGTAGAACGATCCGGAAGCCAGAAGACCTGCCTGTGACTCGTCATCGGATTCTTCGAGGTACAAGATACGGTGATCGACTTCACGTCCCGTCGTTCCGGTCATCCCGACATCCCCAACCTTCGGAGAATCCTATTCACTTCGTGTTGAATAGGAGGATCCATGCGTCGTCTGTTTCTGGCTTTCCTGATCGGATGGCTCGGTGTCGCCGCGGCCCTTCCCGCCGCCGCTGACGCCGCCGAATCCCCGGTCCGCATCCGGACCGAAATCGTCGTCACCGCCACCCGCACCGAAGCGGAGCTGCGCACGGTGGGCAACTCGGTCACCGTACTGAGCCGCGCGGAGCTGCGGCGGCGCGGCTACGCCACCGTGGCCGACGCGCTGGCCGGCGTGGCCGGCGTCCAGCTCACCACCTCCGGGCCGGCGGGCAGCGTCACCACCGCGTTTCTGCGCGGCGCCAACTCCGAGCACACTCTGCTCATGCTCGACGGTGTCCGCGTCAACGACCCCATGAGCCCCAGTCGGGGGGCCGATCTCGGCAACCTGACCCTGGACAACGTGGAGCGGATCGAGGTGATCCGCGGCCCCCAGAGCACCGTGCTCGGTTCCGACGCCATCGGCGGGGTGATCCACGTCATCACCCGCCACGGCGAAGGGAAACCGGAAGTCACCGCCGAGGCCGAGGGCGGCAGCTACGGCACCTGGCGCGCCCGGGCCGGCGTGGCCGGCACCGGCGGCGGCTGGCGCTACTCCGGCAGCGTCTCGCACAGCGCGAGCGACGGCTTCTCGGCCGCGGCGGCGCGCGACGGCAACACCGAAGCCGACGGCTGGCGCAACACCACCGCCACCGGCCGGCTGGAGTACGCGTTCTCGCCCGCCCTGTCGGCTTCGGCCAACTTCCGGTTCCTCGACGGCCGGAGCGGCCTGGACAATTTCGGCGGTCCCTACGGCGACGATCCCAACTTCACCGGCGACGAGCGCCAGCTCCTGGCCGGCGCCGAGCTGCGCCACACCCACGGCTCGGGGCTCTGGCGGCAGCGCCTCGCCTTCGCCTACACCGGCGCCGACCGCGAATACCTCAACTTCGCCGACGACGCCCACCCCGGCGAATCCAGCGCGGCGCTGTACAAGGGCATCACCCACCAGCTCACCTGGCAGCACGAGCTGTTCCTCGTCGAGGGGCATGCCCTCACCGCCGGCTACGACTACCTGCGGGAGCAGGGCCACTCCTACTACCACTCCGAGAGCCTGTGGGGCCCGTACACGTCCGCCTTCCCCGGGCAGAGCGCCGACCTGCACTCACTCTACCTCCAGGACCAGTTCCAGCTCGGCGGCCGGTTCTTCCTCACCGGCGGCGTCCGCCTGGACCACCACGACCGCTTCGGGGCCGATCTCAACTTCCGCCTCATGCCCGTGCTGGACCTGGCGGCAACCGGCACCCGGTTCCACGGCAGCGTGGGCACCGGCTTCAAGGCGCCGTCGCTGTACCAGCTCTATGCGCCCCCTTCCGACTGGGGCAACACCGGCAACCCGGACCTGGAACCCGAGGAGAGCTGGAGCGTCGACGGCGGCGTGGACCAGATGCTCTTCGGCAAGACGCTGTGGCTGAGCCTCACGGGCTTCTACAACCGCTACTCCGGCCTCATCGTGTTCGGCGACGGCTACGAGAACCTGGACGACGCCGCCACGGCCGGCCTGGAAGCCGAAGCCCAGTGGTCGCCGCACGAGCGGTTCCGCCTGGGCGCGGCGTACACCTACACCCGGAGCGAAGATCGCGCCACCGGCGACTCGCTGCTGCGACGCGCGTCCCATCTGGTGTCGGCCACCGCGACGGTGCGACCCGTCGCGAAGCTGGATCTGGCCGTGCAGCTCCTGTACAAGGGCGCCCGGCCGGACCTGGATTTTTCCTCGTGGCCCTCCCGGCGGATCCGCTTGGATCCGTACGCGCTGCTCAACCTGTCCGCCACGTACCCGCTGTCGGACGAGCTCGAGCTTTTCGGACGGGTGTTCAACCTGCTGAACCAGGATCTGGAAGAGATCGCCGGCTACGGCTGGTCGGAGCTGGCGGTGTACGGCGGGATCCGGCTCCGGCTGCGGTGAGCCTGTTTTTCCAAGAGCCGGATTCACCACAGAGTCACAAAGGGCACAAAGGATTTTAATCGTTGATGGTGAATGGGTGAATCGGGAGACGGGAAACGAAAGACGGGTCCCGAACCGCGAGATCCGCAGTCCGATGTCCGACGATCGGGAATGAGTTTCAAGTCTCGAGCCTCCCGAATCGGTTCCGGACACTTCGAGACGAACAGCATTCAGGAGCCACGCCATGACGAACAGTCGAATTCTTCTTGGCTTCATTCTGACCGTGGTGCTGACCGGCGCCGCCCGGCCTGCCGATTACCCCAAACCCCACCGCGACTCCGTGACGCCGAACGAGGCCCAGGCTCAGCTCATCC
The DNA here is from genome assembly GCA_017996395.1 of Acidobacteriota bacterium. GTDB lineage: Bacteria > Acidobacteriota > JAAYUB01 > JAAYUB01 > JAAYUB01 > JAAYUB01. The sequence continues at coordinate 15,020 of JAGOHA010000055.1, read as the reverse complement.
GGGACGGCATTGCCCTTCACGATCGGGGCGAATACAACAAAGCGATCGCCAAATACAACCTCGTCATGGCTGAGAATCCCGATTGCATGCCGGCGCTGCATGAGCTCTGCTACTCCCTCTTCACCGCCGGACGCTACGCGGACGCCCTCCGCCACGCCCGCCGGGGCATGGAGTACCGCTCCGACAACCTGGCCGGTTTCTACGCGGTGGCGGGCAACTGCCTCGACGCTCTGGACGATCCCAAGGGCGCGCTCAAGGCCTACGACGCCGGCATCCGGCTAGCCCCCGGCGAGGGCCTGCTCTATTTCAACCGGGCCGTCACCCTCCTGAACCAGGACAAGCCGGGCCCGGCCGTCGACGACATCCAGCGCGCCCTCTACCGCAAGCCCGGCCATCCCACCAGCCACCTGCTGTTGGGGCAGATCTGGTACCAACAGGACAACCGCATCCCGGCCCTGCTGGCCTTGCTCCGCTTCCTGGAACTTGAGCCGGCTTCCGGCCGGTCCGCCGACGCACTTCGCATCGTTACGGGTATGCTCAACGAACTGGTCCAGATCGCCGGTGAGGGCGACGAGCAGAAGATCGAAATCGCGCTCCGCGCCAAGACGCCCAAGAAGGAGGGGGACTTCACCTCGCTGGAGACGGCGCTTGCGCTCGCGCTGGCCGCCCAGAGCATCGGGGACGCGGCGGATCAGCCGAAGGATGCGCGGCTGTTGGGCACTTTCGATTCATTCTTCACCATGATGGGCGAGACGGCCGGCCAGGTGAGGGGCCGCTTCGTGCCCCGCTTCTATGTGCAGTACTTCGCCGGGTTGCAGGAGAAAGATCTGGTCGAACCCTGGCTGTACCACATCCTCCAGTCCACCGACCTGGCGGGCGTCCGCACCTGGCGTTCGCAGAACCAAGTCAAGCTCGCCTACTACGAGGAATGGAGCCGCAGCTACCGCTGGCCCGGGGAGAAGTGAATAGTGAGGAGTGAACAGTGAATAGTGAGGAGACAGGGGGTTGGAGTTGGGAGAGAAGAGTGGGGCTGGACCGTGACTGAAATCCTTCACCCGGATGGCGCACCCAACCGGAGGTCCCTTCCCGCGCGCGTCATTTCATCAACAAGAGGCTCACTGCCATCACCACCATGCCGGCCACCAGGCCCAGGAGGCTGTCGTGCCCCCGGCCATAGGCGCGGCTTGTGGGGAGCAGCTCGTCCAGGCTGATGTAGACCATGATGCCGGCCACGCCGCCGAACAACACGCCCATCACCTCCGACGGAACCATGCCAGCGGAGCCGCCCACGACGAGCCGGAGGGCCAGGTAGGCGATGACCGCTCCCACCGGCTCGGCCACACCGCTGGCGAAGGAGTAGAAGAAGGCTTTCCGCCGGTTGCCGGTGGCATAGAAGATGGGCACCGAGACGCTGATCCCCTCGGGGATGTTGTGCAGCGCCACCGCCACGGCGATGGCCACGCCGAGGCCGGGGTCCTGCAGCGCCGCCAGGAAGGTGGCCAGGCCCTCGGGAAAGTTGTGGATGCCGATGGCGATGGCGGTGAACAGGCCCATCCGCATGAGCTTGTGATGGTGGTCGCCCAGTTCGGCCGACTGCGGCCGCGGCCGCGCCTCTGTCGTCTTCGGCGAACCCGGGAGCGGCGCGGCGGGATCGTGCAGCGGCCGCATCTCCGCCTCCGAGTGGGTTTCGTGGGGATTCTCGGCGGCGGGGATCAGGTTGTCGATGAGGCCGATGAGCAGCATGCCGCCGAAAAACGAGGCGGCGTTCACCCAGTGGCCCCAGTAGTTACCGTAGCGCGCGACCAGCGCCTCGGTCCCCTTCAGGAAGATCTCCACGAACGCGACGTAGAGCATCACGCCCGCCGAGAAGCCCGTGGCCACCGACAGGAAACGGTAGTCGGTCCGCTTGGCCGTAAAGGCGATGATGCTGCCGATGCCGGTGGCCATCCCCGCGAACAGGGTCAGTCCAAACGCGATCCAAACGGCTTCGGTCATCATCCTGGTCCACAAATCCGGGTCTCTGATCTCGGAGGGTGATTATATCACCGATCGAATTTGGCTCCGAATCCCAACCGCGTGGCTCTGCATTCGGATCCTGCTCGGCTCTGTGCGCGGCACCGCCGCCGCCGGCCGGAGCGCGGGTGCACGGTTACGACCGCGGCGGGCGCGCCCGGCGGCTGCGCCGCACCTGCAGGCGGACCAGGAGCCCCGTGGCAATCCCGATGGCCGCGGCCACCGCCACTCCGGCGACGGGGCTGTACAGGCCGTGGCCGATCCCCGCCCCGATCAGGCCGCCGACCACCAGGGCGGCCAGCACCGTCAGCGCGATTCCCGCTATTTCCCGCCGTTCCATCGTCTCTGTACCTCCTCACCCCTCGCCCGACTCATTATCCCGAGCCGGCTGATCGGCGGTTCACATAAACCATCCAAACCCCGAGTGTTCCGCTATGCTGTCATTCGACGGGAAGTGTCAAGGCTGCCATTCAGTCCAGCCGTGAGTTCGCACCACCCTTTCAAAACTCTCTGATGTTGATACGTTCGATAAGTCGATTGCCTCAAAATCGAGGTCATACGCCTCTGAGAGTCCATCGACAAAGATTGCGCACGTACGGTCAATTGCCGTCTCAGAAACTTCCAAGTGTTTCATGATTTTTTTATTCCCTCTTTGCTTCTCCAGCACGATGACAAGTTCGAACAGTCTAGTTGAAATGTTACAAGAAGATAACAGCTTGTACCGGAATCCTGACGGAAAATTCTGGTCTTTGCTCCAGGCCGATATCCAGAACTTGTATGGGAAAATATGAACAAAGTCGAATGTTAAAATCGCCTCATTTCGCTTCTTTCTTTTCTGCTTCATCATTTTCACCCAGCTCACCAATCACCCGTTATCAGAAGTTCTTTGTGTTCTTTGTGTCTTTGTGGTGAATCGGTTTTCGCCCCAGCTCGTGGCGCAGGGCCGACTCGAGGTCGGGGAACCGGAACGAGTAACCGGCGGCGAGCAGTCGCACCGGCAGCGCCCGCTGGCCGGCGAGCATCAGCGCGTCGGCCAGCTCGCCGAACGCCAGTCGCAGCGCCGCCGCCGGCACGGGGAAAGCGGCCGGGCGGCGGAGC
>JAGOHA010000055.1:0-11809 GCA_017996395.1 Acidobacteriota bacterium | reverse complement strand
GTAACCGGCGGCGAGCAGTCGCACCGGCAGCGCCCGCTGGCCGGCGAGCATCAGCGCGTCGGCCAGCTCGCCGAACGCCAGTCGCAGCGCCGCCGCCGGCACGGGGAAAGCGGCCGGGCGGCGGAGCACCGCCGCGAGCGTCCGCGTGAATGCGGCGTTGGTGACCGGCTCGGGGGCGGTCACGTTCACGGGCCCGGCCACGCCCGGGTCCATCAGCGCGTGGTGGATGGCGCCCACGACATCGTCACGGGCCACCCAGCTCAGCCACTGGCGGCCGCTGCCAAGGCGGCCGCCCAACCCCAGCCGGAACGGCGGCAGCAGCCGCGCCAGCAGCCCGCCGGCGGCGCCCAGCACCACGCCGAAACGCAGGTTCACCACCCGGATCCCCGCCACGGCCGCCAATGCCGCGGCCGCCTCCCAATCCCGCACCACCCCCGCGAGGAAATCCGCCGCCGCCGCCCCGGACTCATCCACCGTCACGTCACCCGTGTCGCCGTAAATGCCCACGGCCGACGCGCAGAGGAAGGCGGCCGGGGGCTTCGGCATGGCGGCCAGCACCTCCGCCAGGCGGGCGGTGGGGCCCGTGCGGCTGGCGCGGATATGCTCCTTTCGCGTTGCGGTCCAGCGGCCGGAGGCGATGGACTCGCCCGCCAGGTGGATCACGGCGTCGACGCCGGCCAGGTCTTCGGGCCGGAGCCGCTCGTACCCCGCGCCCGCGGCGATGGCGCCCGGCGCCGGATGGCGGCCCAGCCGCACCACCTCATGGCCGCCGGCGGTGAGGAACGCCGTCAGCGCCGATCCGACGAATCCGTTCGCCCCGGAGACGGCGACGCGCGTCGGGCCGCGGTCCCGCCACCGCCAGTGCGCCGCCAGGTCGGCCGCGAGCACGGCATGGCGGAAGACAAAGGTGCGCGCCAGGCGGCGGCGCACCGCGCCCCCGCCCAGCAGGCGGCCCACCGCCCCTAGGGGCAGGGCGTATTCGATGGAGTCGGTGTGCCGCACCGCCGTCGGCCCGTCGGGCTCGAAGCGGTGGGTGTGCGCCCAGCAGGCGAACGGCCCACGGCGCTGCACATCACGGAATTCGCGGCCGGCGACGTAGCCCTCGTGCACCGCTTCCCAGGCGACCCGCACCGGCCCGGCGCCGAGGGCGAGCAGCACCCGGTCGCCGTCGCGGATGGTGCCCGCGCGCTCCCGCACCGCCACCCGATCCCAGGGCGGAGTGAGGCGCTCCAGGGCGCCCGGGCGTTCGTGCCAGGCGAAAGCGTATTCGGCGGGCACTCCGATCCGGCTGCTGTGCGCGAACATCCCGGTCTTCATGGCCGGCCCCCTGGTAAACGTGGCCGATTCATTCCATCTGGTTGTCTAGGATAGGCAAGGGCGCCCGGAGTTGCAAGCGATTCCCGCGTGCCGCAGGGATCCCAGCGGCACAAGGGGCCTGACAGTCCATCGGCGGGATTGGGCAGGTTACCCGTTTGATTCTGCCGTGGCCGAACTCGCGCACGGCAGCGGCACGAGGTACGTCGAGGCTAGATATCGAGGTTCCGGGCCATCAGGGCGTTGGTTTCGATGAAGGAGCGCCGCTGCTCCACGTTGTCGCCCATGAGCACGGAGAAGATCTCATCGGTCTCGATGGCGTCCTCGATGTTCACCTTCAGCAGCGTGCGCGTCTCGGGGTTCATGGTGGTCTCCCAGAGCTGCTCCGGGTTCATCTCCCCCAGCCCCTTGTAGCGCTGGATGGCCACGTCCTTCTTGCCGAGCTCCAGCACCCGGCTGAACAGCTCGGCCTTTCCCGTCACCTCGACCCGCTGGTCCTTGCCCTGGATGACGAACGGCGGCTTGTCCAGCGGCAGGATCTTGTGGAAGAGTTTGAACAGCCGGTGGAACTCGGCCGTGGTCAGCTCCTCCCAGTGCAGGTCCAGCTCGGCGTGCTTGCCGTTGGCGATGCGCAGGTTGAACACGCTGTGCTCGGGATCGCGGATGATCTCCACCCGGTAGCCCTTCTCCAGCAGGGCCGTCGCCAGGGCGTGGATGAACGGCTCCTGTCCGAACAGCGTCTTGATCTTCAGGTTGGAGAAGCCCGGCTCCAGGTACTTCGACAGGAACTCCATGCCGTAGCGGATCAGGTCCGGGTCCTTCAGCCGCCGCTTGAAGCGCTGCTTGATGACGAGGTACTCGTCCACCTGGGTCAGGAACTGGGACAGCGCCCCGCCGGTGAGCATCTTGGCCTGGCTGCCGTTGCCCACGGTGACGGTGACCATGTCGACGGCCCGCTTGAGCAGGTAGCGGGCCATCTCGGTCTCGTCCAGGATGTAGCGCTCGTCCTTGCCCGACTTGACGCGGAACAGGGGCGGCTGGGCGATGTAGACGTGGTGCCGGTCGATCAGGTCGGTCATCTGGCGGTAGAAGAAGGTGAGCAGCAGTGTGCGGATGTGCGAGCCGTCGACATCGGCGTCGGTCATGATGATGATCCGGTTGTAGCGCAGCCGGGCCAGTTCGAAGTCCTCCTTGCCGATCCCCGTGCCCAGGGCCGAGATCATCGTGGAGATTTCCTGGTTCTCCAGCATCTTGTCGAAGCGGGCCTTCTCCACGTTCAGGATCTTTCCCTTGATGGGGAGGATCGCCTGGAAGCGCCGGTCACGGCCCTGCTTGGCCGAGCCGCCGGCCGAATCGCCCTCGACGATGAAAATCTCGCACTGGGCCGGGTCCTTCTCCTGGCAGTCGGCCAGCTTGCCCGGCAGGCTGAGGCCCTCCAGGGCGTTCTTGCGCCGGGTCAGGTCGCGGGCCTTCCGGGCGGCGTCGCGGGCCAAGGCCGCCTCAACCGTTTTCTTGACTATGCTCCGGGCCACGTCGGGATGCTGCTCGAAGTGGATCATGAGCTTCTCGTTGATCACCGACTCCACGAGGCCCTTGATCTCGCTGTTGCCCAGCTTCATCTTCGTCTGGCCCTCGAACTGCGGACTGCCCAGACGGACGCTTACGATGGCCACCAGTCCCTCGCGGACGTCATCGCCGGTGAGGTTGCGCTTGATCGCCTTGAGGAAGCCTTCCCGCTCGGCATACGTGTTGATGGTCCGGGTGAGTCCGGCGCGGAAGCCGCTCAGGTGGGTGCCCCCCTCGTGGGTGTTGATGTTGTTGGCGAAGGTGAGCATCGTCTCGACGTAGGTGTCGTTGTACTGGATGGCGATCTCCACCTCGGTGCCGTCGGCCTGCTCGGCGATGTAGATCGGCTTGGGGTGGAGCACCTGCTTGTTCTTGTTCAGGTAGTCGACGAAGGAGTTGAGGCCGCCCTTGTAGTAAAACTCGTGGGTCTTGTCTTCGCGCTCGTCCTCAATGCTGATCTTGAGGCCGCGGTTGAGGAAGGCCAGCTCGCGGAGGCGCTGGGAGAGCGCGTCGAAGTTGAAGTTGATTTCGTCGAAGATGGTTTCGTCCGGCTTGAACCGCACCTTGGTGCCCGTGCGGTTGGTCACGCCCACCTCGGCGAACTCGGTCTTCGGATCGCCCTGCTCGTAATACTGCTGGTACACCTTGCCCTGGCGCCAGATCTCCAGCTCCATCCACTCGGACAGCGCGTTGACCACCGAGGCGCCCACGCCGTGCAGCCCGCCGCTGACCTTGTAGGCGGTGTTGTGGAACTTGCCGCCGGCGTGCAGGGTGGTCATGACGATCTCGGCCGCGGATTTGCCTTTCTCATGCATGTCGACGGGGATGCCGCGGCCGTTGTCCTCGACGGTGACCGTGTTGTCGAGGTGGATGGTCACCTTGATCTCGGTGCAGTAGCCGGCCATGGCCTCGTCCACCGAGTTGTCCACGAGCTCGTAGACCAGGTGGTGCAGCCCCTCGAGGCCGGTGGTGCCGATGTACATGCCGGGGCGCAGGCGGACCGCCTGCAGGCCCTCGAGCACCTCGATGCTTTCGGCGGTGTAGCTGTCCGCGCCGTTGCCGTTGCGAGCCGCCACCTGGTTTTTTTCGTCGTTGGCCATTGAGAACTTGCCCTGTCCAAATCAGAAATTTAAACGGACGATTATACCACAGCGGCGGTTTGAAAACGAAGTGGAAAATCGCCGAAACTGTAATTGTAATTTGCTGAAAATTCAGACCTTACGGACGACCCCCGCTTCGATCTGAAAAACCTGGCAGGCGGGAAGCATGGCGGTGAAAATTTCCGGCTTAGAGGAGGTGAGAAAGATCTGGGTTTTCGCATCGAGATGGCCCAGCAGCACCCGCAGGCGCTCCAGGTCGAGCTCCATGTCCACGTCGTCGATCATGACCACGGGAAAGGTGCCCCGCTGTTCCCGGTACAGGTCCATCACCTGGAGATAGACGCTGAGCAGCACGCTGCGCTTCTGGCCCGACGAGGCGTACCGGCGGACATTGCACCCGTCGAGATGAAAGTCGAACCGGTCGAGGTGAGGGCCGTACAGACTCCGGCCTGCCTGGAGCTCCCGCTCCCGGTGCAGCGCCAGGTGGGCGACGGCCGCTTCCTCGTCGGCCAGCAATTCGGCCGGGAGCGACGGCGCGTAGCGCACCGCCACCGCCGCCGGCGAGAAGCGGTCGCGCAGGTCGGCCGCCCCGAGCTCCGCGAGGAAGCTCGCGCGGTGGTTTACGAGCGCCCGCGCGGCCAGCACGAGCTTGCGGTCCCACGGCTCCAGCACCGCGGCGGCGGCGGCGCCCGGGCGCAGCAGCGCGTTGCGGTGCCGCACCACCCGCCGGTAGGCGGCCAGGCGGTGCAGGTAATCGGGGCGGAAGAGGACCAGCAGGCCGTCGAAAAACCGGCGGCGCGCGTCGGGCCCCTCGGTGATCACCCGCAGATGGGAGGCGGTGATGCACAGGATGGCGGCGGTGTCGAGAAAATCGGTGACGTCGGCCGCCTTCTCGTCGAGGCGGAGTTCCTTCCCCGCCGACCCCACCCGCACCTCCAGCACCCGCGGCAGCGGCGCCCGCGCCACCCGGCAGCGGAGGCGGAACTCCCCCTCGCCGTGGCGGACGCACTCCTCCAGGCGATGGGTCCGGAACGACTTGGTGTAGCAGGCGCAGTAGAGCGCCTCGAGCAGGCTGGTCTTCCCCTGGCCGTTGCGTCCGGCGAACAGGTTGATGCCCGGCGCGAACGCCACCGGCTCCTCGGCCAGGTTGCGGAAGGCGCAGGCGTGCAGGGATTCGATGCGCATGGGCTCCGGTTCCGCCGGCTCCAGCCGCCGGCTTCCGGCCATCATACGGCCGCCCCGGGCAAAATGCAAGACGGGCCGCGTCGCCCGCCCGGCCCGAAAATGCCGGGCGCAGCGGCCCCGCCTGTGCTACCATGCGAAGCAATCGTGGCATCAGCGGAGGCGCCCATGAAACTGGCCCGATTCGGCGTATCCTGCGACGCGGAGCTGCTGACGGCGTTCGACCGCCGGCTGGCGGCGGAAGGTTTCAAGAACCGCTCCGACGCCCTGGCTCACCTGATGCGCCAGCACCTGCTGGCGGAGAAAATCCGGGGCAATGCCGAGGTGGTGGGCGTCGTGACCATGGTGTACGACCACCACCGCCGCGAGTTGTCGCAGCGGCTGATCCAGCTCCAGCACGACCACCACACGCACGTCCTGTCGAACCTGCACATCCACCTGACGCACACCGACTGCCTGGAGGTGGTGGTGATCCGCGGCACGGCCGGCCGTGTCCAGGAGCTGGCCGACCGCCTCATCAGCACCCACGGCGTCAAAAGCGGCCGCGTGTTCATCCCGGCCGCAGTGGACGAGTGAGCCTGACCGCCGCCGCCGGCCGGTCCCAACCGCTGGCGTCCATGGTCCCGTTGCGATATTTTCTTCCGTTGTTTTGACTTTGCCACCCCGAGTTGGCTATAATCGAACTCATCTGATTTGCTTAACTATCCGATCGGCCCGCCGGCCAGCTTTTCCGAGACATTTCATCGTCCGTCTATCATCCCGTCTGAGGAGGCAGTCATGGATTCCAGCTACTCCGAAGGTGTGCGGCGATACATGCGCGAGGCCGAGGCCTATCTCGCCCGGCGGACCGCCTACCGGGATCAGGTCAAACGGCTCAAGTTCGACACCATCGCCGTGCACGGCATGTACTCCGTCGAGGAGGCGTTCGCCAACGGCCAAGGCGGCATCATCGAGCCCATCTACCCGTCCACTTCCCAGGCCTACCGAGACTCCGACGAGATGGAAGCCGGTCTGGCCTACCTGGTGCCCACCTGGTGCTATTCCCGCATCCACAATCCCACTGTCTACTACCTGGAAGAAACCCTGGCGTTGCTCGAAGGATACGGCACCGGCGCCGACACCACGGCGCTCTGCACCTCGGCCGGGATGTCGGCGATCAAGCAGGCCGTGGAACCGTTCCTGGAGATCCGCGACGGCGATATCCGCAATCTGAATTTCGTCTCCGCCGCCCAGGTGTACGGCGGGACGTTCCAGCTGTTCAACCTGCGCATGCGCGAGCGCGGCGCCCAGGTGCGCTGGGTGACGCGTCCGTGGGAGATGGACGAATGGGAAAAGCTGGTCGACGACGGCACCCGGTTCCTGTACGTCGAGATGCCCTCCAACCCCCAGCAGGCCTGCGCCGACATCGCCGCGGTGGCGGCGGTGGCCCATCGCCACGAGATTCCGCTCATCGTGGACGCCACCATCGCCACCCCGGCGTTGATGCGTCCCATCGCCCACGGCGCCGACATCGTGGTGCATTCCCTCACCAAGTCGGTGGGGAGCGGCGGCTTCACCATCGGCGGCGCCGTCGTCGCCCGGCGGCCCGTCACCAGCCGGCACCTCCCCGCCGAGGTCAAGGCCGACTACGGCCTCTGGCTCAAGCTCTGGCCGTTCCGTGACTCGGGCCCCTGCATGTCGGCCCACTCGGCCTTTTTCCTCCTCAGCGACCTGCGCCTCCTGCGCACGAAGATGGCGCTCTTCTCCCGCAACACGATGCAGGTGGCCCGGTATCTGGCCGAACATCCGCGTGTGGCGCGGGTCGATTACCTCGGCCTGCCCGGCCATCCGCTGCACGCCCTGGCCGCGCGCTACATGAAACTGGCGGACAGCGACGAGCCGGCCTTCGGCCACCTGATGTCGTTCGACGTCCGCGGCACCGCCGCCGAGACCCGCCGGGTGTTCGACGGCTTCCAGCGCATCTGGCGGGCGACGGACCTCGGCCGGATCAAGTCGGTGGCCACCATCCCGGCCATCTCGACCCACCAGCAGCAGGGCGAAACCGGACGGAAACTCGCCGGCGTGGCCCCCACCATGATCCGTCTGTGCGTGGGCGGCGAGCATCCCGACGACGTCATCGCAGACCTCGAACAGGCGCTCAAGGTGATTGGTTAATCGGTGAATCGGGTCGAGTCATGGGGCATAATCGAGTTTCATATTAAGCATAGGAGGACTGTATGCGGCTATTGTTCGTCGGATTCGGGACGGTGGGCCAGGGGCTGGCCGAGCTGCTTCTGGAGAATCACGAGGCGCTCCGCAACGAGTACGGCTTGAACTGGACGGTGGTGGGCATCGCCGACATGCAGAAGGGCATGGTCTACCACCCCGACGGGATCAATCTGACCAAGGCCCTGGAGACGCTCAAGGCGGGCCACTCCCTCAACGAGCTGCCCCAGGCCTACGTGCGGGGCGACGCCCTGGCCCTCATCGAGGAGGCCGAGGCGGACGTGATGCTCGAGGCGACCTACACCGACATCAAGACCGCCCAGCCGGCCACCGCCCACATCAAGGCGGCGCTCCAGCGCGGCATGCACGTGGTGACCACCAACAAGGGCCCCCTGGCGCTGCATTACGCCGAGCTCCAGGCCGCGGCCAAGGCGCGGGGCGTGCACTTCCTGTACGAGGGGACGGTCATGAGCGGCACGCCGATCGTCAACCTCATCCGCGAGACCCTGGCCGGCAGCGGCATTCAGGAGATCCGCGGCATCCTCAACGGCACCACCAACTACATCCTGACCCGGATGGAGGAGGGGCTGTCCTACGCCGACGCCCTGAAGAAGGCCCAGGAGCTGGGCTACGCCGAGGCGGTCCCCGACGCCGACGTGCTGGGCTGGGACGCCCTGGCCAAGGTGACCATCCTGGCCAACACGGTCTTCGGCGCCACAAAGAAGCCGTTCGACTACCCGTGCGACGGGATCACGAAGATCAGCGCCGAGGCGATCGCCGAGGCCAAGCAGAAGGGCTTCCGCTACAAGCTCATCGGCCGGGTCTGGCGCGAGGGGGGCGAGGTGCACGCCTCGGTGGCGCCGATGCAGATCCCGTTGAGTCATCCGCTGGCCGGCGTGATGGGCGCCACGAACGCCGTCACCATCAAGTCCCGCGCCATGGGCGACGTGACCATCGTCGGCCCGGGCGCCGGCCGCACCGAAACCGGCTACAGCATGCTCATCGACCTGCTCCACATCGCCCGGACGCGCTGACGCCGCCGGCGCCCACAGGAGGCACGCATGTACAAGGGCTACATGAACCGCATTCTTGAAGTTGACCTGACCCATCGCACGTTCCGTTTCGGCCAGCCCGACCCGTCGCTATTCGCCGGCTGGATCGGCGGCAAGGGCGTCGGTCTGAAACTCATGGTGGACCGGGGGCTCGTCACCCACGACCCGTTCGCCCCGGAAAATCCGCTCATCTTCATGACCGGGCCGTTCACCGGCACCCAGGTCCAGACGTCGGCCCGTTCGGTGGTCTGCACCAAGTCGCCGCTCACCGGCACGTTCCTCGACACCCACGCCGGCGGCCACTTCGGACCCGCGCTCAAGAAGGCCGGTCTCGACTGGATCTGGATCACCGGCGAGAGCGACCGACCGGTCTACCTCCATGTGCGCCCCGGCGAGGTCCGCTTCGAGGACGCCGCCCACCTCTGGGGCAAAGGGATATTCGAGACGGAGAAGGCGCTCCGCGAAACGTACCCCAAGGCCCGCGTGGCCCTGATCGGCCCGGCCGGCGAGAACCGCGTCCGCTTCGCCTGCATCGGCACCGAGCTGTACCGCCAGTACGGCCGCGGCGGCGCCGGCGCGGTCATGGGCGCCAAGAATCTCAAGGCGCTCGTCGTGGAGGGGGACGAGAAAATCGCCTACCACGACCCCGCCGGCTTCCAGGAGCTGAACCGGCAGCTCACCAAAGACATCGTCGCCCACCCGAACCGGCAGCGCCGCGACGACCTCGGCACCATGATGTGGATCCGCATGGGCCAGGAACAGGGGCACTTCCTCCCCACTCACAACTGGCGCGACACCCAGTTCGCCGGTTACGAGGGAATCACCTCCGAGGCATGCCGCGAGAAGCTGGCCTGGAAGAGCACCGGCTGCTTCAACTGCGCCATCCGTTGCTCCAAGGAGGCGCGCTGGGGAAATTACGAGGTGGAGGGCCCCGAGTACGAGACCACCGCCTTTCTCGGTTCCGGCTGCGACATCGATTCGGCCGAGGCAGTGGCCTATGCCAACTGGCTGTGCGACGACCTGGGGCTCGACACCATCTCGGCAGGCGTGGTCTGCTCCTTCGCCATGGAGGCGTTCGAGCGGGGCATCATCAGCGCGGCGGACACCGGGGGCGTCGCGCTCCATTTCGGCAGCGCCGAGGCCCAGGCCGCCCTGCTCCGCCAGATCGCCCACCGTGAGAAGATCGGCGACCTGCTCGCCGAGGGAACCCGCATCGCCGCCCGGCGCATCGGCAAGGGGAGCGACTACTTCGCCATCCAGATCGCCGGCATGGAGCTGTCGGGGGTGAACATCAAAGGATGCGCCTCCATGGGCCTGACCCTGGCCACATCCGATTTCGCCTCCCACACCCGGTTCTGGTCCGCCTCGGCGGAGATGCGGAAAGAGCTGACCTGGGAGAGCACGCCCGATTTCGTGCGCATCGGCCAGGATGTCGTGAACACCCGGAACTGCCTCATCGTCTGCGATTTCGTGATGTACGACCTCGACCGGCTGGCGCCGGTGTTCGAGAAGTGCACCGGCATCCCCATGAGCGAGACGGACATGAACCGGCTCGGCAACAAGATCTCCAACCTGACCCGCCTCTACAACATCGCCAACGGCCGCACCCGCGCCGACGACACCCTGCCGCCGCGCTTCTTCCAGGAGCCCCACGAGGCGGGGCTCTTCGAGGGACGGCGCCTCACCGAGGAGAAGTTCGGCGAATGGCTGGACATGTACTACGCCGCGCGCGGCTGGGACGCCGCCGGCGCGCCCACGCCGGCCACGCTCACCGAGCTGGGGCTGAACCCGATCTGACCGGCGGCCCGCGGCCCACGGCTACCCCTTTCAGCGGACGGCATTCGCCGTCCGCTTTTTTCTTGGCCCCGGCCCTTCCTTTGTGGTGAAATCGGGAGGATACCCGAGGAGGCTTGCCATGACTCGAGACGACGCCCTAGCCCTGCTCCACGAATGGACCCTGAAGGACGGCCTGCGCAAGCACGCCTACGGCGTGGCCGCAGCCATGCGCGCCTACGCGCGCCGCTTCGGCGAGGACGCCGACATCTGGGGGGTGGTGGGGCTGCTCCACGATTTCGACTACGAGCGCTACCCCGACGCCGACAACCACCCGTTCCGTGGCGCCGAGGAACTGCGCCGGCGCGGCATGGACGAGACCCTGGTCCGGGCCATCCTGGCCCACGCCAGCTATACCGGCGTGCCGCGGGACACCCTCCTGGCCAAGGCCCTCTTCGCCGTAGACGAGCTGGTGGGCCTGATCACCGCCGCGGCGCTGGTGACGCCCGAGAAGAAGCTGGAGGCGGTGGGCGTCCGCTCAGTGATCAAGAAGATGAAGGACAAGGCGTTCGCCCGCGCCGTCAACCGCGACGAGATCCGGCTGGGAGCCGAGGAGCTGGGCGTGCCGCTGGAGGAGCACATCGGCGTGGTCCTCACCGCCATGCAGGCGAGCGCGGCGGAGCTGGGGCTCTGACGGGATTCGGGGTTCGGGGCTCGGGGCTCGGGGTTCGAGGCTCGTTCCCGTCCCTCCTGTTCGTGCTCGTAATCGTAATTCGTAATCGTAATCGTGCTCGTAATCGACAGGTGATTCAGTCATGGCCTCAAATGTGGATGAGGCGCCGGACTCCGCAAGTCGCACCGGAGGGCGCCGATGCTATCATGGCGGGTGGCGGCAAACAGTCTGATTCCGTACGATCAACCCACAGCGCGCGGACGCCGTCGCGCGCGAGGAGAACCGCCCATGAAACTCACCCTGGCCGAAGAACTGCTGCTGCTGAGCCTGCGCGACGACAAGGGGACCGTGCTGTGCTCGGCCTCCATCGGCCTGCCCTACGGGCTGGCCGCGGCCGTCCTGATGGAGCTGGCCATGAAGGAGAAAGTCCGGATCGAAGGTAAAAAACTGGTGGCCACGCCGGCCGGTGACACGGACGACGCGGTCCTGGACGAGTGCCTTGGCCTGCTCCGGACGGCCGCCAGGCCGAAGACCGTCGCCGGCTGGGTGTCGAGGCTGGGCGGCCGGAAGTCAATCCAGCGGAGCTACCTCGAACGGCTCGTGCAAAAGCACATCCTGCGCCGGGAGGAGCACCGGATCCTGTGGGTGTTCCCTGCCGAGCGTTTTCCGACTTCAAATCCGCTGGAGGAGCTGGAGGTGCGCCGGCGGCTGCGCCAGGCCGCGTTCACCGCCACCGCGCCCGACGCGCGCACCCGTTACTTGGTGAGCCTAGTCCAGGCTTGCGACCTCGTGGGCGAGGTCTTCTCCAACCGGGACGAACGGAAGAAGGCCAAGCAGCGCTTCGCCGAGCTGGCCAAGGATGAGGCGTTCGGGAAAGCCGTGGCCGACCAGGTCGCCGCCGTCATGGCCGCCTGCGTCGCGGCCTGCTCCGCCGCCACCATCGC
>JAGOHA010000054.1 GCA_017996395.1 Acidobacteriota bacterium | reverse complement strand
TACTGTCTTTACGTTCTTTTCAACCTTTCGGGTCATGGTTCTTTGCCTTTCGTTTCTGGGTCCTCTATTCACCCCAGTGGCTTACCATGACCCGCTGCTTTTTGCAGAACTTTTAGGACACTACCCTTGAAAGGAGCTATTTTATGGCTCGGAAGAGGGCGGGGACTGGGTGGAATTGGCGAGTTGGGGTTGGAGGGATAGGCTGGCCGCTACGGATTAGGTGGGAGGGAGTGTCCAAAAAATGGACACTCCGGGGCGGCTGTTAAAAGCCGGGCGGCTGGCGGAGTGGGCGTTTCGGGGTTAACGCCGACGGAGTTGCGGGAGGGGTTGCGAGCTACTGGCTGCCCGTTTGGGGTTTCGGCTGCGCCTTTTTCCACTTGGCGTTGGAGACTTTCCGGGTCTCGTGTTGGAAGATAAAGACGCCTTTTTTGTTGCCGACGACCACGTCCGGGTAATGGGGGTTGCTGACGTATCCGGCGGTGACCTGGGTGCCGACGCCGGAATCGTTATCAATCAGGTGGGGGATGAACTCCGCCTGGCCCCGGGCCGGGCGGGTCAGTTGGAACCAATAGAGAACGGCGGCGGAATTGGAGTCGGGGTCGGGGCCGTCCTTGCCGTGGGCCCAGAAGCGCTTGCCGGTGACGAAATCCATCAGGCCATCGCGGTCCATATCCACCAGCGCAAAGGCATGGGGCTGCGAGAATTGCACGCCGTAGCGGTTGGGCGAGGGGTCTTTGGGGAGGATGACGTGCTCGCGGAAGGTGATCTGGCCATTGGCGCGCACCTGTTCGAACCAGGAGATGCCGTAGCCGTGGGCGTCATGGCAGGTCAGCACGTCATTCAGGCCGTCGCCGTTGAAGTCGTGGACGAGCATTTGCGCGGCGGCGGGGGCGAAACTAAAGGCGTGGCGGGTCCAGACCGGGTCATGGGCGGGGGAGGCGGGTTGTTCCCACCAGGCGTCTTTGTCGAGGATGTCCAGGCGGCCATCGCCGTTGATGTCGCCGCAGCCGATGCCGTGGCTGAAGCGGTGGTAATCGCTTTTGGGGGAGACGGCGTGCCATTTCCAGGGCGCGGCGGGGTTGTTCCAATCGGCCTCGGCGTAGCCGAGATAGCCGCGGGAGCAGCACAGGATTTCGGGTTTGCCGTCGCCGGTGATGTCCGTAAAGGCGGGCGATTCGTTGTCGAGCACGTCAAAGATGACGTGGCGCTGCCAGTGTCCCGGGCGGCCTTTGGGGTTCTCGAACCAGCCAACTTCCTTGCCCGGAAAGCCGTACACGAGGACATCCGTCCAACCGTCGCCGTTGAAGTCGTAGGTGAAGGTGAGGAAACAATCCGAGTAGGCGTTGTTGACCCCGAGCGCGCCTTCAAAGCCGGGGATGGTTTGTTCCCCGCCGGCGGCGTCCTTGCGTTTGAAGCTGGCGTTGGCGGGATAGATTTCGTGGCGGCGCTGGAAATCCGGCCCTTCATACCAATAAGCGCCGGAGACGACATCCATCCGGCCGTCGCGGTTGAAGTCGCCGATGGCCGCGCCCTCGGCCCAGAACTGGTCGGTGGCGCGAACTTTTTTGAAGGGGTGGAGCAGCCCGGCGGCGTCCACGCCCGCCGGGAGGGCGAAGCCCAGCATTGCGGCCAGCAGAAATCTCGTCATGGGGTTATGCTTGGCAGCATTGGCGGGATTGGTCAAGCCGCGGGACGCGCGCGCCGGGGCGGGCGGGCCGGGGTTAAAACGGTCCCCCGTCAGAGGTGCGGGCCTTCGTTGGGGCACGCGGAAACCCACAGCGGCACGCGCATTCCCCGACGGGGGACGCTTCGCATGGCTAGCCGGCGCCCCGACTAAGAAGCGGGCGCCGGACCATCGCGCCCCCCTCGCGGGGGGCTAATTCATTTCCTGGCAGTCTTTTCCGGCCGGCCGGTCAGAGGATCGGCCCGCCGGGGCAGTCTTCCGCGCATTCCGGCGTTTCGGAACCCAGGTGGAAGCCGTGTTCGTCCTGGTATCCCAGCGGGGCCCGAAGGGCGAAGTAGACTTCCAGACTCACGCAACCCGCCAGCAGGGCCAGTAAGGTTATCGCGGCGTCGGTCATGGCTGTTGGCAAGCAGGCGGGATGCCATGCGCGCGGGGCGGGGCGCCGGGGCGCGCCGCGCGCCCAAGGCCGCGCCCGGCTGCGCGGCCGGCGGGAAAACGGCGTCCGGCGGGAGCGGGAGCGGGCGGCGCGCTGTCCACCCTTTGCCGCCGTTGCCCATTCCCGGGACAGCGGGGGGCGGCGGGGGGCGGCTCAGGCGGCGGCGAAGAACCGCTGGATTTCGCGCAGCACTTCCACGAAGCGGTCAATCTCCGCCGTGGTGTTGTAGAAGTAGAAGCTGGCGCGGGCGGTGGATTCGACGCCGAGTTTGCGCATGAGCGGCTGGTTGCAGTGGTGGCCGCCGCGCAGGGCGACGCCGCGCCGGTCGGCCACGGTCACAAGGTCGTGCGCATGGACGCCCGGCAACAGGAAACTCACCAGCCCGGCGCGGCCGATGGGCGGGCCAAACAGGCGGATGCCGTGCTTGAACTGGGCGAGTTTGGCGTAGGCGTAGGCGCCCAGCTCCTGGTCGTGCCGGGCGATTTGGTCCCGCCCGAGGTGGTCGAGGTAATCCATCGCCGCGTGCAGGCCCACGGCGCCGGCCATGTTGGGCGTGCCGGCCTCAAACCGGTGCGGGGCGGGTTTCCACGTGCTGCGGTCGAAGTCCACGTTCAGGATCATCTCGCCGCCGCCCTGGAAGGGGGGCATGGCGGCGAGCAGTTCCTGGCGGCCGTACAGCACTCCGATGCCGGTGGGGCCGCCCATTTTGTGGCCCGAGAAGGCCAGGAAATCGCAGCCGATGGCCTGGACATCCAGGGGCCGGTGCCCGGCGCTTTGCGCGGCGTCCACCAGCGTGGTCACGCCGAGGCGGCGCGCGCGGGCGCACAGGTCGGCCACCGGGTTGATCGTGCCGAGCGAATTCGAGATATGGGTCACCGCCAGCAGCTTGACTTGCGGGGTCAGGAACTGGTCGAGGCGGTCGAGGTCGAGCCGGCCGAGGTCGCCCATCACCGGCAGGAACGCCAGCCGGGCGCCGGCGCGCTCGGCCAGCAGTTGCCAGGGGACGATATTGCTGTGGTGCTCCATTTCGGTGAGCAGGATGAGGTCGCCCGCCCGCACCCGCGCCGCGCCCCAGGCGTGCGCGACGAGGTTGATGCTTTCGGTGGTGCCGCGGGTGAAGATGATTTCGTCGGCGTGGCGGGCGTTGATGAAGCGGGCGGCGCGGGCGCGGGCGGCTTCGTAGGCGGCGGTGGCGCGGTTGCTCAGCTCGTGGATGCCGCGGTGGACGTTGGCGTTGTCGTGTTCGTAGTAGCGGCGCAGGGCGTCGAGCACGGCGCGGGGCTTTTGGGTGGTGGCGGCGTTATCGAAATAGATGAGCGGCTGCCCGTGCACGGATTGGTCGAGGATCGGGAAATCGGCCCGGAGCGCGGCGGGGTTGAGGGCCGGCGTCGGGGGGGGAGGAGGGGCGGCCGGGGCGGGCATGTTCAGAGCAAACCCAGTTGCAGTTTGGCGGCCTCCGTCATCATCGCCTGGTTCCACGGCGGGTCCCAGACCAGCTCGACGGCCACGTCCTCCACGCCTTCGAGGCTGAGCACCTTGTTTTGCACGTCCTGGGCAATGACCGGCCCCATGCCGCAGCCGGGCGCGGTCAGCGTCATTTTCACGTCCACGCGGTAGCGTTCGGCCGCCAGGGGCGTGAGCTGGCAATCGTAGATCAGGCCCAGGTCCACGATGTTGACGGGGATTTCGGGGTCGTAGCAGGAGCGCAACTGGTTCCAGATTTCTTTTTCGAGGCTTTCCGGGGTGATGGGGCCGGCGGGCTGGAGCGGTTTGGCCGCCACCTCCAGGCCGAGGGCGTCGGCGTCCTTGCCGTCGAGGCGAAACATGTTGCCGTTGACGATCACCGTATAGCTGCCGCCCAGGTTTTGGGTGATGCGGGCGGTCTCGCCTTTGAGCAGGGTGACCCGGTCGCCGGCGGGAACGAGGGCCGCCTCGACGTCGCGGGTCAGGGTGACAGAAGCATCGCAGCTCATAAATCTCCGGTTCCGGCGGGGTTGTTTTCGGTGCTGACCGGCTGGCCGTCGCCGCGGAGGGCCGCCATGGCGGCGTGCCACGCCAGGATGGCGCATTTGACGCGCGTGGGAAACTTATGCACGCCGGCGAACACGGACAGCTTGCCGACGTTTTCGGCGGCCCGGCCGGTCGTGACCATTTCGTGGACCTGCTCGAACAGCGTTTGCACTTCGGCCCGCGTTTTGCCTTTGACGCTTTCGGTCAGGAGGGAGGCCGAGGCCTTGGAGATGCAGCAGCCGTCGCCGACGAAGCTGGCGTCTTTGATGACCTCGCCGTCCAGGGCCAGGTAGAGCGTCAACTGGTCGCCGCAGAGGGGGTTATGCCCCTGGGCCGAGCAGGAGGCGGGCTGGAGCGGGTGGAAATTGCGGGGTTGCCGGCAGTGGTCGAGGATGACCTGCTGGTAGAGATCGTTCAGTTCGTCAAACACATTTATGCCTTCCCACGCGCGGGTTTTGCTCCAGCCGGTCCCAGACCCGTTGGTCCAGCTCCTCCCGGGCCGGCCTCAGCCGGATGCGCTCGATGATTTCGCCGGCGAAGGCGTGGATCAGCATGCGCCGGGCCGTGTCGGTGTCGAGCCCGCGGGAGCGGAGGTAAAAGATGGCCTGCTCGTTCAACTGGCCCACGGTGGCTCCGTGGGTGCATTTGACGTCATCGGCGTAAATCTCCAACTGCGGTTTGGAGTTCACGGTGGCGTCGTCCGACAACAGCAGGTTTTTGTTGGTTTGTTTGGCGTCGGTTTTTTGCGCCGCGGGGCGCACCAGGATGCGGCCATGAAAGACGCCCCGGGAGCGTTCATCGAGGATGCCGTTGTAGTATTCGTGGCTCTGGCAATGCGGCCGGGCGTGCTCCACCACCATGTGGTGATCCGCCAACTGGTCGCCCCGGGTCAGGTAAAGCCCGTTGAGCACGCATTCGACCCCCTCGCCGGCCAGGGCGGTGCGGAGGGTGTAGCGCGACAGGCGCGCTCCCAGGGCGATCGAGTGCGAGAGGAAATTGCCGTCCCGCCCCAGGCGGGCGTTCAGGGTGGCGAGGTGAAAGGCGTTCCGGTTTTCGTCCTGGAACTTCACATGCTCGACGGTGGCGCCCTCGGCCAGCGCCACCTCGGTGACCGCGTTGGTGAAATGGGACGCCTCCCGCAGGCTGACGTAGCTCTCCAGCACCGTCACCCGGGCGCCTTTTTCGGTGAGGACCAGGTTGCGCGGCTGCGTGCTGGCGCCGGCTTCTTTCGCGGTCGAGATGAACAGCAGGAGCACCGGCAAATCCACCTGGCGGCCCGCCGGGACATAAATGAAGCCGCCGTCCTGGAAGAAAGCGGAATTGAGGGCGGCGAATGCGTTGTCATCCGCCGGCGATGTTTGCGCCAGGTGCTCCCGGGCGCGGCCCTCCGGGTCGGCCAGCGCGGCGGCCAGGCTGCGGACCATCACGCCCGGCGGCAGCGGGGCGGTCGCGGAGAGCGCGGCGACGTAATGGCCGTCCACAAAGACCAGCCGGTGGGCGGGCAACTGGCCGAAGGGCAGCTCGGCCACACATTCGGGCTTGACGCCGCCGTCGGAAGCCCGCCAAACGAGGTTGAAGGGCAGGCTGGCGAGGGGTGCCACGTTGGTGAACCGCCAGTCTTCCTGTTGCAGCGTGGGGAATCCCAGCTCGGCAAAGCGCGTGATGCCCGCCTTGCGCAGCGGGGACATCCACGCCGGCGGCGGGGCTTGCGCCTCGAACCGCTCGAACATGGCCAAATATTGATCCGTATCCTTCATTACCGGCGATGCCGTTGTCTGAACCATAACCCGTCGGGCTTAAAATGTCTCGCCTTTTGAGACTTTAGTTTTCCATGCGCCGCCCGGTTGCGCAAGTCGCCGGGAAGATTTTTGCCGTCCGCGCCCCCCGGCGCGCGCCGGCAATCGGGCCTTTCCTTTCCGGCGCGGGCTGGCTTAGGCTGGCCGGAACGACGATGCGGAACCGGCAATGCTCCTGAACCTGATACTTGGCGGCCTGGCCCTGCTGAGCCTGGCCCTGACGCTGTGGCAATGGCTCGCGGCGCGCCGTTTCCCGCTGCATCAGCGCCCGCCGCCCGCCGCCGCCGCCCGCCCGCCGCCCGCCGTCACCTTGCTCAAGCCGCTCAAAGGCTGCGATGCGGCCACGGAAGACTGCCTGCGGAGCTGGTTTGCCCAGTCCTACGGCGGGCCGGTGCAGCTTTTGCTGGGCGTGGCGGAGGCTGCCGACCCGGCTGGCGAGGTGGTCCGGCGGCTCTTGCGGGAGTTTCCCGGCCACGACGCGCAGCTCGTCGTGTGCGGCCCGCCGGCGGGCGCCAACGCGAAGGTTTCCCAGTTGGTGGAACTGGAGCGCCGGGCGAAGCATGACCTGCTCGTCATCAGTGATGCCGATGTCCGCGCGCCGGTGGATTGCCTGGCCAGCGTGGTCGCTCAGTTGCAGCCGCCGGGGGTGGGGTTGGTGAACTGTTTTTACCGCCTCGCCAACCCGGCCACGCTGGCGATGCAGTGGGAGGCGATTGCCATCAATGCCGATTTCTGGAGCCAGGTGCTGCAGGCCCGGAGCCTGAAGCCGCTGGACTTTGCCCTGGGCGCCGTGATGGCCACGCGGCACCCGCTGCTGGCGGAGATTGGCGGCTTTTCGGCGCTGGCGGACTGCCTGGCGGACGATTACCAGTTGGGCCACCGCCTCGCGCGGCGCGGGCATCAGATCGCGCTTTCGCCGGTGGTGGTTGAATGCTGGTCCGCGCCGATGGGCTGGGCGGCGGTCTGGAAGCATCAGCTCCGGTGGGCGCGGACGATTCGCGTCTGCCAGCCCATGCCCTATTTCTTCAGCCTCCTGAGCAACGCCACGCTCTGGCCCGTGCTTTGGTTGGCGGCTCAACCCGCCGGTCCGGCGCTGGCCGGCGCGCTGGGCTGCCTGCTGATCCGGGTGATCAGCGCGCTGGACCTGGAGCGCCGCCTGAGCCGCCGCCGCCCGGCGTATGCCCGGGCCTGGCTGGTGCCAGTCAAGGACCTGCTGCAAACCGTCATCTGGCTGCTGGCATTCCTGGGCAATCGCGTGGAATGGCGCGGCCAGCGTCTGCGCCTGCGTTCCGACGGCACTCTCGCGCGGGCGTGAACGGGCATCTGCCTGTCCTCTTGCCCGCCTGACGGCGCGCTTCCCCATCCCGGGCTGGCCGCGAATCCTCTCACCCGCCGCCGTCCCGCGCCCAGGCTCCCGGCAAACGGCGGAGCCGCCCGGCGGGGGCGGAGGAACTGCGCGGGGCTTTTTGCCGGGGATTCCGGTTTTTGCTTTTTTCCTGAAAAGCCGGGTTGCGCGCCGGCTTGCGGCTCTGCCATAATGGGGCCATGTATTCTGCCCTGAGTCGTTTAGTCAGCGCCGCCGCGGTGCTGGCTATGTTGTCCGCGCCCGCCTTGGGCCGCGAGCGAACGCCGGTCCACCCGGAGACGGCCACCCGCGAGCGGGTGGGGCAGGTCGGCACGAACCGCTACTATACGCCCGCCAATCAATTACTGACGCCGGAGGGCATTCAAGTGGAGCTGCCCGGTTTGCGGCCGCAGGCCATCGCGCTCAGCCCCGACGGCCGGCTGCTGGTCACGGCCGGCAAGACGCACGAGTTGATCGTGATCGAACCGGCTACGGGCAGCATCCTGCAGCGCGCGGCTTTGCCGTCCGACCAGACCGCCGCCGCCGTGCCCGAGGAAGTTCCGGAGGAGATTCTGCATCCGGACAAGTCCGGGCAGCTGAGTTTCACCGGGCTGGTATTTTCGCCCGACGGGCGCCGGCTCTACCAGGCCAACGTCAATGGCGACATCAAGGTATTTGCCGTCCGCCCCGACCGCAAAGTGGTGGGGGTGGCTTCGTTTTCCCTGCCGAAGGCCACGGCCCCGGAACGCGACCGGGAGGTTCCCGCCGGGATCGCCGTGTCGCCGGACGGCCGGCGGCTTTACGTCGTGCTGAATCTTTCCAACCGGCTGGCGGAGCTGGACGCCGTCAGCGGCCGGGTGCTGCGCCTGTGGGAGGTGGGTTTCGCGCCCTTTGGGGTGGCGCTGGCCGGGTCGAAGGCGTATGTGAGCAATTGGGGCGGGCGGCGGCCGGATGCGCAATCGGTCACCGGCCCGGCCGGGCGCGGCACGCGGGTGCGCGTGGATCCGGTGCGGCACATTGCTTCCGAGGGCTCGGTTTCGGTGGTTGACCTGGCTTCGCCCCCGGCCGGGGCGGAGGCGCAGCCGGCGAAAATGGAAATCCTCACCGGCCCGCGCGCCTGCGCTATTGCGGTGTCGCCCAATGGCCGCTGGGTGGTGGTGGCGAATGCCGGCCAGGATACGCTCAGCGTGATTGACACGCGCAGCGACCAGATCATCGAGACGGTTTGCGCCCGGCAGAACCCCGGGGATTTGTTCGGCGCCCAGCCCAATGCGCTGGCGTTTGATGCGTCCGGCCGGCGGCTGTTTGTATGCAACGGCACGCAGAATGCCGTGGCGCTGTTCGATTTCAAGCCGGGCAAATCCCGCCTGCTCGGGTTGATCCCCGTCGGCTGGTTTCCCGGCGCGGTGGCCTATGACCCGGCCCGCGAGGCGGTTTATGTGGCCAATATCAAAGGGATTGGCTCGACGCGGCATTTGGCGCCCGGGGAGGCGGTGAAATTCAACTCGCACCAGCATTTCGGCACGCTGTCGCTGGTCCGGCTGCCGAAAAAGCGGGAGTTGCCGCGCCTGACGCAAATCGCCCTGGCGAACCTGCGCTACGGGTTGCTGCAGGAAGCCCGGCGGCCCGCGCGCCCGAACCAGCCGCCCCGGCCGGTCCCGGAGCGGGTCGGCGAGCCGAGCGTTTTCAAGCACGTGATTTATATCATCAAGGAAAACCGCACCTATGACCAGGTGCTGGGCGATATGCCCGAGGGCAATGGCGATCCCTCGCTCTGCATCTTCGGCGAGCGCGTCACCCCCAACCTCCACAAGATCGCGCGGGACTTCGTGCTGCTCGACAACACCTATTGCTCCGGCATTCTGAGCGCTGACGGCCATCAATGGGCTGACAGCGCCCTGGCCAATGACTACATGGAGCGGTCGTTCGCCGGTTTTCCCCGGAGCTATCCCTTCGGGGGCACGCGCGACGCCGTGGACGCGCTGGCGTATTCGTCCGCCGGATTCATCTGGGACAACGCCATCGCGCACGGCAAGAGCCTGCGCGACTACGGCGAGTTCGTTCTCACCCAGGTTATTTGGCGGGATCGCACGCGCAAGGGCGCGCCCGGCTTCCTGGATTGCTACCGCGATTTCGTGAACCAGGCGGGCGAGGTGGAAATCACCGCCAGCCCGGCCATCGAGTCGTTGCGGCCTTACGTCGTCACCAACACCGCCGGCTGGGCGCTGCAGGTTCCGGATGTGTTTCGGGCGGCGCAGTTCATCAAGGAACTCAAACAGTTCGAGCAAACCGGGGACTTTCCCAACCTGGTCATCATGCTTTTGCCCAACGATCACACCAGCGGCACCCGGGCCGGCTTCCCCACGCCCGAGGCGATGTCGGCGGACCACGATCTGGCCTTCGGACAGATTGTGGAGGCGGTCAGCCGCAGCCGGTTTTGGAAGGAGACGTGCATCTTTGCCATCGAGGATGACCCGCAGGCCGGCTGGGACCACGTCAGCGGCTACCGCACCACTTGCTACGTCGTCAGCCCCTACACCCGGCGCGGCGCGGTTGTCAGCACGCAATACAACCAGACCAGCCTGCTGCGCACGATGGAATTAATGCTGGGCCTGCCGCCGATGAACCAGTTGGACGCCACCGCCACGCCGATGACCGACTGCTTCACCGACCAGCCGGATTTCACGCCGTTCACGGCCTTGACGAATAACATCCCGTTGGACCAGATGAACCCGCCGCCGAAGAAGATTGCCGATCCGCTCCTGCGCAAGCACGCCTACGCCTCGGCGCGCCTGCCGCTGGAGGAGGTGGACCAATGCCCCGAAGACCTCTTCAACCGCATCCTGTGGCATGCGGTCAAAGGTTCGCAAGCGCCCTACCCCGTCTGGGCGGTCAGCGTCCTCGATGATGATGATTGAACCGTTTCCCGCCGCCGGAGGAACGCCCTCCCGGCGCCGGAACGCGGGCGGCGAAGCCCCGGCCTAATTTGGGGTCAATATCCGTTTGACGCGGAGGACGGCGCTCGCTAGTTTTATCTCCGTCCTGGCTTCCAGAGTAGCTCAATGGTAGAGCAGCCGGCTGTTAACCGGCGGGTTACAGGTTCGAGTCCTGTCTCTGGAGCCATTTTTTATTTCGGAAGGTCCCCGTACCATCCGGTTTACACGAACGCCCGTCCAGGCAACTGGCCGGGCGTTCGTGTTTTCCGTTGATTCCAAAGGGTTACGGCGATCCCGCCCTCTCGGGCGCGTTCTCTGTTCCGAAACCGAGAAAGCGGGTCCCGGTCGTGAACGTATATGTTCACCACCGGAACCCGAGAGCAACCCCTCGAACTCTCGGACTCTCTGGTGAACAGCCCGCCAGTGGTTAACAGGTTCGTTCGTACCGGAACCCAGCGCCATTTAGAACCTTCGGCGGGTATGTAACCTGTAGACGAGCAGCATCAACCCGCCAGACATCGGACCGGTCGCCAGGCGAAGGCCGTTGTGGGCAAGCCCGAAAGGAGCCCGCAATGCCAGCATCCGCAGCGACCGACCGGCTCGCGTCCGTCGTCCACGACGCGACCCGCGACCCCGCCGACATGACGCCCGACCAGCGCCGCCGCGAGGTCGCGGCAATCCTCGCCAGAGGCGTCCTGCGCCTGCGCCGGAGCGCCGAGAGCGCGCATGGTTCGCGTCCCTCCCGCACCCCCGAAAAATCTTCGAACTTCCGCCCGGAAGCCCTTGATGGGGGGCAGATAACGAGCCTTCATGTGTTCACGACGCCAGCCTCTCGGCAGGCGCAAGAAACAGCGACCGAACACATGAAAGGAGCACGCAGACCATGACGCTGAACGTCGCCAAAGAGGTCGCCGCCCTGGGCCGTATGACGGTCTCGGAGCTGCGATCCAAACACGTCGAGGCCTTCGGCGAGCCGACGCGCACCGGCAACCGCGACTACCTCGTCAAACGCATCGCCTGGCGGTTGCAGGCCAACGCCCACGGGGACCTCTCCTGCCAGGCCAGACGCCGGGCCGAGGAACTGGCCAACGACGCCGACCTGCGCACCACCGCGCCCAAGGCCAAGCCGATCCAAAGCGAGGCCGGGGTCACGGTCCGGGCGGCGCTGCCGTTCGCGCACGGGTCGCGGTTGCCGATGGCGGGCGCACGCATCACGCGCCAGTACAAGGGCCGCGAGATCGTTGTGTACGTCCGTCCCAAGGGCTTCGAGTACGAGGGCACGATCTACCGCTCGCTCTCGGCGGTCGCCACGGCCGTCACCGGCACCCACTGGAACGGCTACCACTTCTTCAACTTGAAACGCGATGGAGGTGCGGATGAGTAAGACAACCGAAACACCGCCGACCGTCCGGTGCGCGATCTACACCCGCAAGAGCACCGAGGACGGCCTGGAACAGGAGTTCAACAGCCTGGACGCCCAGCGGCTGGCGGGCGAGTCGTTCATCGCCAGCCAGAAGTCCGAGGGCTGGATCGCGCTCCCCGACCGCTATGACGATGGCGGCTTCACCGGCGGCAACATGGAGCGCCCGGCGCTGAAGCGCCTCATGGCGAACATCGAGGCGGGCCAGGTGGACTGCATCGTCGTCTACAAGGTCGACCGCCTGAGTCGCAGCTTGATCGACTTTTCCAAGATCATGGACGTGTTCGAACGCCACAAGGTCGCCTTCGTCTCGGTCACCCAGCAGTTCAACACGGGCACGTCGATGGGCAGGCTGATGCTCAACGTGCTCCTCTCCTTCGCCCAGTTCGAACGCGAGATGATCTCCGAGCGCACCCGCGACAAGATCGCCGCCACGCGGCGCAAGGGCATGTGGACGGGCGGCTGCCCCATGCTGGGCTACGACGTGGTCGAGAAAGGCGGGCGGCTGCGGGTCAACGAGGACGAGGCCGCCCGCGTGCGCGAAATCTTCGAGATGTACCTCGACCGCCAGTCGCTCCTGACCACGTCGGCGATCCTGGAGGCTCGGGGATGGCGAACGAAGCACTGGGTGTCGACGCGGGGCCGCGAGATGGGGGGCAAGCGGTTCGGCAAGAACAGCCTCTTCAAGCTGCTGACGAACCGCATCTACCTCGGCAAGATGACCTACAAGGACGAGATTTACGACGCCGAGCACCCGGCCATCGTGGACGCCGAGATCTTCGAGCGCGTCCAGCTTCTCCTCAAGCGCAACGGCCGCACCGGCGGGGCCCACGTCAAGAACCGCCACGGGGCGCTCCTCAAGGGCCTGGTGCGTTGCGTGACCTGCGACTGCGCGATGGTCCCGTCGCACACCGTCAAACGCCTCTCCGACAACGGCGGCAAGGTCTATCGCTACTACTGCTGCTCGAACGCCCAGAAACGCGGCTGGCACGTCTGCCCCACGCCGTCGGTGCCCGCGCCCGAACTGGAGCGGTTCGTGGTCGAGCAGGCCAAGGGCATCGGACGGGACACCAACCTGCTGGCCGAAACGCTGACCGAATGCCGCCGCCAGCGCGAGGATGCCATCGGCAGGCTGGAGGTCGAGAAGCGCACGCTCGAGCGCGAACTCCAGCGCCACGACGCCGAGCTTCGCAAGCTGGCCGGTAAGGACGGCCAGGCGACCGACCGCATGGCCGACATCCAGGATCTCATCCGCAACGCCGAGCAACGCGCCACGGAGGTGCGCGAGCAGATTCTGGCCCTCTCCCGCGAGCTGGTGGACGCCCGCGAGGTCGGCGAGGCCTGCGCGTTGTTCGACCCGCTCTGGGACACCTTGAGCGCCCGCGAGCAGGCCCGCATCCTGCACCTGCTGGTCGAGCGCGTGGACTACAACGGCCCCAAGGGCACCGTGGCGATCACGTTCCACCCGACGGGCATCAAGACGCTGGCAGACGAACTCAAACGACAGGAGACGACGACATGCAAAGCCTGACCATCGAGCGACAGGTACACTTCACGCTGGGGCGGCGCACCCGCAAGGTCATCCAGGAAGGCCCGCCGTCGGAGCAGCCACCCGTGCCCGAGGGCCGTATCCCGCGCATCTCGCGGCTGATGGCGCTGGCGATCCGCTTCGAGAGATTGATCAAGGATGGCGAGATCGACGACCAGGCCGAACTGGCGCGTCTGGGCAACGTGAGCC
Source organism: Acidobacteriota bacterium (assembly GCA_017996395.1). Lineage (GTDB taxonomy): Bacteria > Acidobacteriota > JAAYUB01 > JAAYUB01 > JAAYUB01 > JAAYUB01. The sequence continues at coordinate 8,455 of JAGOHA010000054.1, read as the reverse complement.
GCGCCCGCGTGACCCAGATCATGAACCTCCTGCACCTGGCTCCGGCGATTCAGGAGGCGATCCTGTTCCTGCCGCGCACCGTCAAGGGCCGCGACCCGATCCGCGAGCGCCACGTCCGCCCCATCGCCGCCGAACCCGACTGGCACAGGCAGCGGCGTTTGTGGAAGTGCCTGGCGGCCGATAGCCAGACGGGGCAGGCATAATCACTCCGCGCCGCGCCGATTCTTCTCGCGCTGGGCTGCCAGCATGCCGTCCAACGCCTGCCAGTCCGGCATCTGCTCCCCCGCCTGGTAATGCGTCCGGGCATCCCGGATCGCGGCGTGCAGTTCCTGCCATTCCTGGGCCTCGTCCTCGGCCTCGAATAGGTGCCCCACGGCGCGGAGACGATAGGCATATCCCTCGCGGGCCTCGGTCAGCAGCACGTAGGCCGCCCCAAGGTGCTTCTCCACGCACTCGATGCAGCTCGGTCGGCTCGGGGTGTAGGCCCGGCGCGGCACGACCAGCGGCGGGCAGTTGCCGCACTTCTTGGCTTTCGGAATCAGGTTGTCAGGCATGGTCTGGTCCTCCAAGGGTTACGGCGCGAGCACAAACGTCAGCGCGAACTGATACCACGCCTCGAAGTGGTACAGCGGATCGTTGGTCGAGGCGGTGATGTAGAGTGTGTGCGGCCCCGGCTCCAGGATCACCTGCTGGGGCGGCGGCGGGTCGGAAACGACCGGTGCCATGGGCGAACAGCCTTGGCTGCCGCCCGGAGCGTGGGCCGATCCCACCAGATTGCCGTCCACATAGAGGCTCATCACATCGAATCCAGGGTCCTGCACCTCGCCCACGCCCGACCAGTTGACCGTCATGAGCATACGTTTGGGGACGGTGATCTCGCATGTGGCCGTGGCATACTGCGTGTAGGGATTGTGGTAGCGGCAGTTGTTGTCGTCCTCCCAGTCCAGCCGGAGGCCCAACCCCTCGTCGAGCACGTACCACGGGCTGGCGGATACATCGTCGGGGTTATCATAGGCGCGATAGGCCCCGTCCTGGCCGCCGTCGATGAAGCCCTGGTCGGTGAAAGACCACCGCCGCGAGAACTCGATGCAGCAGGCCGGGCAGGTTTCCTCCGCGTTGTAAACGGCCGACTTGCCGCCCAGCAACACGCCGCGCTTCCCTCCCTCGATCACCACCGATTTGCCTGGCGATCCCATCCTATCCTCCCGACCCGGAGCCGGAGCCGGATGTCTCGCAGGCTTCCTGATCCACCATCTCGTTGATCCAGCCGAGAACGAGCTGCTCGCCGCCAGAACCGTCGTCCTGGTAGTGGGCATAGCCGAAGTCGGCGGCGATCATCTGTCCGATGGACGGTCGCTTCCACTTGTGGGGCGACGAGGTCGGGTCCACGCTGCTCTCCAGCAACGCGCCGCTCTTGATGTCATAGACGTTGTAGGTCCAGGACGCCGCATAGGACTCGTCGCCCTGCGACCCGCCGGACTGGCTCAGGTTCACGGGAAAGACGTGGAGCGGGATCGGCTTGCCGAACCGGATGACCGCCCACTGCACGCCCGTGCCGCCGACGCGCCACAGGATTCCGGCGGAACCCCGGCGTTTTACGTCGAGATTCGCCGTCGTGCCTCCCGCGATCTCAACGAAGCGAGGCTCCTCCGTCTCGTCAATCACGTTGATCTTGACCGCGCACACCCCGGCGGCAAATGCCCGCCCGATCTTGCCGCTGCCGACGGGCTCGGCCAGCACGACGAACCGGCCCTCGTGCGTGTCGACGACGGGCGAGACGCACGCGAGCGCCATGCGGTTCTTGAACTCCTCCTCGTTGTACGAGGGGTCGATCACAGGGCCGTCCACGCCCAGCACCTCGAACCGCTGCCGGTCGGCCCCGGAATCGTTCCGCACCAGGATGATGGTGGCTTGCTGGAACGCGGGCTGCGCCCCCTGGCCGATGTGCGCCGTGCGCTGGCGGAAGTCGATGGCCGCGTCGATGAAGGCGTTGTAGGCGCTGGCCGGAATCACCAGCGGCTGGCCGGACTGGACCTTCTTCAGCGCGTCGCTCATGTGCCGATCCCCAGCGAGGAGAAGTTGCCTTCCTCGTAGACCTTCTCGACGTAGGCCCCGACGGGCTGCTTGACCAGCGTGTGGCTCGCGGTGTCCTCGGTGTCGGCATAGCGCACCCAGAGGTATTCCCAGCCCTTCTTGCTGATGCCGCCGATGGGGCCGACCGACAGGCCGGTGCGGTTGGGCGATCCGGCGAAGCGGAAGGTGATCTCCCAGTCGTCCGTCCCTCGCTTCGATCCGCTGGCACCCAGAAACAGGCATTCGCCCGCCGCCAGGCCCTTGAACGCGCCGTTGTTGACCTTGCCCGTGAGGTTGAACAGCGTGTTCTTGTAGGCGGTCGTCACGCTCGACGAGGCCACGTAGTGGGTCTCGCTGAAGGTGTAGACCGGCACGGTGATGTCCACACCCTCGACGTTGTCATGCGTCACGCCGATTGCGCCCTTGAAGTCCGGGGCGGTCCCCGGGTAGCGCCCCACGGTGTTCAGCGACTGCGTGATGTGCTGCGTGCCGCCGCCGGTGTCGAAGTTGAACACCGACTCGCCCGTCTCGGGGGGCGGCTCCACTTCGAGCGGCGCATAGGTCGCCGTGCCAGTCCAGATGCAGGTGTCGGGCCGCGCGGTGTCGACGTGGACAGGCTCCACCGTCACCGGCTGCCGCTTCATCCCGGCAAACGTCGCCGGGGCGGTGGACTTGAGCGATGACAGCGCCGCCGCGTCGTCGGCCGTGCCGGTGATCTTGTAGATCAGCTCGGCCGACTGGCCGTCGGTGACCTGGCGGGAATCGATTTTCTCGGTGCAAACGGTGGCCATGACGTGTCCTCCTATGCGAACGTCAGCCCGCCGGTCTGGGCGGCCTGGACGAGTCTATTGGTGTTCTTGGCGGTTTCCTCGGTCGCCGTCGCCGTGCGGTCGGCGGCGTTCCCTGCGGCCAGTCCCTGGAGCGCCGAGGCGTTGAACGTGCCCCGCACGCCGATCTTGGCGGCCTCGGCCTGGACGAGGTCGCCGATGTCGCCCAGACCGGCCAGCGCGTCGCGGGCCTTCTGGGTGATGTCGTCGGGGCCCTCCAGCGCGCCAGCTTCCTTCTCCGCGCGCTTCTGCTTGGCTGCGTCGACGGCTTCGCGCCATTCCTGCCGGGCCTTGGCCAGATCGGCCTCGTTCTCGGCCATGCGCTCGGCATACTCGGCGTCGAGCTGGGCGTGCTTGTCGAGGTTCTCCTGGCCGATTCCGGCCAGCGTCGCCTCGTGCAGCTCGCTTGCCCGCTGCCGTTCGGCCTCCCTCTCGGCGGCCCGGCGCTTCTGCTCGTCATCGATGCTGGCGATGGCGGCCTGCTTCCGGTCCTCGACCATCTTGTTCTCCGTCTGGAGATCGACCGAGTCGTCGAAGAGGCTCCTGATCCAGTTCCAGGCCTTCTGCGCCCCGGCCTTGATGTTCTGCCAGGTCTTGGCGAAGAAACCGGTGAAGCCGTCCCAGAGGCGGGCGAAAAAGTCCACTGTCGCCATCCAGCCGACCTCCAGCGCGTGCCAGACGATCTCCACCGTGGCCAGCAGACCGTGCCAGGCGTCGTACCCGATCTTGATGAAGAAGTTGCGGAAGTTGAGCCAGACCTTCTCGAGGAAGTTGACGCCGCGCGTCCACTCCATCTTGAGCATGAGCCACAGAATCTTCGCAGCCAGCGAGATGTCGCCCGCCGCCAGCGCGTCGGCGATGCCCCCGAAGGTCGCCAGCGCGTCCTCCTTGAGGACCTTGAACCGCTCGCCCAGCCAGGCCAGCGCCTTGCCCCCGGCCCCGGTCACGTAGAGGATCGCCGCGCCGAGCGCGACCACGGCCGCAATGACCAGGCCGACCGGCGAAGCCAGGAACGCGATCACCGCCGCCAGGACTTTCAGCACGGCCATGACCGCCGTGATGATTGTGGCCAGGACGCCGAATGCCGTGCCCAGCCCGGAAATGATCGTGCCGAGGACCGTCAGGCCGATGCCGACGGCCACGACCACGGCGGCGACCTTGAGCGCGCTGACGATGAATCCCTGGTTCTCCCTCACCCATTCGGTGACCGTCTTCGCCGCCCGCACGATCCTTTCTGACAGGTCCTTGAGCGTCGGGGCCAAGGCCGCGCCGACGGCAAAGGCCGACATCTTCAGGACTTTCCACAGATCAGAGAGCGCGTCTCCAAACACATCGGCCGCCGCCGCATCCTCGGTGCTCATGATGAGGCCGAGGTCGCGAGCGTGCTTTTCGTAGGCGTCCAAGGCAGCCGCGCCGCCTTCGAGCATCGGCAGCAGCTCCGTGCCCGAGCGGCCGAAGATCGTCATGGCGATGGCGGCCTTGCGGCTGGGGTCCTCGATGCGGTCCAGCCGGTCGGCCAACTGGCGGAACTGCGCCTCGGGGGAGAGTCCCTCCAAGTCCTGGATGGTCAGGCCCAGTTCACCCAGCGCGTCGGTTGCCGTGCTCAGCCCGCGACCGGCGTCGTAAAGGGTCCGCTGCATCCGGCGGATGCCGTTCTCGAATGCGTCGACGCCCGCGCCGGACTGTTCGGCGGCATAGCTCAAGGCGCTCAGGGCCTCGACGGAGACGCCCGTGCGCTTGGCCATGTCCCACATCCGGCTGCCCATGTCGGCGAAGGTCTTGGCTGCCGCCCCGAGGGGCGCAAGAATCGCGGAACCGAGGCCGATGGCCTTCAGGCCCATATTGCGGATCGAATCGCCGAACGCCTTCAGCTTCTGTTCGGCCTGGCGCAGGCCGCGCACGAGCTTGCTGTCGTCGGCGAACAGCTCGACGAAAGCGCGTCCGGCTCGGATTCCCTGCGCAGTTGCCATCGTTTCTCCTCACAAAAGTCCATTGCGGTCGACCAGGATCGCCAGCGCGACGAGCGCCGCCATAAGGACAAGCAGCCCGATGGCGATTACCGTCGCCATGTGTGTTACTCCTCGCTGCAATCCGGCAACGCGTACCAGCCCTCGGGCAAGTCCATCCGGCCCTCGACGGACTGGCCGTCGCCATCCTTGACCCAGACCTTGGCGTCCTTGACCGTCTCGCGCAGGCGCACCGGCGTGCCATGCGGCACATAGATCGTCCGCACGCAGCCGGTCAGAAGCACGAACGGCAGAAGGAACGGGATCAGGAGTTTCAAGAGCCTCATGGCTTCCCCCAGTGCTTGCGAATCCTGTCGCGCAGCCGATCCCGCGTCCGCCGGTCGGGATCGGCGCTCTCCGCCGTGGGCCGCGATTGCCTCCCGAGCCACGGCAGGAGCGCCTGGAACAGGGCGGTCAGGATGGCGATGAGCCATTTCACCCCGCCGCCGCCTTGGGCTTCGAGAGCCCGCCCCAGCGATCCAGTTCCAGGTGCTTGATCTGGATGCCTTGCTTGATCTGCTCGACCAGATCGGAGGGCGGCTGCTTGCCGTGGTTGGCCTGGGCATAGGCGTCCAGGACGAACCGCAGCGCCGCATCCAGCTTCGCCAGACCGGCGTTGGGCGTGTCGTCCGGGATCTTCTTCTCCGCCAGCCTGATGCCGGTGATGATGCTCCCTTCGTACTTCTTCCACTTCTCCTGGAACGGATTGAACCGGCTCGCCAGGAACATGAAGAACCCGATCATCGCCGCCCAGATGACGGCGAAGCCGATACCGGAGTTGAGGAACGTCCAGATGCCGTTGATGATGGTGCTACCGTCCATGTTCATTTCCTTTCCGGCCCGTCAGGGCCTCTTTCAGCATTGCCAACGATTCGTCGTCCACGATCACCCGTTCCCGCTTGTCCTGGCGGGCGTACGGGTCGAAGTCCGCCGGTTTGAATGGTCTCGTCCGTTTGGGGTCCCGGTTGGCGTTGGCGACCAGCGCGCAGAGCAGCGATGTGTGCGCCCACCGCTCGCGCCCCAGTCCCTCGGCCATCCAGAGAAGCTGTCGCAGCGTCAGGGTGCATGGGTCGACGCCGACGCTCCCGGCGATGCGCCAGATGTCTCCCCAGGGGTCATGGCCCCCCGGATCGTCGCGTCGATGTCGAGCGCGTCGATCCGCGTCTCCACCGCCGCCACTGCCGCCTCGATCAGGGCCATCTGCTTGGCGACCGCCTTGGCCCGGTCGTTGCGGCCGCGCGACCGGAAAAAAGCGATCAGCTCCTCGTAGAAGGCCTTCTGGGCCGCGAGCAGCGTCTGGCCGTCGAAACTGGAGCGCACGTCCTCGTCGGTGACCTTGTGCGCCTCGAACTGCCCGTCGAGCATGGCGCAGAGCACCTCGCCCAGGAGCATCTCGTCGGTCCCGATCCGCGTCAGCAGCGGCGGGTCGCCCGCCTCCGGCTGAAGCAAGTCGATGTCCAGCTTCGCCTTGACCTTCATGGCCGTGCCCAAGGTCAGTGAGAGCGTCCAGGTCCGTCCGGCGGCATCCGTGAATGTTTTCATGGTTACACCCAGCTCCGGAAGACCGCGAGTTTGGCGGTGACGCTCACCGTGATGGCTTCCTCCAGCGCCTCGTTACGGCTGAAGGACGTGATGGCGAAGTCGCCGTCCGGCCCCTGGCCGCCCGTCTTGTCCAGAATCTTCAGCGCGATCATGCCCGCCGTGAGGAAGGCGGTCTTGATGGCCGTGAAACCGGCGTCGGTCGGGTCCCACACCATCTCGAACTCGGCGGTGCATTCGCGCAGCGTCGGCGCGGTCGCCCGCCAGCCCGAATTGGCGCGGGTGGTGACGTCGGCCTCGCCCGCTTCGAGGGTGAGCGTCACGTCCTTGACGTTGCCCATCTCGGTGGCTGCGGAACTGCCCGCCGCGCCGTAGTACAGCTTGGCGTTCATGCCCAATGCGAATTCAGTTGCCATGTCTCGTTCTCCTTATCTGACGCTGTCCCGCCACATCGCGGGCAGCTTCGGTTGTTCCTGCGCGAATGCGGGGCCCATGTAGGGCCGCGCCTTGTACGCCGCCCGCTCGCGCTTGCCCCGGCGCACGAGCGTCGTCTGCCCGCCATACTCCAGGAGCGACGGGGCTTCGCCGCGTCCGCGCCGGTCGAGGCGCGTCGGCCCGATCACCACGCTGCGCTGGCCCGGGTCGTAGCCGAAGAAGATGAACTTCTTCAGCAACCCCGTGTGCGAGCTCGGCGGCGATCCGGGCGGCGATGCCTTCCGGCGGTTTCGGATGCTGCCCTTTGCCGAGCGCCGAACGAACGCGCCGAACTTCGAGAGCACCTTCCGCGTCGCGGGGGCGACCTTCGATGTCACCGCCTCGCGGTCGAAGAAGAGCTGCTTGATCTCGAAGCCGATGTTCATCCGACGCTCCTGTAGGTCACGGTCAGCACGCTGGTGAAGGTCCGCTGCTCGGCCAGATGCTCTGGTGCGTACACCGGGTCGTTCTGCGTCCGCACCCACGCCGCATGCGGCGCGGCGGCCAGCGGACGCCGCCGCAGGTAGCCCGCGATGGCTTCCACCAGGCCGCACAGTCCCGCCACTTCGGTGTCCAGGTCTTTGCCGAGCTTCTTCTGCACGCCGATGTCGATCCGGCAGTCGAACTGGCCGACCGCCCGCGTGGAGCCGCTGATCTCGACCGCCTTGGGCACCACCGTCACCTTCAACTCCGCCAGGTCGGAGAGCTCGAACTCCGGCAACACCCGCCGCACGGCGGTGAATGCCGGGTCGAACGTCCCCGCCGGGGCGGCGTTGAGTTCGGCGGCGACGGCGTCCGCGATGTCGATGACCAGCGCCATTGCTCAGTCCAGGTCCTTGACTACGGCCTCGAGTTCGGTCTTCACCTCGGCGGCCTGGGCGATCTGCCGGTCGATGTTCGCCTCGGCCTGCGCCAGCAGGTCCTTGGCGTTCAGCTTCGCCTTGGCGGCGGGAAGCTGCTTGGTCATGCGCTCGTTCAGGGCGGCGATCTGCTCGGTCACCTGCTGCTTGTTCAGCAGCGACCTGCCATTGACCACAAGGGCCTTCTTGCCGTCCACGTTCGCGATCTTGAGTTCAGGCTTCATCTGCTCTCTTCCTTTCCTTGTTACACGGTTCTCAACGCATGCTGCGCGGTGTCATGCACGTCCTCGAGCACGGCCCGTACAGCCGACAACTCATCCCGCACGCTCTCCAAGAGAGGGCGGCCATTCATCCAGTCGTAGAGGTAGCTGTTGAGGTTGTTGTTGATCGTCTGCATCCACGGCTGCCAGGCATTCTGGTCGTAAAGCATGCTGTAGAAATTGCCGTCGACGGCGTAGGTCAGCGACTCCAGCCACGGCTGGTTGTTCCACTGGTTGTACAGGTAGTAGAGCAGGTCGTAGTTCGTCATCTCCATCCAGGGCATGAGGCTCATCTGGCTGTAGAGGTCGTTGTGGATCGTCTGGAGCCACGGATGCCAGTTGGTCTGGTCATAGAGGTGGTAGTAGAAGCCGTCGTTGATCGAGCGGTCCACCGTCTGGAGCCACGGCTCGTTCAT
>JAGOHA010000183.1 GCA_017996395.1 Acidobacteriota bacterium | reverse complement strand
GAACGGCTGGGCAACCTGGCCCGGACGTCCGCCGCGGAACTCGCGGTGGTCCGGCTGCAGTTCGACCAGGCGGACATCGAACTGCGCAAGATCCAGGCCGAGATCGACGCCATGACCATCACCGCCCCCGCCGACGGTTTGGTCCAGGTGGCGGACAACTGGGAGAGCAGCCGCAAGTACCAGGTGGGCGACAAGATCTTCGAAGGCTCCGAGGCCCTGCAGTTGCCCGACCTCGACACGCTCCAGGTGGACGCCCGCGTGTACGACACCGACCTCCTCCAACTGGCCCTCGGCCTGCCCGCCGAGATCGTGCTCGACGCCATCCCGGACCGGACCTTCCGCGGCCGGGTGGCCCAGCTCAGCGACGCGGCCAGCACCCGGCACTTCCGGTCCCAGCTGCGGTCGTTCCGCATGAAGATCACCCTGGAGCGGCCCGATCCGGCCGTGATGAAACCGGGCATGACCGCCCGAATCCGGGTGCCCGTGACCCGGGCCGGAGCGCTGGTGGTGCCGCGCGCGGCCGTGCACATCGACAGCCGCGGCGAGGCGTTTCTCCTGCGACCGGGCGATCCGCCGCGCCGTGTCCCCGTCGAGGTGCTGGACGCCAACGCCACCGAGGCGGCCGTCCGGGGCGACATCCGCGCCGGCGAGGACGTGCTGCCGGCAGCCGGCGCCGCCGGCGCGTCGGCCGACGCCGCCGTCGAATGGCTGAGCGTGAAGCGGGATGACTTCGCCTTCACCGTCGCCGGCTCGGGTCAGGTCGTCGCGGAAAAGGCCGTGGACATCGGCCCGCCCGCCCTGTCCCGCGTGCGGCGCTTCAAGATCATCCGGCTGGCCGAGGAGGGCATTCAGGTCCGGCCGGGCGATTTTCTCGTCCAGTTCGATCCGTCGGAGATCTTCCGCTACCTGCGCGACGAGACCGCCGAGCTGGACAAGGCCCGGCAGGAAATCCTGCGCACCGGCTCCACCCGCGAGTCCGCGGTCAAGGACCTGGAGCTGGAGCTGGAAGAGGCCAAGACCCAGGAGGTGCGCGCCCAGAGCAAGCTCCTCGACGTGCGCGAGTTCGAGTCCTCCATCAAGGTCCAGGAGGCCGAGTACGAGCTGGAGCTGGCCAAGGCCCGCTCCGCCATGCTGGGCAAGAAGCTGGCGGCGGTCCAGGAGAACGCTCGGCTGGAGCTGGGCCTCCTGCAGGACAAGCAGCGCTTCCACCAGGAGCGCGTCCAGAGCTACCAGGCCGCCCTGGCCGCCCTGGAGGTCACCGCCCCCATCGGCGGCGTGGTCATCCACAAGAGCGACTGGAACAACGAGAAGAAACAGGTGGGCAGCGACGTGTTCATGATGGACACGATCATCTCGCTGCCCGACCTCACCACCCTGGTGGTCCGCGGCCAGGTCGCCGAAGTGGACTCCAACAAGATCCGCGTCGGCCTGCCGGTGGCGGTCTCCTTCGACGGCATCCCGGAGAAGGTGTTCCGGGGCCGGATCACGCAGATCGCCGACTCGTTGACCGCCGGCCCCCAGGACCGGCCCATCAAGTCCCTCAGTTTCACGGTCAAGCTGGAGACGGTCGACCCCCAGCGGATGCGCCCCGGCATGGCCGCCCGCCTCGAGGTGGAGATCGACCACTTCCAGAACGTGCTCGCGGTGCCGCTGGCCGCCATCGAAACCGCCGGCGGCCGCTCCTACCTGTGGGTGGAGCGCGACGGCCGGCCCCAGCGGCGCGAGGTTTCGGTGGGCCGGAACAACGGGCTCATGGCCATCGTCACCCGCGGCCTCCAGGAGGGCGATCGGGTGGCCAGCCGGCCCGTGGAAACGGCCGCCGCGGCCACCAACGGCGGCCGCGCCAATGGGAGGGCCTCCCAGTGATCAAGAAGCTGCTAATCACCGCCGTCGTGCTGGCCGCCCTGGCGGCCGCCGGCTACCTGTTCGGCGGACCGGTCAGCCGCCGGATCTCCGCGTGGCTCCACCCGGCGAACGACGACCCGGTGCCCACCCTGAGCCTCCAGCCGCGCGAATACCGCGTCGTCGTGTCGGCCCAGGGGGCGCTCACGGGACTGGACACCGTCCCCATCAACACCCCCAGCCCCCGCAGTCGATCCCGCTGGTCCCTCAAGATCGCCTGGCTCGTCCCCGAGGGGACTCTCCTCCCCGCCGGCAGCACCCTGGTGCGCTTCGACCGGAGCGAGGCGGCCCTGGCGCTGGAACAGAACCGGAACACCGTCACCAGCTACGACCACCGCCTCGACAAGAACAGCCAGGACGCCCGCACCGACACCCGGCTGGTGGAACTGGACCAGACCGGCGCCGACCAGGAGTACGAGTTCGCCCGGCGGCAGATCCGCAAGGACGAGGACATCTTCTCGCGCTGGGAGATCCAGGAGTCCATCATGAACGCCGCCCTGGCCCAGTACCGCAAGGGCGTGCTCGCCCGCAAGGGGGAGCTGCGCGGCACCCTGAACCAGGCCGACCAAAAAATCCTGGGGATCGAGCGCGGCCGGGCGCAGGCCGAGGTCCAATCCGCCGAAGAAATTCTCTCGTCACTGGAGATCCAGGCCCCGGTGCCCGGCGTGGTCATCTACCGCGAGAGCTGGTTCCACCGCCTGGAAGTGGGCGGCGAGGTCTGGCCGGGGCAGCCGCTCATGGACATCGCCAGCCTCAGCTCGTTCAAGGGCAAGATCCAGGTGGCCGAGGCCAGCATCGCCGGCGTCAAGGAGGGCGCGCCGGTCGGCATCCGGATCGCCTCGCTGTCCGACCAGGACTTCACCGGCCGGGTGGTCAAGGTGGCCCGGGTGGCCGAGCAGATCGTCGACGAGGATCCCCGCAAGTACTTCGAGTGCGAGATCGCCCTCGACGTGCCGCCTGACGTGCTCCCCCGCCTCAAGCCCGGCCTGCGCCTGACGGCGGAGATCGAGACGGCCCGCCTGGCGGGCGCCTTCGTGGTGCCCAAGTGCGCAGTGATCAAGAAGGACAACCGCTTTCTCGTGTACGTCCGCGACGCGCGCAACGGCTACCGCGAGCGCCCCGTGACCATCGTCGACAGCGACCACGGCTTCTTCGTCCTCGACGGCGTCCGGGGCGGCGACGTGATCGCCCTGCGCCACCCGTACGAAAAACAACAGCTCCACCTGCCGGACTTCAACGCCGCTTCCACCATGACCACCGGGCGGCGCTTCATCGTCATCGGCTAGGCGGCAGCCCGCGGGGAGTCAACCGAATGCTCATCAGTGAATCGTTCAAAGTCGCTATCGAGAACCTGTTCCGGCACAAGCTGCGCACCACGCTCACCATGCTGGGGATCATCTTCGGCGTGGCGGCCGTGCTCTCCATGCTGGCCATCGGCGCCGGCGCCGAGCAGGAGTCGCTGACCCTGATCCGCAACATGGGCCTGCGCAACATCATGGTCAAGGCCAAGGAGTTCGCCCCCAACGAGCAGAAGATCATCCGCCAGGATTCGCCCGGCCTGAGCCGCCGCGACGTGACGGCGCTCCGCCAGGCCCTGCCCGACGGCTCGCTTGCCGTCGGCAAAAAGGTGGTGAAGACCTACCAGATCTTCTCGCGCCTCGGCAAGAGCGACTCGCGCGTGCTGGCGGTGAACGCCCTCTACCCCCAGGCGATGGGCCTGCAGCTCCTGACCGGCAGCTTCTTCCTCCCGGTGGACGAGGCCAAGGCCAACCCGGTCTGCGTGCTGGGGACCACCGCGCGGCGCAAGCTGTTCGGCGTCAACGATCCCGTCGGCGAACCGGTCAAGATCAACGAGGAGTGGTTCACCGTGGTCGGCGTGCTGGCGGACCAGTACCTGCAGAAGGACGAGTTCGAGGGGGTGAAGCTGGAGAACCCCAGCAACGACATCTACGTCCCGCTGGCCGCCTACATGGCCAAGTTCGAACCCGATCCCGTGGCCAGCGAACTGGACGAGATCGTCATCCAGATCCCCGAGGGGGCCGACCTGGCTGTCCAAGCGGCGCTGGTCTCCTCGATGGTGGGCAGCATGCACCGGCAGATCGATGACTTCAACCTCGTGGTGCCGGAAAAGCTCCTCGCCCAGAACCGCCAGACGCAGCAGATCTTCAACGTGGTGATGGGCGCCATCGCCTCCATCTCGCTGCTCGTGGGCGGCATCGGCATCATGAACATCATGCTCGCCTCGGTGCTGGAGCGCACCAACGAGATCGGACTGCGCCGGGCGTTGGGCGCGCGCCGCCGCGACATCAGCCGCCAATTCGTCCTCGAGTCCGTGGGCCTGAGCGCCGGGGGGTCACTGCTGGGCATCGCGCTGGGATACGGCATCGCGCAGATCGTGGCGGTTTACTCCGGCTGGGCCACCGTGGTCACGGTGTGGTCCATCCTGCTGGGTGTGGGCGTCTCGTGCACCGTCGGACTGGTGTTCGGAATCTATCCGGCGCAGCGGGCGGCCCGGATCTCCCCCATCGAGGCACTGCGCCACGAATAGTGAACAGTGAATGGTGAACAGTAAACGGTGAGAACAGGAGGCAGGAGCGGTCCCCGCCTATTTCACCGTTCACTGTTTACTGTTCACTGTTTACACATTCCCCAATCAAGACAACGCGCCACGCATAGTGAACAGTGAATGGTGAACAGTAAACGGTGAG
>JAGOHA010000182.1 GCA_017996395.1 Acidobacteriota bacterium | reverse complement strand
TCGCCCAGAAGAAGGATGACCCGGAAGCGGCGAAGAAGGAAGAACGGGCCATGAGGGAACGATGGCGCCAGTGGATGGAGAACGAGGTCGCCTACATCATCACCGACGAGGAGAAGGCGCTTTTCGATAAGCTCTCCACCGACGAGGAGCGGGACCGGTTCGTCGAGGACTTCTGGCGGCGGCGCGATCCCGAGCCGCGCACCGCCGAAAACGAATACAAGATCGAGTACTACCGCCGCATCGCCTACGCCAACGACCGCTACGCCTCCGGCATCCCCGGCTGGAAATCGGACCGCGGCCGGGTCTACATCACTCTGGGCCCGCCCGACTCCATCGAGACCCATCCCGCCGGCAGCTACTACGAGGGCGGCCTCACCAGTCACGGCGGCAGCACGCTGACCTACCCGCTGCAGGTCTGGACCTATCGCCGCATCCCGTGGATCGGCGACGATGTCCGGATCGAGTTCGTGGACAAAAGTTCCTCCGGCGCCTTCAAGCTCCTCAGCGGGCCGCTGGACCGGGCCGACACGCTCAACGCCATGACGACGCTGATGTCGGAGGAGATGTCGACCCGCTACGACGCCAGCGACCTGGTGTACCTGCCCATCGGCACCAGCCGGCCCCAGGACCAGCTCTTCGAGCGCTTCGAGCAGTATGCCGCGCTGCAGCACGCGCCCAAGATCCGCTTCGACGACCTGAAGCAGCGGGTGACGGCCCACGCCTACACCCAGTCATTCCCGCTCGCGGTGCAGGGCTACCCGCTCTGGATGGTGCCGGAGCGGGCGGTCGTGCCGCTGAGCGTCGAGGTCGAAAACCGGCATCTGCGCTACGAGCAGAAGGGTGGCAACTACCAGGCCCGGCTCAACGTCTACATCCTGATCGAGGCCCTCGACGGCCGCATCGTGGCCGAGTTCGACGACGACACCGTCTCGGCCTACACGACCGACACCTTCGACACGCGGCTGACCGAGAAGACCGTCTACCAGCGATTCGTCCTGCTGCCCGCCGGCCGGTACAAGCTGAGCCTGGCGGTCAAGGACACGGTGAGCGGCCAGGTCACGGTGCGCGAACAGAGCCTCCACATCCCCGCCCTCCCCGCCGGGGAACTGGCGCTGTCGGGGCTGATCCTGGCCCGCACCGTCCTGCCGGCCACGGCCAAGGACGATCCCGCCAATCCCTTCCTCATCGGCGCTTTCAAGGTGATCCCCAACGTCTCGAGCACGTACCGCGCCGACGAACGGCTCGCCGTCTACGGGCAGATTTACCGGCCGGCGCTCGCGGGAGACTCGCAGCGGCCGCAGCTCAGCGTCCGTTTCGAGATCCGGCAGGGTGAGGCCGTGCGGCTCACGGTGGAGGACCCCGCCGGCCGCTCCATCAAGCTCGACGGCCCCGACCGGTACGTGTTCATGCGGGGTTTGCCGCTGGCCGAGCTGGCGCCCGGCCGGTACGAGCTGCGTGTCACCGTGGACGACGCGGTGGGCGGCGGCACCGCCTCAACGACGAGCCGCTTCGTCAAGGAGTGAGCCGGGCGGACGGCCGGTTCGGGGTGCGGCGGCACGACGCCGCTCTGGGATATCGTAGGCCGCGTCCGCCGGACGCGGCCCGACCACAAGCGCAAACACAGTGTTCACCGCCTGAACGGAACGTCTTGCCGTCATTACACGCCTCATCGCAACGCGCCTCCAGTGAACATCCGCAGTCTGCAGCAGGACCCCGCCGCGCGAGCGGCGGCGGCGTGTAGCCCGGACCGAAAGGTCCGGGCGCGCGGAGATTACGGGTGGTCAGCCAGCTTCGCCGGAGCGGCGGAAATGAGCCAATGGGCCGAACACTTTCCATTTGATTCGATATTAATAGCAAAAGCGCATGAAATGAGATGCAATCTGTCATACGTTCTGATCAACATCTCCCGCCGCTCGTGCGGCTCCGCCACACCAGGCGCGTGCCGCCCACCCGGGCCTCGCGGCCCGGGCGACATACCGCGACCGCTCGCGCGGCCGGTTGTAACGGCATGGTCCATCGTGAAACGGCACGACGGTCTGGAGTGAGGCGGCACGACGCCGCACTCCTGACCGTGATGAAGCGGGTCTGGAGTGCGCAGACACGTCTGCGCTCTGGTTTCCTGCGGAGCAGGCGCCGGGATCTGGCTTTACGCGACCAACCGTACACCGCGATTGCGCCCTGCGCGCTCCGCGCTCATCCAGAGCGGCGTCATGCCGCCGCACTCCAGACCGTCACCGCATCACCTTCATCCTGCCGATGGAAATCGCGGCCGGAGGCCGCGAGGGAAACCGGATGGTTGTGACGATGCAGCGGGCCGCGTCCGGCGGACGAGGCCTACGGCGGGATCCGGGACCCGAACCACGTCCGGCCCGCGGACCTTGGATTGGGCCGGTCTTCACGTGCGCGTTGCGGCGCAAGGTGCGTCCCGGGGCCGGGAAGCAACCGACAAGCGCTTGCGTCTGATAGCGATTACAATTAAAATATTTTTATTCTCGCAATTGATCGCCGTCACCGCCCAGGATCATCTCCGATCTGGACGGTGTGAATATTGACGAACGGGTTACTTCATGTCGACGGACATCATGCTGGTTATCCTGGTACTGGCCTTGACCATGGTTCTCTTCATCCTGGAAGTGGTCCGGGTGGACCTGGTCGCCATCCTCGTCATGCTGCTGCTGGCCTGGCTGCGGCTGGTGCCGCCGCAGGATATCTTCTCGGGTTTCGCCAGCAACGCGGTCATGGCCATGATCGGCGTCATGATCCTGGGGTACGGCCTGGACCGCTCGGGGGCCATGAACCGCGTGACGCAGTGGATCACCCGGATCGCCGGCGCCAGCGAAAAGCGCCTGCTGGCCGTCATCGCCACGGCGGTGGGGCTGATGTCCGCGTTCATGCAGAACATCGGGGCGGTGATCCTGTTCTTCCCCTCCGTCCTGCTGATTTCCCGAAACAACCGGATCCACCCCTCCCGGCTGTTGATGCCCATCGGATTCGCGGCAATCCTGGGCGGGACATTAAGCATGGTGGGATCGGGACCCCTGATCATCCTCAACGATCTGCTGGCGCAAGGCGGGCAGGACCGGTTCGGACTCTTCAGCGTCACCCCGCTGGGCTTGATGCTGCTGGCAGCCGGTCTGCTGTATTTCCTGCTCGCCGGCTCCCGGATCCTGCCTGCACGCAGCCAGGACCCGGTTCCGCCGGGGGCCCAGCAGCGGCTCATCGAGACCTGGCACCTCCCCTCGGCGGTACACTACTGTCGCATCCCCGCCACCAGCCCCCTGATCGGCCAGACCCGTGAAGAGGTGCGGTTTCGCGAGGCCTACGGCTTGAACCTGCTCGCCCTGCGGGAGGATGACGAACTGCTCCACGCCCCCTGGCGGCACACCCGGTTCGTGGCGGACCATATCCTGATTCTGCTGGGAGAACGCGAGAGTGTCGAGCGCCTGGCGGCTGCATACCGGCTGCAGTACCCCGCGCCCGTGAAGCCCGAGGCGGAGTTGGCTTTCAACCGCGGTTCCGGATTCGCCGAGTTGATCATCCCACCCCATTCCACCTTCGCGGGCCGGACGATCCGGGAGATCGCCCTGCGGAAAACTTACGGCGTGGAGCCCCTCATGCTGATCCGGGGCAACCGCGAAGAGCGCGGCGATCTTTCAGACATGGTCCTTCAGGCCGGCGATGACCTGATCGTGCACGGCCCGTGGCCGAACTTGCGCCTCCTGGGCGACGAGAGACGGGGCGTGCTGGCTTCACCCGTTGAGGCCGAACCGGCAGTGCCTGTCCGGCCGCGGCTGGCCCTGATCTGCTTTCTGGGAGCAATCGCCCTGGCCCTGACCGGGGTTCCGTTGTCCCTGGCCCTGATCACCGGCGCTCTGGTCATGATTCTGGGTCGGGTGATCACCATCGACGAGGCCTACCGGGCGGTAGAGTGGCGCACAGTCTTTCTGCTGGCCGGTCTGATTCCCCTGGGGCTGGCCATGGAACGCACAGGCACGGCGGCATTCCTGGCCGATCACCTGATGCTCTGGTTGAAGGGCGGCCATCCCCTGGTGCTGCTGACGGCGGTGGCGGTGCTCGCGACCCTGTTCACGTTGTTCATGTCCAACGTCGCCGCCACCGTGCTGCTGGTCCCCCTGGTGATGACCCTGGGAAAACTGACCGGCGTGGACGGGCGTGCTTTGGCCTTGCTGGTCGCCGTGTGCGCCTCGAATTCCTTCCTGCTGCCCACCCATCAGGTGAACGCGCTGCTCATGTCGCCGGGCGGCTACCGCAACCTCGATTACCTCAAGGCCGGCGGACTCATGACCGTTCTCTTCATCGCCATCGCCGTCGTGGGAATATACTTGCTATACCTATAAAAGGAGAGTCGCATGATCGTCCAACAATTTTTCGTCAAAGGGATTTCCCACAGCTCCTATCTGTTGGGGGGATCCACGACCTGCGCCATCGTCGATCCGCAGCGTCACATCCAGGAATACCTCGATGCGGCGGACGATCTCGGCATGACCATCACCCACATCCTCGAAACCCACTTGCACGCCGATTTCATCTCCGGTCACCTCGACCTGGCGGCGGCCACCGGCGCGCGCATCTACGCCCCCCGCTCCGGCGACTGCCGGTTCGACCA
>JAGOHA010000053.1 GCA_017996395.1 Acidobacteriota bacterium | reverse complement strand
CTCATTCCACGGCAAGCTCGCCACCGGGTGGCCAGCGCCGGGCCGGCGCCGCTGGTGTTCGTCGAGGTCCAGACCGGCGACTATCTGGGCGAAGACGACATCATCCGACACGAAGACGATTTCAACCGAACTTGATTATTTGATCGCCGGGGTTCAGCCATCCACCAGATCGTCCCCGCAGGCTGCTCTTTTCCCGCACTATCTGGCAATGCAACGCCTCGGTCCGCGGCAACCCGGTCTTCAGTCACTCACCCTGCACCAGCCTGACATGCGAGCGCCCCACCGACCAAGGAGCAGCAGGTGGAGATTCACCGAACAGGTTCACAGCGGCTTTGAATGAATCCTGTTGCGGAAGACGGGGCGTATCCCCCCATCACCGGCTGGAAAGATGCAGGCGTTCCAGGACGCGGCGGACGATCTCGTCGGTCCAATCGGGCTCCCCGACAAGTTCTGCCTTGGGGGTGGGCGCCGCCGCTCCACCGCCCGGGGCAGCGACCGGCTGGGCCAGATCGGTCATCATGCGGTCCAGCCGGAAAGGGTCTTCGGCGGGCAGCGATTCGCGGACCCGGCACTCGGGCACTTCCCCGGTCAGCCCGTAGCCGGTCCGGATCTGGCGGAGCTTGTCCACCTGGTCGCGACTCAAGACATTCACGGCACCCAGTCCCCTGGCCAGGTAGAGAATATGCGCGAAATGCTCGATGGACTCCATCCGGTAGTACGCTTCGTAAATGGTGCGCCCCAGTGTCAGCGCGCCATGATTCTGGAGCAGGAATGCGTCGTAGCCGCTGAGATAGGGGCGGAGGGATTCCGGCACCTCCAGCGTGCTGGGCGTGCCGTAGGGCGCCAGCGGCACCGCTCCCAGGCTCACCACGATTTCGGGCAGCACGCAGTGCGACAGCGGCAAGCCGGCCACCGCATGCGCCGTGCAGTAGGGCGGGTGTGCGTGGAAGACGGCGCGGATCTCCGGACGCTGGTCGTAGACCAACAGGTGCATCTGAATTTCCGACGAGGGCCGGATGTCGCCCTCCAGGAGGCGTCCCTGGCGATCTACGCGGACAATCATGTCCGGCGTCAGGAATCCCTTGCTCTGCCCGGTGGCGGTGGCCAGGATTTCGGTGTCGGAGATCCGGACGCTGATGTTGCCGTCGTTGGCGGCCACCCAGCCCCGCAGCCAGCAGCGGCGCCCCACTTCGATGATGTCCTTCTTCACGTCGTAAATGTTCATGCGTCTGGACCGCGCCTATTCTAAGCCGGGGCCACCGGCAACACAAGCGCCATTGCGCGGCGAGCCCCCCGGCGGTTCCCCGAAACACCGGCCGCGCGCCACGCTGCCTGCGCATTGTCACGGTCAGGGTTGCGAGGGCCAAGATCGCTGACAGCATGCAAATGCATGACACGATCCCCGGGGTGCTGGTATAATGCCCCCTCTTACACAACACATGGGTTCAGGATCATGTCGGCCAATCTGCCCTCACACATCGACCTTACAAAATTGCGCGAAATATTTCTAGCGCTGGCTAAACGAAGGGTCCGCGATGAGCAGGATGCGGAAGAAATCGTGCAGGATGCGCTGATGACTGTTGTTGAAAAATCCGCTTCGCAAACCTTCGAAAAAAGCTTCCTCCAGTGGGCGTTCGGCGTACTGCGCAACAAGATCGGCAACTATTACCAGCAACGCGAGCGGCGTCATCGCACGACCGAAGAGATGACCGAGGATACGGAGCGGACGCTCCAGTCCGGTCTGCCGGACCCGTTGTCAATGTCCACCGAGGCGGAACTCCGCAGCAAGATCCAGCGATCCTGGCGGCAGCTCGGCAGCCAGTGCCGGCGGCTGTTGTGGATGCTGTACTCCGGGTATTCGCGTGAAGAGATCTTCGCCGAATTTCCCCAGTATCATTTCAAGGTGGTCAACACGAAGATCTTCCGCTGCCGGAATTACCTGCGCCGGCTGCTCCGCCAAGAGGGGTATTCGCTATGAACTGTCGCGACAGCCGGATCAAGCGGCTGCTGCCTCTCTACGAAGCCGGGCTGCTGAGTCCCCAGGAGACCGGCGAGGTGGAGACGCATCTTCTGTCGTGCCCCGGCTGTGCCGAAGAGACGTTCGCCATGCAGCCGGTGATCACCGCCATCCGGGGAATGGAAAGTCCGCTGGACTCGGTCGAGGAGCCCGGATTCCTGGTGCGGTTTGTCTCGCTGCGCTGGGCCAGCGTGGCCACCGCGGCGGCGTTGCTGGTGGTGGTCTGCACGTCCGCCTGGCTGTTGCTGCCCGGTTGGCTGTCCACGCCGCCCCACCCGCCGGCAGCCGATCTGGCGCGCTCCCTGCAGCATCTGGAGCAGATGGGCATGGACGACTATGCCAGCCTGGCGCCGAGCGATTCCCGGTTCGTCACCGCGCTGGGCTTGTTCCGGCAAAACCGGGCCCGCGCCGCGCTGGCTGCCGTGACGCCCGCGCTACCACCCGTCGGTCAGCCATCGCCGGCCGTACATCTGGCCGCCCGGTGCCACCTGGCGCTGGACCGGCCGGAAGCCGCCCAGCGCCTGCTGGCGCAGCATCCGGTTCCGCCCGGCAACGCCCGGTACCGGGATTACCTGTGGATCCGCGCCGTGGCCTCCCTGCGCCGCGGCCGGCATGACGCCGCCATCGCCGATCTGGAGGAGCTGGCCCGCCATCCGGGCGTCAACCAAGCGGCGTCCGCCGATCTGCTCCAGAAGGTGCGCTGAGCGCCTCGTCGCCGTTCCCGCTACTCGCCCGGCCAAGACTCCCGATGCACTTTGTGCGGGTCAAACTTGTCTTTGATCACGCCGGCTTCCGCGGGGTGCCCCAGAGCCAGCAGGCTGTGGGGGACGATGGTGTCCGGCAGGTCCAGCACCGATGCGACGCCCCGCATGCGATCCTCGCGCGGGTACACCCCCAGCCACACGCCCCCCAGTCCAAGGCTGTGGGCCGCGAGCAGCACGTTCTGAGCGGCGGCGGCGCAATCCACCACCCAGTAGGGCGGCCGCGTATCATCGACGCTGCGGTCCAGGTTGCCGCAGAGCAGCAGGGCCAGCGGCGCTTCAGGCAGCATCTTCCCGTTCGGGATGATCGCCGCCAGCTGGCGTCGCCGGTCTGCGGCGGTGACCACCACCAGCTCCCATGGCTGCATGTTCCGGGCCGAGGGCGCCGCCATCGCAGCCCGCAGCAAGCGCTCGAGCAGATCCTCCCCGACGGGTTCCGCCGTGAACCGGCGAATGCTCCGGCGCGTCAGGATGGCGTCATAACAATCCATCGGATACCCTCCCGGCGTGTCCGCCCCGCCGACGGCCCCCGGACGGGTGCCGTTTGCTTTTTCCCGGGGCTGGTCCTATAATACAACCGTTTTTTCCCATCCGGAGAGGGTTTTGGCAAAGAAGCACACCGTCTGCACCATCCGCCAGAAGAAGTCCCGTGGTGAAAAGATCACCGCGCTGACCGCCTACGATTTTCCGACCGCCCGGATCGTTGACGACGCCGGGATGGACATCGTGCTGGTGGGTGATTCGCTGGGCATGGTCGTGCAGGGGGAGTCATCCACTCTGCCGGTGGACATGGCGGCCATGCTCTACCACACGCGAATCGTCCGGCGAGCGGTCCGGTCCGCTCTGCTCGTGGCGGATCTGCCATTCGGCGCCTACCAGGAATCGTCCATCCAGGCCGTCCACAACGCGATCCGCCTGGTGAAGGAAAGCGGCGCCGAGGGGGTCAAGCTCGAGGGCGGGCGACGACGCCTGCCGGCCGTCACCGCCATCCTGGACGCCGAAATCCCGGTGATGGGCCATCTGGGTCTGACGCCCCAATCATACCACCGGCTGGGGGGTTACCGGATCCAGGGACGGACCGTGGCCGAGATCGAGAACTTGATCGAGGACGCGCTGGCCCTGCAGGCCGCCGGCTGCTTCGCGGTGGTGCTCGAAGGCATCCCGCACCCGGTGGCCGCGATCATCACCCGCCAGCTGGAAATCCCCACCATCGGCATCGGATCAGGCCCGGCCTGCGACGGCCAGATCCTCGTCCTCCATGACATGCTCGGCCTGGGCGACACGCCGCCCTTCAAGTTCGTCCGCAGCTATGCCCGGTTGGCGGAGGAGATGATCCGCGCCGTGCAACGGTACGGCGCCGATGTCGTCGCCGGTTCTTTCCCGTCGATCGACGAGAGTTTTACGCTTGATCCCGAGGTTCAGCGCGAAGTGGAAGGCCGATATGGAACTCATCACCAAGATCAATAAACTGAAGGCGGTCGTCCGAAAGGCCCGCGCGGCCGGCAGCCGGATCGGCTTCGTCCCCACCATGGGCGCCCTGCACGAGGGTCACTTGTCGCTGGTCAAAAAAGCCCGCGAGTGCGCCGACGTTGTTGTGGTCTCGATCTTCGTGAATCCACTCCAGTTCAGTCCGACCGAGGATTTCACCAAATACCCCCGGAACCTGTCCCACGACGTCGAGCTGCTGACCCGGTACAAGGTGGATTTCGTCTTC
Organism: Acidobacteriota bacterium; assembly: GCA_017996395.1. Taxonomy (GTDB): domain Bacteria; phylum Acidobacteriota; class JAAYUB01; order JAAYUB01; family JAAYUB01; genus JAAYUB01. The sequence continues at coordinate 18,265 of JAGOHA010000053.1, read as the reverse complement.
GCCCCCGCCCCCGACGAGTTCTACGCCAAGGATTTCGAAACGCGGATCGAGGTGGACGACCTGTCCGGCAAGCTGTGCGGCCAGTATCGACCCGGCCACTTCGCCGGGGTGACCACCGTGGTGGCCAAGCTGTTCACCCTCGTGGAACCCCAGTTCGCCTTCTTCGGCCAGAAGGATGCCCAGCAGGCCATCATCATTCGGCGGATGGTTGCCGACCTGAAATTTCCCGTCGAGGTGAACATCTGCCCCATCGTGCGCGAAGCGGACGGCCTGGCCATGAGCTCCCGGAACGTCTATCTGAAGCCGGACCAGCGGCGCGCCGCCCCCATCCTGTACCGGAGCCTGAGGCGGGCCGCCGCCCTCGTTCTCGCCGACGAACGGCGCGTCGAGATGATCCGGCGCGCGATCGAGGAGACGCTCGCGACCGAGCCTCTGGCCAAACCGCAGTACGTGGCGATCGTCGATACCAACCGACTGGAGCCGGTCTCCGTGGTCAGCGAGAACACCCTGATCGCGCTGGCTGTTCATATCGGGGACACTCGCCTCATCGACAACATTCTGGTGTCCGCCCCGTCATGACCGGATCCGCCCGCTCCCCGGATGTCCCGCTGCTGATTGTCGGAGCCGGCCGCGTCGGTTTGAGTCTGGTCGCCGCTGCCCGCCAAGCCGGCGTGCCGGCCGAAGTCGTCGGTCCGGGGAGCCGGCGCCGCACGGTCACGGTGCGGGGCCGGCGCTTGGCTGTTCATGCCGCCGGCATTCGCCTCGCGTGCCATCAGCCGGTGCACCTGGTGCTGGCGGTGCCGGACGACAGTCTGTCTGCGGCGGCGTCCGACTGGGCCGAACAGCTGCCGGCCGATTGTACCGGCATCGCCTTGCATACATCCGGCGTCCACGCCGCCGGGACGCTGGAGCCGCTGCAGCGCCGCGGCTGGCCGACGGCCTCGTGGCACCCCCTTCAGACATTTCCCAAACCGGACCCGACCCGCTTCTCCGGCATCGTCGTGGGTGTGGAAGGCGATCCGGCCGCCGTCCGTGCCGGCAGCCGGTTGGCCCGCCGGCTGGGCGCCCGACCCATCCACCTGCCAGCTGCGCTGAAAGCGCTGTATCACTGCCTGGCGACGATCAGCTGCTCCCATGTGGCCGCCCAGATGCTGTTCTGCCACGCCGCGCTGGGGGATTTCCCCCCTGCAGTCCGAAAGCCGCTGGCGCGCGGTCTGCGCGCCTTGTCGGCGGCGACGGTGGCCGGCTTCTCAGACGAGAATCCCGCAGCCGGTGTCACCGGTCCCGCCGCCCGTGGCGATCGCCTGACGGTGAAGCGCCATCTGACGGAGCTGCGCGAACGCTTTCCGGAATGGGTCACCGTCTACCAGCTGCTGGACGATTTCCTTCGCCGGCAAACCCGGCGCGACTGATCCGGCCCGCCTGTCTGGAACCTTTCACAAGCGTCACGCACGATTCCCAATTTCATGTTCTTGTGGTAGTATTGAACCATCATTTGCCCGTAAATGCTCCACTCGTTGCAGCGGTTGATCATGGAGGATAGTCAGTCCACTCAGTTTTCCTGGGCCTATCTGACGGATACCGGGGTCAAGCGCACCTCGAATGAGGATGCGGCCTTGGCCATGGTGCTGAATCTGGACGCTTATCGCGACCAGTCGTTCCTCGGCCTTTTCGTCGTTTCCGACGGTATGGGCGGTAAAGAGCGCGGCGAGCTGGCCAGCAAGATCGCCGTCAAGACAATCGGCGAGGTTTTTCTGAACAGCTTCATACGGCCGGCGCTTCTGCGCGTGGCCGAAGTCGTCAATTACGGCAGCTTGTCCGAGGAATCGACCGGGGGAATCGTCGTGTCGCCGGCCCAGTTTCTGGTGGAATCGATCCAGGAAGCGAACCGGCGGATTTGCCATGTCAAACGCGGCGGGAACCGGATAAACATCGGCGCGACCATCACCGTCGGCGTCGTCTCCGATGACCTGTTGACCATCGGACACGTCGGGGACTGCCGCTGTTATCTGCACTACGACAACAATTTCCGCCAGCTCACCCGCGACCACAGCATGGTCAATGAGCTGGTCAAACAGGGGATCATCTCCCCGGAGGAGGGCAAGGCCCACCCCCAGCGCAACGTGCTGGCCCGCGCCCTGGGCAGTAGTGATGTCGTGGAGGTGGACACATATGTCTCCGTCGTCAGCAGCGGCTGCAAGATTTTGCTCTGCACCGACGGACTGTACACCATGCTGTCCGAAGACAGCATCCAAGCCGTGATGGCCCAACCGAAGCATCCGAAAGAACTGGTCCAGGAGCTCGTCGTCCGCACGAACGAGGCCGGAGCCAAGGACAACGTGACGGCGATGGTGATCCAAATCCTCTGAACGCATTCGATCATCCCATAGGAGGGACCATGGACAAGAGCGATCCGAAACTTTCCGCCTTCCGCGCCGGTGATATGCGCCGGGGCAAGCCGGCCCGCGATTCCGGACCCGGCCGTGACACCGCCGATCTCCGCCATTATCCGTTTCTGGAGAAGCTTCTGGAATCGGACGAATCGGCCATTGAGCAGTTCCAGACCGTTTGCCAGAACACCTGCCGGAACCTGGACACCTCCGTCGACCGGCAGAGCGACCCCGCGTCCACCGCGATGGGCCAGGCAGCCCTGTCGGCCTACGGCCACAGCCTGAAGCTGTTGGCCGAGCTGTTGGAGATCAAATACGAACAACTCCGCCAGCAGGCGGAGAAGAAGTAGGAGGGAGCCATGGCCGACAAACTGAACATCCGCGTCACCCAGGACGAAATCCAGTTTTTGATGGAGAGCGGTTATCTGTGCCGGGACACCGGACGGCATCAGCAGGCGGTGGATATCTTCAACGGTGTGGCGGCACTCCTGCCGGGTGATCCGACCCCCCAGGCCGCCATCGGCAGCGTGCTGTTGGCTTCCGGCCAGGTGGATGAAGCGATCCGCCAACTTGAGAACGCCCTCAAGTCATCTCCGAATGACCCGTTCACCATGGCCCACCTCGGCGAGGCGTTCCTTTGCAAAAAGGAGACCGCCAGAGCCAAAGACATCTTCGAAAAGGTCCTGGCCAAAGACCCGCAGGGACCCGGCGGTGTGATGGCCAAGTCGTTCCTTGCTTTTATCGCGGAGGCGAACAAGAAGTAGTTCGAGATGACCAGCGAACCAAACCGGGAACAAGTGGAACGGCTGGTGGAGGAGTATCTCCCCTACGCGGAGGCGCTCGCGCGGTCCATGCGCTCCAGCCTGCCCGGCCACGTCGACTCCGATGAACTGCTCGCCCTGGCCCGCCTCGGGCTGGTGGACGCTGCCCAGCGCTTCGATCCCAATCGGAAGGTCTCGTTCAAGACCTACGCGTACTACCGCATCCGGGGTTCCATCTTTGACGGACTCCGCGCGATGGCCCCCGCGTCACGGGCCGAAGCCGCCAAGCTGAAATTCCGCTCCGCCATGGAACTCTATCTGCAGCAGGAAACTGATACGGCCGGAACTGTCAAAGGCAAGAACCGTTCCCTCGGCCTCGGGGAGATGAAGGACCTGATCTTTGTCATGACCTCGGTGTACGTGTTGTCGCTGGACACCACGCTGGAGCATGCCGAGATCGAAGCCCGCGGCACCCGCAGCCCGCACGAAGAGATGGAGCGCCACGAACTGGCTGCCTTGCTGCAGCGGTTCATCGGCCGGCTCAGCGAACAGGAGCAGCAGATCATCCGCATGTATTACTTCGAAAACCGGACGCTGGATGAAATCGGATCTCTGTTGAACCTCTCCAAGTCCTGGGTGTGCCGGATGCATGCCCGGGCGATGAAAAAAATGCAGAAAATGTTCCAGGGCGTCGGCAAGCCCGGCAAGACAGCCATCCGGGCATAGCGAGGAGCACCGGTGCCCGATCTTCAGCCCCTCATGCTCAAGACCCGCGACCAGGCCCTGGTGTTCGCCAGCCTGCTGCTGGAGCGCGACGAGACCGCCGGTCTGCTGGTGTTCCTGCCGCCCGAACGCAGGGAGGAGCTCCGGGCCGAGCTGGCCCGACTGCTTGAAATGCCCGCTAAAAAGCGGATCACCCTGGCGCTGGACCGGTTGAAGATCCTCATGGATCCCGCGTATCACGAGACCCTCGACGAGATCCATCCGGCCTGGCTGGCCCGTGTGCTCGAGCAGGAACCGGCTCGCCTGGCGGGGCTGGTGCTGCACGCGCTCCCCCCACACCATGCCCAGCTCGTCCTGAACGAGATGAAACCCGGCCCGGCGAAACGACTGGGCGCTGAAATGCGGAACGCCCACCCCTCCCCCCGCCTGGCGGAGCTGTTTCAAACCCTGCTGGCCAGGCGCTTCCGCCTGCCCAACCGCATGTCGGGGATCGGCGCCGACCATTTCGAAATCATCGTGTTCCTCAATTGCGACGAGCTGGCCATCGTGCTGGAGGAGATCGGCACTTCCGAATTGGCCATGGCCTGCCAGCGGCTGCCCGACGCCGACGCCGACGTCATCTGCAAAAAGCTGCCCGAAAAGATGCGCGACAAGGTCCGGATCAAGCTGGCGCAGTACCAGGACACGGTCGAGGAGCGCGTCATCCAGGCCCGGCAGTCCTTTCTCCACCTGCAGGACGAGCTGTACCGGAAAGGGCAGCTCATCGAGTTCACCGGCCTGCATCTGCTGGCCCGCGCCATGGTGGGCAGCGACGCCGATCGGGTCGCCTTCCTCGCCTACAAACTGCCCCCGGCCGCGAGCGACGTGCTGCTGCGGCTGGTGCAGCGGCTGAGCGCTCAGTTCGAGCCATCCCAGCGCCAGGCCGTCCGCCTCGAGATACTCCAGAAAATCACCTATCTGGCGGAGATCGACCGCATCCGATCCATGTGGAAATACTATTGACGAGGTAGCGGAGATGTCCTCGAAGATCATCAAGGGAACCCCCGGCGACGAATCCGCCTCCGGCATCGACAAGACCGGCCGGACGGCCGCGTCCGGCGAAGGCGTGGTTCTCAAGAGCGACGTGGTTCACGCCATGGGATCGGCTGAAAAAATCATCGCCGAGGCTCGGGACAAAGCCCGCGAGTTGCTGGACCAGGCCAAGGCGGAAGCGGCGGCCATCCGGGCGGAAGCCCAGCGCTCCGGGTACGAGGAGGGCCTGACCCAGCTCAACCGGATCCTCCACGAGGCCAAGACCCAATACGGCCGGATGCTGCATGACTCCGAGCCGGAGATGTTGAGGCTCAGCCTCAAGATCGCCGAGCGGATAATCGGCCACTGCGTCGAGGTGACGCCTCAGGTCATGCTGGAAATCATCCACAAGGCCATCGAGTCGCTGAAGTACCAGAAAGAGATTCGCATCCGCGTCAACCCCGACGACCTGGGCTTCCTCAAAGAGAACAAGATGCAGCTGTATACCATGCTGGGGGAGAGCAAGGAAATCGAGATCGTCGAGGATGCGCTCGTGGGACGGGGCGGCTGCATCATCGACACCGAGATCGGCACCATTGACGCCCGTCTGGAAACCCAGCTCCGGGTCATCGAGAAGCTATTCGCCCGCAAGCAGTGAGGCAACAACCATGGCGTTTCTGGAACTGCGCCTGGCCGGCGGCCAGGCCCACAAACTCACGCTCCGGGAGGGCGACAACATCCTGGGTTCCGGCGACCAGGCCGGCATTCGGATCCAGGACCCGATGCTGGCCCCGCTCCAGGCGCTGATTTACGCCGCAGCCGGCGCGTTCACCATCCGCAACCTGTCGCCGGACAAGCCAATCTACCTGAACGCGACGCCCGTCCAGGCGGATCGGCCGCTTCGTCCGGGCGACCAGCTGATTCTGGGCAGCACCCGGTGCATCTTCCACGACGTGGATCTGGAAGCCACGCGGGAGATGCTGGAAATCTCCCTCTGCCAGAAGCAAGCCGAGGGCACGATCGGCCCGACTCCGGAGCCGGCTCCCGCGTCCGCACCACCGCCGGCGCCATCGGTGGAACCCCGACCCCCGATCACCGACAAAGACCTTCAGACGCACCATCACCTGATCGTCGCCGATGCGGCGGAAGGACAACCACCGGTGCTGCTCAGAGAGAAGGAAGTCACCCTCGGCAGCGCGCCCGACGCCGGCATCCGGCTGCGCGGGAACGGCATCGCCTCCCGCCACGCCAAGATCATCCAGCGGGAGAGCCACGTGGTCATCGTGGATCTCGAGAGCCCGACCGGCGTGTTTCTCAATGACCGGCGGATTGTCCGCGAAACGCTGAAGCCGGGTGATGTCATCCGGCTGGGCGACACCCGGCTCATTTATCGCCTTCCCTTGGTGCCGCCGCCTCCGGCGGAGGCCGCCGCCCGTCCGGCGGCGCCAGCCGCCCCGGCGAAGGCGCCACCGATACGCAGCAGCCGGGCACTCACCTGGGTGGCCGCCGGTGTGATTGGATTGGTCGTCGTGGGGGTCGTCGTCGTCGGCGGCCTCTGGGGCGTCAAGCGCCTGCGCTCAGCCGGTCGGGAGGAGGATTCCCGGCGTCAGACGCAGGAGCTGGTGCGGCAGCGCCAGTGGCAACCGTTGGCCGACCTGCTGCTGGGCGAGAAGGATTTCCCGCTGCCGTTGGCGGAGAAACAGGCGCTGCTTGAGAACGCTCAGATGGAGATCGAGGCCTCTCAACAGGCGGAGGCGCTCCGCCAGGCGCTCGCCGGCGGAGACATGGAGAGCGCTCTGGCGTATTACTTCAAGATTCCCACCGCCAGCGTGTACCGCCCGGAGGCTCGTGCGGCGTTGCTCCAGCACATCGACGCCGACATTGACCGGACCCTGTCGAAGCCCGCACTCGAGTTCAGCGACTACACCGCGATCATCACCCAGTCGGAGAAAATGCTGCAGTTGGACCCGCGATCCGCTTCCGCCCTCGCCTACATCTGCCTGGCGCGGCTCGGCCAGGGCGAGCTCCCGTCGGCCGCCGCCGCCGCCGAACGCTTCATCGCCGCCCATCCCGAGCAGGGCGAGGGATACCTGTTCCAGGCGCTGGCGCTTTATCGTGGCGGCGCTTACACCGGCGCCATGGACAGTGTGTCCGAAGCGCTGCGGCGACAACCCGACAACATCGAGATGCTGCTGCTGCGCGCCAAGCTGTCCATCTTGCTGCAAAGCCTCACCGACGCGCGACTGGATTTGGCCAGGGTGCTCGAGTTGGACCCGGACAACACCGCAGCCAGGACGCTCTACGCCCGCTTGTCCGGCCAGGCGCCGTCCGCCGCCCCCGGGGGTGCGGAAGCCCGCCAATATGAGGATCTCCTGCGCCGGCGCCGCGCGGCCGCCTCCGTGGAGCGGGAAGACATTGCCATCCGCCAGCTGTTCCTGCAGGGCGACGCGGAGACCGCCAGGCGGCAACTGCAGGAGAAAATCCGTCGAACGCCGCAGGCGCCCGACGCCGCCCGCTGGACCGCGATGCTGGACGCCATGACCCGCATCGAAACCCTCTACCGCGAAGGCGACGCGTTGCGCGCCAGCAACCTGCCGGCGGCGATCAGCCGCTGGGAGGAAATGCGCCGGGTGGAGGCCGCGGCCTTCCCCGGTCAGCGAAGCCGCTTCCTGAACGACGCGGCGGCGGCGGCGGCGGACTTCTTCGCCGGCCGGGCGCTGGCCGACCTGCAGGGGAACCAGCCGGACCGGGCGTACGATCTCGCCAGCCGGGCCGTGGCCTGGCAGCCGGCACACGCCCAGGCACAGGGCATTCTCCGCCAGATCGACGACACCGCCCAGCAGCTCTACCAGGAGGGTTTCCGACACTATCAGCAGGGTGATCGCGCCGGCGCGCGCCAGTACTGGGAAAAAGTGAGCCGGACGGTGACGCCGGCCAGCCCCTGGTACGCGCGCGCCCAGGAAAAACTGAGCGGGCTCCAGGAGGTGCCATGAACCGCAGGGTGTCGATCTCCGTCCGGATCCTGTTCCTCGCAGCCCTGCTGGCATTGGCTATTCCGCTTGTCGCGGCCGCCAGCGAGCATGAAGCCAAAGGGGATGCGGCGTTTGCCGCCGGCGACTATAAAAAGGCCGTCAAGGAGTTTAAAAAGGCCGTCGGGCAATTCCCCAACCAAGCCGGACTCCACTACAAGCTCGCGCAGGCATATTTCAAGAAAGGCGAAGCCGGCGAGGCGATGGCCGAATTCATCCGCACCACCAATCTCGACCCGAACCACGACGGCGCGTACCAGTACATCGGTGATTTCTTCTACACAAAGGGCGAGATGGACAAAGCCGTCAGAGCCTATGAGAACCTGGTCCGGATCAATTCCGAGAGCGCTCGTTATCACTACCTGCTGGGCAAGACGTACGACCGGATGATGCGGAACGAGGAGGCCCTGCAACACCTCTACAAGACCATCCTGCTGAACCCGGCCATCGAAGACGCCTACCCCCTGCTGTTCAAGATCCTGAAGTTGAAAGTGCTGCAGGATCCGGGCAACGCCGATAGCCGCATGATCCTCGGGCGGGTTTACAAACTGCATGGCGATCTCGAAGACGCGAAAAACCAGTTCGCCGTTGCGGTGCAGATGCAGCCGGGCGCCCGGGACACGTGGGAGGAACTGCTGGCGGTGTGCCGGTCACTCAAGGATTGCAAGTGCGAGATCGCGGCGCTGGAGGGGTTGCTGAGCCTCAGCGCGGACAGGCTGGCCCTCATCGACCAGATCCTGGAGCCGGCCCGGCGATGCGAGTTGCGCGAAACCCTCATCCGGTATCTGGAGCAGAAAATCGCCCTGGCACCGGACCATGGCGCCAGCTACGCCGAACTGGGCCGGTTGTTCCAGCAGGAGGACAACCGGATCCAGGCGTACTTCTATTTCCGGAAATACACCGAGGTCTGCCGCGGATGTCCCGATTACGAGGAGCTCCGCACGTGGTGCGCCAACGAGGAGCTGGCCAATCCCCTGGTGGACGCCCAGTACCGTTCGTTCAACACCTTCCAGGCCGGGGTCGCCCGGTTCAAGGACGGCCGTTTCCCCGAAGCGTTGCGTCTCTTCGACGAAGCCGAATCCATCTACCCGTCCTACCCCCAGCTGCATTTCTTCCGCGGCCAGGTGCTCGAGGAGCTGGACCGGCGGGGTGAGGCGTTATATGCCTACAAGGAGGCGATCAAGATCCAGCCGTCCAACGCCGAATACTGGTTCTTCCTGGGCAAGGCACTGGACGCCGAGCGCATGCGGGAGCAGGCGGCCGTCTGTTTCATGAAGGTGCTGGAGGTGGATTCGGACAACCTCTTCGGCTACCATGCGCAATCGCGAAAGCTGTTGCAATCCTATAAGGATCAAGGGATAATTAAGCCTTCGCCGATTCTGGAATAGAGGGTCCGCCGACCATGATTCACCTGGTAGTGGGCGCCAAGGGCATCGAAGAGGAACGGGAACTCTCCTTCGACCAGAATATCGTCAAGATCGGACGGCTGAAGGAGAACGACCTGCCCCTGCCGGCGGCCAACGTGTCGCGCGTCCATTGCATCATCACATTCGAAAACGGCGAGTACTACATTTCAGACTCCAGTTCCAACGGCACCCTGCTCAACGGTGAGATCGTGGGGCGCAACCGCCGGCTGCCCCTGCGGCACGGCGACGGCATCGAAATCGGGGATTTTCTGATCCGTTTCGTGATCAAGGATGCCCACGAAGAATTCGAAAAAACCACCGATTTTCTCCAGGCCAAGTTCGCCGAGTTGCTGGTCCAACCCAAGGCCGAGATCCGCATCCCTTACCTGCTGATCGTGGGCGGCCCCACCAACGGCACCCGTGTGGAGCTGCTGGACGAGACGGGCGAAACCCTCATGGGGCGCACCCCGGACTGTCCGGTCCAGATTCCCTCGCCGACCGTCTCCAAGCATCATGCCCGGATCATCCGGCGCGGGGCCATCATCGAGGTCGAGGACTTGGGCAGCTCCAACGGCACCTGCGTGAACGGCCAGCCGGTCCAGGGAATCCAGCCGATCCAGGACCGCGACGAGATCATCCTGGGACAGCAGGGCGTCGCCGACCCCGTCAAGATCGTGCTGTCGATCCCTGTCCCGCTGACCGAGAAGGAGTCCGGAATCCCGCCGGAGGCGCCGCCCGCTGCGCCGCCAAAGGCCGCGGCCGGTGCGGAAGCGCCATCCACGGTGATGGATCCTAAAATGGCCGCGCCTGCCGCAGCACCGCCGCCGGAGACCGCCAAGCCCGACATCCCCGCCGCCGCCCCGCCGACGGCGCCCGAACCGCCACCCGCGCCGGAGCCCCCCCCGCCCGCGCCGCCACCACCCACCACCAAAGGCGCCGAGCCCGAGCCCAAGGCGGCCGCCGGATCCAAACCGCCCGCCCCGAAGGCGCCTCCGCCTGAAGAGGTGAAGACCGGCATGGGCGCGCTGGAATGGATCATCATCGGCGTCGGCGTGCTGGCCGTGATCGCCGTCGTCGTGGTTCTGGTGATCTATCTGGTGTGACGTTCCCTAGAAATACTTGCGGGCTTCACTCTGGAGGAATTCGTCCAGGCGCTGGATGCGCCGGTCGAACACCATCTTCCGGAAATCCTCTACCAGCCGGATGGCGTCCAGCTCAGCCAGGATGATATTGATCTCCCACATGGTCCGCTGACGCTGGACACGAATATCGTTCCGGTCCCCCTCCAACTCGGGCGCACGGAGAACCCGACGGGTCAGGTCCTTGTACGCCTCGTGCTCCGCCTTCAGTTCCTTGACGTGCTTGAACAGACGGGTCAGCGCTCCCTGGATCCGGGTGGCCGCGTCCTCGCCCGCGCTGACGCTCTGCCGGTACTGCCCGAACGCCTCGCAGATGGCGCGCGCCTGGCCGTCGGTGATGCCGCTCACCGCAGCCAGGTCTTTCGACGTGGCCATGAAGTACTTGTCCAGCGAATTCATGCCCGCCGCGATGAGCTTGTTGCGGCTGACCGGCCCGATGCCCGGCGTCTTGCGGAGGATGGTGTTGATGATGATGGTGTCCCGAACCGAGCCGCGGGTGGCGTGGGAGCCCGACGTGGCGAAGGCTTCCGGCAGCAGCGTGGTGAGGTTGGCGTATTCCCTCAGCAGCTGGATCCGGATGTCGCGGGAAATGCTTGCGCTCTCGGAGTACTTGGCGTCCATCATCAGCTTCTTGAACCGGTCCAGGATGCGGTTGATTTTCTCGTAGCTCATCTTGGTGCCGGCATCTTCAATGATCTTCAGGGAGCTGAGACAGATGTCCACCCACTGCTTGCTCGCGGCCCCGGACTGGAGTTCGGCGACGAATTCCTTGACCGGCTGCAGATAGGCGCTGGAAATGGACAGGAACAGCTTCTGGATCTCACCCTCCTCGGAGGAGGACAGGGCCACCTTCCCCTCATCGGGCTGTACCGCCACCGGCTGAGACGGTCGCGGCTGGGTGATGGCATCAAAAGCGTCATCCAGGTCGTCCAACAGCGAATCGACGAAATCGCCAAAGCCCTCCATCTCGTCAAAAGGGTCGTCGACAATGGCCGCCGCCGCGCCGGTCGCCGGCGGCGGAGCCGGTGCCATCGCCTTTTCCTGCGCCATTTTCCGGATGAAGTTTTTCAACAGCGCGGAATTCTGGGAGGCGAACTTGAAAGCCGGGGCCGGTTCGCCCGGTGGCAGCTCCTGTTGTGTGGCGTAGTGCCGCTTCAGGTTCAGCGCCAGGTCCTGGATCTCCTCGATGAAGACTTCCATCTGGCGGTTGCTGGCGGCCAACCCCTTCTCGTCCAACAATTTGCTGAGTTGATGCAGATCGTGAGCCGCCTCGCTGACCCCCACCAATCCGGCACCCAGCTGCTGGGCAGCCAGGAGGAACTCCCCACACTGGAGCGCCAGGGCATGGTAATACGCGCGGTTGTCCGGATAGGCCTTGATCCGTGTCGCGTACAACTCCATCAAGCTGAACACGTCATCGGTGTTGACGATAAAGTCTTCAAGACGCTTCAGATGATCCATGGTTTGGCTCACTGGGGACAGCCGCCATAATATAAGAAGGGAGAGGATTTTGCAACGCGGAAAAAATCAGTAGACAACTATGCACATTCGGTTACAATTACAAACGAATCTGGCAATTCGGGAAAATCCAACCTCTGATTTCAGGGGTTCATATGCATCAAGAGCCCACCTATACCCAGTATTTTGCCATCTTCCTGTTCATCGCGATCGCCCTGCTCTTCCCTGCAGTTGCGCTGTTGATCGGACGGTTGCTGCGTCCGCACCGGCCCGACCCCGCCAAGCTGACGCCCTTCGAGTGCGGCATGGAGCCGGTGGGCGACGCCCGGGAACGCTATCCCGTCCGTTATTATGTGATTGCCCTGCTGTTCCTGATTTTCGATGTCGAGACGATCTTCATCTTCCCCTGGGCGGTGATCTACACAGGCAACAGCCCTGCGGTGACTCTGTTCCTGCTTCTCGAGATGGTGGTTTTCTTCGCCATCGTGATCATCGGGTATGTGTACATCTGGAAGAAGGGTGCGCTGAAATGGGTATAGAAGGCAAACTCCCCCGCGGCGTCATCACGACCACAGTCGATTTTTTCTATAACTGGGCCCGCAAATCGTCGATCTGGCCGGTCACTTTCGGCCTGGCCTGCTGCGCCATCGAGATGATGGCCGCGGGTGCCTCGCGGTGGGACTTGGACCGTTTCGGCATCCTGTACCGGCCATCGCCCCGCCAATCCGACCTCATGGTGGTTGCCGGCACCGTCACGCTGAAGATGGCCCCGGCGGTCAAGCGCATCTATGACCAGATGCCGGATCCGAAGTGGGTGATCGCCATGGGCGCCTGCGCCAACGTCGGCGGTCCGTTCGACTCGTATGCGGTCCTGCAGGGTGTGGACAAGCTGCTGCCGGTGGACGTGTATGTCCCCGGCTGTCCCCCCCGGCCGGAAGCCTTGATTTACGGCCTCATGAAGCTTCAGGACAAAATCGGCCAGATGACCATCGCCCGTTAAAACCCGACCGACGGCGGACAAGGCATGAACGATCAAGAACCCTCCATTCAACCCAAGGCCGCCGGCGGCGACGCGGCGCCGGCGGGGCCCCGGTACGAGCCGCTCGTGCAGAATCCCATCACCGACGGGATCAACCAGCGCTGGCCGGGCGCCTGCTCGGGCGCCTGGAGTTTTCTGGACCAATGGTTCTTCGACGTGGCCAAAGCCCAGATCGTCGAGATCGGGCGTTGGTTGCGTGACGAGATGCACTTCGGCCTGTGTGCGGACGTGACCGCCGTCCATTATCCCGAACGGGAAAAACCTTTCACGGTTATCCATAATCTGTATTCGTTCGCCGACAACCGGCGGATCCTGCTCCGCGCGGAGCTCGCCGCCGACGAGGCCATCCCCAGCGTCACCGCCGTGTGGCCCTCGGCCGCCTGGCCGGAACGGGAGGTGTTCGACATGTTCGGCATCCGCTTCAGCGACCACCCGGACTTGCGGCGGATCCTCCTGCCCGAGGAATGGACCGGTCACCCGCTGCGGAAGGACTATGACATCCGCGGGCGGGATCCGCAGTGGATCGCCCGCCACCTGGAACTGCGCGCCCCCGCCGCCGCACCCGAGGGAGAGGCCCCCCATGAGTGACACCGCGACACCCGCCGCCGCGACACCCTCCGTCCTGAAAGAAGATGTGATGGTCCTGAACATGGGTCCCCAGCACCCGTCCACACACGGGGTGCTCCGGGTGATCTTGAAGCTGGACGGCGAAAAGATCGTGGACCTGGACTGCGACATCGGCTACCTGCACCGGGGCATCGAGAAGATCGCCGAGAACCGCTCCTACACCGGCGCCGCCCCGTACATGGACCGGCTGGACTACATCGCCGCCGTGTCCAACAACCTGGCCTACATCGGCGCCGTGGAGAAGCTCGCCGGCGTCCAGGTGCCGCCCAAGGCGCAGTACGTCCGGGTCATCCTGACCGAGCTGACCCGCATCGCTTCGCATCTGCTCTGGCTGGGGACCCACGCGATGGACATCGGCGCCCTCACGGTCTTCCTCTATTGTTTCCGCGAGCGTGAAGACATCCTGAACATCCTCGAGATGACCACCGGCGCCCGGCTGACCACCAACGCCTTCCGGGTCGGCGGGCTGGCCGCCGACATTCCCGACGGCTTCGTCGAGAAGACCCGCGCGTTCTGCGACCTGATCGGCGGCCGGATCGACGAGTATGAAGGCCTCCTGTCGGCCAACCGGATCTGGCTCGCCCGCACCCGGGGGATCGGGGTCATCACCGCCGGCGACGCCGTCGCCATCGGCCTGTCGGGGCCGTCGCTGCGGGGTTCCGGGGTGAAATGGGATCTGCGCAAGGCCCAGCCTTACGAAGCCTACCCCAAGTTCGAATTCGACATCCCCACGGGCGCAAACGGCGACACCTACGACCGGTACCTGGTGCGCCTCGAGGAGATGCGACAGGCCAAGCGGATCATCCTCCAGGCGCTGGACGGGATGCCGGAGGGCGATTTCCGGGCCAAGGTGCCACGGATCCTCAAGCCGCCCGCCGGCGAGGTGTACCATTCCATCGAGGCGCCCAAGGGCGAGCTGGGCTTCTATCTCGTCAGCGACGGTTCGGCGAACCCCTACCGGGTCCGCATCAAGGGACCGTCGTTCTTCAACCTGCAGGCGATGCGCCAGCTGTGCATCGGCCATTTCGTTGCCGACGTGGTGGCCATTATCGGCACGCTGGACATCGTCCTCGGCGAAATCGACCGTTAATCTCACGGGGAAACTGGCCCATGCTGGAACTGTTTAAGCCGTATACCGAAGAACTGGTCAAGATCGTCATCCTGCTCGCCCTGATCTCGCTGGCCATCGCCTACCTGACCTGGCTGGAGCGGAAAGTAATCGGGCACATCCAGTCGCGGCTCGGCCCCATGCGGGTCGGCTGGCACGGCCTGCTCCAACCCATCGCCGACGGGATCAAGTTCATCCTCAAGGAAGACATCATTCCAGCCAAGGCCGACCGGTTCGGTTTCATCCTGGCGCCCTTGCTGGCCTTCATCCCCGCGTTCATCGTCTTCGCCCTGATCCCCTTCGACGGTCCGCAAGCCTTCACCGTCGGCGGTCAGACCTACAGCGGCTACGTGGCCGACGTCGACATCGCGCTGCTGTTCGTCATGGCCATCACCTCCATCTGCGTGCTGGGCCTGATCGTGGGCGGCTGGGCCTCGAACAGCAAGTACCCGCTCCTCGGCGCGCTCCGGTCGGTGGCCCAGCTGGTCAGCTACGAGATCCCCATGGGCCTGTCGGTCATGGGCGTCGTGCTGATGGCCGGCTCCCTGAGCCTCGTGCAGATCGTCCAGGCCCAGGAGCGGCTCGGCTGGTGGTTCTTCCTGCCGCAGCTCGTGGGCTTCGTGATCTATTTCATCTGCGGCGTGGCCGAGACCAACCGCAATCCCTTCGACCTGCCCGAGGCCGAGGCCGAGCTGGTGGGCGGTTACCACACCGAGTACAGCGGCTTCCGCTTCGCCCTCTTCTTCCTGGCCGAGTACGCCAACATGATCACCATCTCGGCGGTGGCCGCCACCCTGTTCCTGGGCGGCTGGCTGATGCCGTTCCCCTCGCTGCTCGCGCCCTACCTGTCCTGGGTGCCGGGCATCGTGTGGTTCTCGCTCAAGGTGTTCGTCTTCCTTTTCCTGTATCTCTGGTTCCGGGGCACGTTTCCCCGTTACCGCTTCGACCAGCTCATGGGGATCATGTGGAAGATCCTGCTGCCGGTCGCCATCGCCAACATCCTGGTCACCGCCGGGGTGATGCTGTATCTCAACCGATGACCGGGAGGACGCGCGCCATGACTCCTGTCGCCCAGCTGGTCAAGAAGATTCTCTTTATCGACCTGTTCCAGGGGCTGGCTATCACCATCCGGGAAATGTTCACGCCCGCGGTCACCGAGCAGTATCCGCGGCAGCGCTCCCACGTGTATGAACGGTTCCGGGGTGAACCGCGCATGGGCGTGGACGCCAACGGCAAGACGCTGTGCATCGCCTGCAACCTGTGCGCCCAGGTCTGCCCGGAGAACTGCATCACGGTGAAGCGGGAGAAGAATCCGGAGACGAAAAAATTCGAGCTGACCGGCTACGTGTTCGACATGCGGCGGTGCATGTTCTGCGGCTTCTGCGAGGAGATCTGCCCCACCGACTGCATTCAGTTGACCCCCGCCTACGAGCTGGCCCGCTACGACGTCCGGGACTTCGTCCTGGAGCTGCCGGCGCTGGAGCGGGGCATGGACAAGACCCACTATCGGAAGTGAAGGGAGCGCCATGGAAACGCTAATCTTCTGGAGCCTGAGCGGCCTGATCGTGCTGTTCGCCCTGCTGGTGATCAGCGCCAAGAATCCGGTCCACAGCGCCATCTTCCTGGTGGGCACCCTGTTGTTCATGGCCGGGCTCTACATCCTCCTCGACGCGGAGTTCATCGTCGGCGTGCAGGTGATCGTCTACGTGGGTGGGATCACCGTCCTGTACCTGTTCGTGATTTCGCTCATCGTCCTCAAGCGCATCCCGCTGGAGAGCGCCCTGAACCGGCAGTGGCCGGCGGCGGTCATCGCCGGTCTCGCGGTGATGGTGGAAGTGGCGTTCTTCCTCCTGAAGGGCGACCTGTTCTTCCAGGCGTTCGAGAACAGGAAAATGATCTACGGCACCGGCGAAACGGCGGCCATCGGCCGGGCACTTTACGGACCCTACGTCTTCCCCTTCGAGATCGCCACCGTGCTGCTGCTGCTGGCCATCATCGGCGCTGTGCTCATGAGCCGGAAGCCGGAGCGCGATCAGACCCCGGAGTCATAATCATGGAGATCTACAATTTTCTCGCCGTCAGCACCATCGTGTTCACCATCGGCCTGATCGGCGTGCTGGTGCGGCGCAACATCATGATCATCCTCATGTCGCTGGAGCTGATGCTCAATGCGGTCAACCTCAACCTGGTGGCGTTCTCGCGGCTGTGGGGCGGCGTGGTGGGTCACGTCTTCGTCATCTTCGTGATCACGGTGGCGGCGGCCGAGGCCGCGGTGGGCCTGGCCATCGTCATCGCCGTCTACCGGCACCGCGAGTCCATCAACATCGACGACATGAACCTGCTGAAATGGTGATCCCCCTGGAGGCGGAGCTACCCACATGAATGGTCCCATTCCCTACTTGTGGCTCATTCCCCTGCTGCCGCTGGCCGGCTTTGCGGTCAACGGGCTGTACGGGCTGATCACCCAGCGGGCCCGGGGGCGCAAGCCGAACCGCTACCTCGTCGCCACCCTGGCCTGCGGGCTGGTGCTGGCGGCGTTCGTCCTCGGCCTCGCCGCCTGCTACGAGCTGGCCCAGCTCCCCGCGGAGGAGCGGTCGGTGGAGCAGCTCGTCTTCCACTGGATCCAAGGCGGCGACGTCGCCACTACCGGCTACGGGGCCGGCGCCGTGGCGCCCGGCACGGTTCCGTTCCAGGTCGAGTGGGCGATCCTGCTGGATCCCCTGTCGGCGGTCATGCTGCTGGTGGTCACCGGCGTGGGGCTTCTCATCCACGTGTTCGCGGTCGGTTACATGTGGGAGGACACCGGGTTCTACCGCTTCTTCAGCTACATGAACCTGTTCATGTTCGCCATGCTCGTTCTCGTGCTGGGCAACAATTACCTGATGATGTTCCTCGGCTGGGAAGGCGTCGGGTTCTGCTCCTACGCCCTCATCGGCTTCTATTTTCACAAGAAGAGTGCCGGCGACGCCGGCAAGAAGGCGTTCGTGGTCAACCGGGTCGGCGACTACGGCTTCATCGTGGGCGTCCTGCTGCTGTTTGCCACCTTCGGCACTTTCAACTACGGCCGGCTCGCCGGTCTGGTCAAGGACCTCCCCGCCGAGGCCCATTTCGGCGTCCTCTCGGCCATCACCCTGATGTTCTTCATCGGCGCCTGCGGCAAGAGCGCCCAGATCCCGCTCTACGTCTGGCTGCCCGACGCCATGGAGGGCCCCACGCCGGTCTCCGCCCTGATCCACGCCGCCACCATGGTGACGGCGGGTGTGTACATGGTGACCCGAAGCAACTTCCTCTTCACGCGCGCGCCGGTGTCACTGGAGCTGGTGGGCTTCGTCGGCGTGACCACCGCGTTGGCCGCCGCGTTGATGGCCCTGTTCCAGCGCGACATCAAGCGGGTGCTGGCCTACTCGACCATCTCCCAGCTCGGCTACATGTTCGCCGCGCTGGGCGTGGCCGCCTTCGCCGCCGGGATCATGCACCTGATGACCCACGCCTTCTTCAAGGCGCTGCTCTTCCTCGGCGCCGGCAGCATCATCCACGCCCTGCACCACGAACAGGACATGCAGCGCATGGGCAA